>JAHBAM020000140.1 GCA_018500125.2 Roseobacter sp. | reverse complement strand
TTTGCGGTGCCCAAGACCATGTGTTCGACTGTGAGCGCGAACCTCTCCACGGCCTATCAGATCAAGGGGATCAACTATTCGATCACCTCGGCCTGTTCGACAAGTCTGCATTGCATCGGCAACGCCGCCGAGCAGATCATGATGGGCAAGCAGGACATCATGTTTGCTGGCGGTGGCGAGGAGCTGGACTGGACGCTGTCTTGCCTGTTTGACGCGATGGGCGCGATGAGCAGCAAATATAACGACACGCCCGAGCGCGCGAGCCGTGCCTTTGATGCCAACCGCGACGGCTTTGTCATTGGTGGCGGGGGCGGTATTCTTGTGCTTGAGGAGCTGGGCCATGCGCAGGCGCGGGGCGCCAAGATTTATGCGGAAGTGACCGGCTATGGCGCAACCTCGGATGGGGCCGATATGGTCGCCCCGTCAGGCGAGGGCGGGATGCGCGCAATGAAGCTCGCGCTCTCCACGCTGCCCGAGGGGCGGCAGGTGGATTACATCAACGCCCATGGCACCTCAACGCCTGTGGGCGATGTGGGCGAGGTCGAAGCCGTGCGCGCGGTGTTTGAGGGGATCAAACAGCCGGTGATCTCTTCGACCAAGTCGATGACGGGTCACAGCCAGGGCGCGACAGGCGCGCAGGAGGCGATTTATTGTCTTTTGAGCCTTGAGCATGATTTTATCATTCCCAGCATCAACGTGGAAACGCTCGATCCGGCCATTCGCGCAGGCGAGATTGCCACCGCGCGTGTCGACAATGCGGGGCTGGACAGCGTTATGACCAACTCTTTCGGCTTTGGTGGCACGAACGGGTCGATGATTTTGTCAAAGTTTAAGGGATAACGCAGATGGGCGCGATGACAGGGAAACGCGGGCTGATTATGGGCGTCGCGAACGAGCGTTCGATTGCTTGGGGCATTGCCCGCGCGATGGCGGAGGCGGGCGCGGAGCTGGCCTTTACCTATCAGGGGGAAGCCTTTGGCAAGCGGCTTGAGCCATTGGCGGCGTCTGTGGGCAGTGACTTTATGGTGGATGTGGATGTCACCGATGATGCCTCGCTGGACGCCGCCTTTGAGGCGCTTCAGGCGCGCTGGGGCAGGCTTGATTTTGTGGTTCATGCGATTGCCTACTCTGACAAGACCGAGCTGACCGGGCGGATCCTCAACACCTCCCGTGAGAACTTCAAGACCTCGATGGATATTTCGGCCTATTCCTTCATCGAGGTGGCGCGGCGCGCCCATCCGATGATGGCGGAGCATGGCGGCACGCTTTTGACGCTGACCTATATGGGCTCTACGCGGGTCACGCCGAACTACAACGTGATGGGCGTGGCCAAGGCGGCTCTGGAGGCGACGGTGCGCTATCTGGCGAACGATCTGGGCCGCGAGGGCATTCGCGTCAATGCGATCAGCCCCGGCCCGATGAAGACGCTTGCGGGTGCGGCGATCGGCGGGGCACGGGCGACCTTCAAACACACCGACCAGAACGCGCCGCTTGGCTCCAATGCGACGTTGGAGGCCGTGGGCGGCACGGCGGTCTATCTGGCCTCCGAAGCAGGGGCCTGCACCACAGGCGAGATTATCCGTGTGGATGGCGGCTTTCATGTCTTGGGGATGCCCCAGCAAGAGAACCTCTGAGGGCCTTCACCGCGACAGAGCAGCACCGGCGCGGGTCTGAAACCTGCGTGTGACGGGGGCCAGCCGCCCGACGCGGGCAGGGCTGGGGGCCAGCCCCCAGACGCAGGCAGAGCTGGGGGCCAGCCCCCAGACGCAGGCAGAGCTGGGGGCCAGCCCCCAGACGCAGGTGGAGCTGGGGGCCAGCCCCCAGACCCCCGGGATATTTCTGGAAAGAAAAAGGGATAGTTCGGGACAAAAAAAGCAGAGGGATATTTCGGGACAGAAAAACAGGCGCGGTTTACCGGCTCTTAAGGGACTTGGGCTAGACCAATCCTTGCGTCACAGGCTGAAGAACCGGCGGGCGCGTCTTGTAAGTCGCCCTGCCAATGGGTTCAGCGCCGGTTCGTTGAGTGCGAGTGTTGGCAGGGCGCACCTTGATGTGGGGCCATCGGCTTTGTTGCCAACTGGCTCTGGGACCAAGCTGAGCTGGGCTGAGCTGGGCCGAGCGGGGCCGGTGCCAAACAGGGCTGGGGCCGAGCGGGGCCGGTGCCAAACAGGGCTGTTGCCGAGCGGGGCTGTGGCGAAGCAGGTCTGGGAGCCGCTGGAGTTTGGGACCAAGAGGATTTTGCGGCGCTTGGCCTGCCGGCTGCGGGGTTAGAGCTTGCGGAAGGTCAGGTAATGCGGTGTGCGTCCTTCCCGATGGGCTTTTTGCTCATATCGCGTCGAGATCCAGTCGGGCCAGGGCGTGCGCCAGTCTTCGGCGGTTTCTGCAAGCCATTCAAAGCCGGCGCGCGGCACTTCTTCCAGAGTTTGGCGCACATAATCCTCGATATCGGTGGCAACGCGGAAAATCGCCCCCTGTTTGAGCTTGGCGGCGAGCGGAACGAGATGATCCTGCGTGACAAAGCGGCGGCGGTGATGGCGCTTTTTGGGCCAAGGGTCGGGGTAGAGCAGGAAGGCGCGCGCGAGGCTTGCATCGGGCAGCACATCAAACAGATCGCGCGCATCGCCCGGATGAATGCGGATGTTGTCGGTTTTGGCCTGACGGATCTTGCCGAGCAGCATGGCGACGCCGTTGATATAAGGCTCGCAGCCGATAAAGCCGACCTCGGGGTTGGCTTGGGCCTGGTGCACCATATGTTCGCCGCCGCCAAAGCCGATTTCAAGCCAGATGTCGCGCGCGCCAAAGAGGGCTTTGAGGTCCAGCGGGTGGCGCTCGGGATTTTCCTCCCAGCTCACCGCGCCCGGAGAGAGGGCGGCGAGGTCTTGCGCGAGGTAGCCTTCTTGGGACGGGCGCAGGCCCTTGCCTTTGAAACGGCCATAAAAGTTGCGCCACGGCGCGCCTGAGGGGTGGTTTTCGGGGTGTTTATCGCTCATGGGCCGCCTTTAGCGCGAAAGCCGGGCGGGTGCAACGGGGCCGAAGCAGCGCGCGGGCGGGGCTGCGCCCGAGACTTGTTTCAAAGGGGCGCTAAGGGGTGCCAGCTTGGGGTCAGCATGGTGCAAAAAAGGCGCAAGGGCTGGCCCTGCGCCTTTGCTTGGAGCGAATAATCCCAGTGCTCAGACCGCGGCTTTGAGGGCTGCGGCGAGATCGGTGCGCTCCCATGAGAAGCCGCCGTCGGCCTCGGGGGCGCGGCCGAAGTGGCCGTAGGCGGCGGTGCGCTCATAGATCGGTTTGTTGAGCGCGAGGTGCTGGCGGATGCCGCGGGGGGTGAGGTCCATGCATTGGGCGACGGCGCGCTCGATGGCGGCGTCCTCGACCTGACCTGTGCCGTGGGTGTCGACATAGATCGACAGGGGCTTGCTCACCCCGATGGCATAGGAGAGCTGCAGCGTGCAGCGCGCGGCCATGCCGGAGGCGACCACGTTTTTGGCCAGATAGCGCGCGGCATAGGCGGCGGAGCGGTCGACTTTTGTCGGGTCTTTGCCAGAGAAGGCCCCGCCGCCGTGGGGGGCGGCGCCGCCGTAGGTGTCGACGATGATTTTGCGCCCGGTGAGGCCTGCGTCGCCATCGGGGCCGCCGATGACGAATTTGCCTGTTGGGTTCACGTGCCATTCGGTGTCGGGCAGGATCCAGCCCTCGGGGAGCACCTCAAGGATATAAGGCTCGACCACGGCGCGCACGTCTTGGGAGGTCATGCTTTCGTCAAGATGCTGGGTGGAGAGCACGATCGAGCTGACGCCGACGGGCTTGCCATCGCGGTAAGTGACCGAGATTTGCGATTTGGCATCGGGGCCGAGGGTCGGCTCGGTGCCGTTTTTGCGCACCTCGGCGAGGCGGCGCAGGATGGCGTGGGAAAACTGGATCGGCGCGGGCATGAGCGCCTCTGTTTCGGTGCAGGCATAGCCGAACATGATGCCCTGATCGCCGGCGCCTTCGTCTTTGTCGGCCGAGGCGTCTACGCCCTGAGCGATATGGGCGGATTGCTCGTGCAGAAGATTGGTGATTTCGCAGGTGTTCCAGTGGAATTTGTCTTGCTCATAACCGATGTCTTTGATGCAGGCGCGGGTGATGGCATCGATTTTGCCCATATATTCGGCCAGCTTGGCTTGATCGGCGAGGCCGACTTCGCCGCCGATCACGACACGGTTGGTTGTTGCGAAGGTTTCGCAGGCGACCCGGGCTTCCGGCTCTTGGGCGAGGAAGGCGTCGAGGATGGCATCAGAGATGCGGTCGCAGACCTTATCGGGGTGCCCTTCGGAGACGGACTCCGAGGTGAAAGTATAGGTGGGACGTGTCATGAAAGTGCTCCGGTGTTTTATGATCCACCCCGTCAGGAAGCCGTTGGGGCGGTGATTTCTTTTGTATGTGTGTGCCTAGGTCGCCTGCGGCGGTGGGATTGTCAATCTGAATTGGCAGGGCTGCGGCGCTTGGCGCGGGAGCGTTGCCAAGAGGCCGCGACGAGCAGCAGGGCGAGGGCGAGGGCGGGCCAGTCGCCTGTTTTGCCATAGAGCGTGCGCGGCAGGCGCGCGGGCAGGGGCACGTCGATGAAGCCGGATGTGGCGAGCGGAATGGAGGCGAGGATGCGGCCTTGGGCGTCGATCACGGCCGAAATTCCGGTATTGGCAGAGCGCAGCAGCGGCAGGCCCTGCTCGATGGCGCGCATACGGGCTTGGGACAGGTGCTGCTGGGGGCCGGAGAAGCGGCCGAACCAAGCGTCGTTGGTGATTTGCAAAAGGTGGGTGGAGCGCTGGTTGAAGGCGGCTGCATACTGCGGAAAGACCGCCTCATAGCAGATCAGCGGGGCAAAGACGCCGAGGCCCGCCACAGAAACGGGCCTGGGGCCGGGGCCAGCGGAATAGCCGTTGCCCTCCTGGGCGGCGAAACTTGTGATGCCGAAGCGCGCGAGGCTGTCGCCGAGGGGCATATATTCGCCGAAGGGGACGAGGTGATGCTTGTCATAGATCGTCTGGACGTGGCCGGACGGGGCGAGCACGATCAGGGAGTTGTAGTAGCGCCAGCCCTCGGCGCGCTGGATGCCGAGCACCACGGGCACATCTCCGGCGGTGTCCGAGAGGGTCTTGAGCGCCTGTTGTGCATTGTCCAAGACCCAAGGCACGGCTGTTTCGGGCCAGACGATCAGATCGGGGCGCTGGCCCGTTTCGGCAGGGGCGCGGGTATAGGCGAGCTGGCGCTCAAAGAAAAAGCGGGCGAGGGCGGGGTCCCATTTTTCGTGTTGGGCGGCATTGGGCTGAAGAATGCGCACGATCGGCGCATCTGGCGGCGCGCTTGTCTCTTTTTGCAGGAGCGGTGTGGCGGCCAGAGCGGCACAGACCGCGAGCAGCGGGAGATAGCCGCGCAGCTCTTGCCGCGCGGGGCGCGTTGTGAGCGAAACGGCTGTGACAAGGGCCACGAGCGTTAAGCCATGCGGGCCGATGTAGGCGGCGTAGAGCGCAAAGGGGCTTTCGCTCCAGATATAGCCGAGCAGCGCCCATGGGAAGCCTGTGAGCAGATGGGCGCGCGCGAATTCGGCCAGCGCCAGCGCGCCGATCAGGGCGAGGCCGCCGCGCCCGTGGGCCAAGCCGGCCGCTGCCCCCCAGAATAGCGCGAGGCCTGCGGACATCAACACCAGCGCGAAAGGGGCCATCCAGCCGGTGAGCCAAGGGTCGATCAGGAAGGGTTCGACAATCCAGAGCAGGGCGAGAGCGAAATAGCCTGTGCCTGCCGCCCAGCCGATGAGGGCGGCGCTGCGACGGCTCTGGGCGGCGCGGATCACAAGTGTGAGGCAGGCCAGCGCCAGAAGCGCGAGGGGCCAGAGCGCAAAGGGCGCAAGGCCAAGGGATGTGATCAGACCGGCGAGCGCGGCCAGCAGCATTTGGCGCGGCAGGGACAGCCCGGACAGAGCAGACAGCGCAGCCCCCCCGGATACCCCGAACACCCCGGACAGCCAGAGCCGCGGATCAGGAGGCTGCCGCATTGCCATTTTTTTCGCTCGGGGGATGTGAGCCGGCTTTTGCAGAAGCCTTGGCGGCGGCCTCGGCGGCGCGGGCGGCATGATCGGGCAGGCGCACGCGCAGCCGCTTGATGCGGCGGGGGTCGGCATCGACGACTTCAAACTCAAAGCCCTCGGGATGTTTGACCACTTCGCCGCGCACCGGCACGCGGCCTGTGAGCATAAAGACGAGGCCGCCGAGCGTTTCGACCTCTTCGCCGTCAACCTCGTCGACCTCGGTCAGAGGCAGGCCGATTTCTTCTTCAAATTCATCGAGCGGTGTTTTGGCGAGGGCGAGGTAGCCGCCTTTTTTGTCTTCGGTGAAATAGACATCTTCTTCGGCGTCATGCTCGTCTTCGATTTCGCCGACGACCTGTTCGATCAGGTCTTCGATTGTGACGAGGCCGTCGACGCCGCCGTATTCGTCAATCACCAGCGCCATATGTTTGCGCTCGGCTTGCATTTTGGCGAGCAGAACGCCGATCGGCATGGAGGGCGGCACAAACATCAGCGGGCGCAACAGCGCCTTGAGCGAAAAGCGGCCTTTGGCGGCGGAGCCGTTGAAGCCGTGTTGGAGCGCGAAATCCTTGAGGTGGGCCATGCCAAGCGGGCTGTCGAGCGTGTCCTCATAGACCGGCAGGCGCGTCAGGCCGCTTTCGCGGAACACGGTCACAAGCTCGTCTTTGGAGATGGTTGAGGGCACCGCAACGATATCGGCCGACGGAATCATCACATCTTCAACCGCCATGCGGCGCAGATTGAGCACGCCATGCGCAAGGCTGGGGGGGCTGCTTTGGCGCGACGGCAGCGCCGGTGCTTCGGCATCAGCGGGGCTGAGGGCGCGGATGATGCGGGAGAAGAACCCTGTTTTGGGTCTCGGGTGTGGATCGGCCTCGGGGGCAGGCTGCGCGCTTGGCGCTGCGCTAGAAGATCCGTCTTGGTTGTCGCCCATTGTGTCTGTGTGTCTTTCTGAAGGGATGCTTTCGCGATACTGCGATCAATATGGGTTAGCAATGCCCATTTTGCCAAGTATTTCTACCTCAAGGGCTTCCATCAACGTGGCATCTTGGTCACGGATGTGATCATAGCCCAGTAAATGCAGGGTTGCATGGGCGATCAGATGGGTGATGTGATCGGCGATGGGTTTGGCCTGATCGGCGGCTTCGCGCGCGCAGGTGTCATAGCTGATTGCGATATCGCCCAGAAAAAGCGGCTCGTCGGGCGCGTGAGGATCGCTTTTGGGGCGATCAGGTGTGGCGCCGTCGTCTTGGGCGGCGAGCGCCTGATCGGGCCAGCTGAGGACATTGGTGGGCGTGGGCTTGGCGCGGAACTCTGTGTTGAGCGTTGCGATGCGGCTGTCATCGCAGCCGAGCAGGGCGATTTCACAGGCGGCGGGCAGCAGCCCGAGATGGGCGAGCGTGGCGCTGGCGGCGGCCTCGGCGAGGGCCTCAAGGCGCGCTTCACGCCAGCGGGGGTCTTGCACGATGAGATCAATGAGCATGGGGCTGACTAGCGGTTCGGGCGGGTGGAATAAAGGAAAATAACACAACCGGGGTGGGTCGGTTGGCTGGGTCGGTTGGCTGAGTGTCGCTAGGGGGG
>JAHBAM020000175.1 GCA_018500125.2 Roseobacter sp. | reverse complement strand
TATGGACATTGGAGGTGCCGATGAAGGCATCGGGGCCGAGGCCCTCGAGCATGGCCTGCACGCACCAGTCCTGCCAGAGGTAGGAGTGGCGGCGGCGGGTGCCAAAATCGGCCAGTTTGAGGCCGGGGGCCGCGCGCAGGCGCTCGATCTTTTCCCAGAGTTTGGTTGTGGCGCGGGCGTAGAGCACTTGCAGCTCGAACTTGCCCATCTGGCCGAGAACAGCGCGGGAGCGCAGCTCCATCAGGACGGCGAGCGCGGGGATTTCCCAGAGCATGACTTCGGGCCAGCTGCCCTCGAAGGTCAGCTCGTATTGGTCGCCCACGCGGGTGAGTTCATATTCGGGCAGGCGCAGGTTTTCGAACCATTCCATGAAGTCGGGGCGGAACATCTGGCGCTTGCCGTAGAAGGTATTGCCGCGCAGGTAGGTGCTTTCGCCGCGGGTGAGGGAGAGGGAGCGGATATGGTCGAGCTGTTCGCGCAGCTCGCCTTCGTCGATGAGCTTCGCAAGGGGGACATCGGCGGCGCGGTTGATCAGCGAGAAGCGCACCTGGGCGTCGGGCTTGTTGCGAAACACCGATTGGCACATCAGCAATTTGTAGAAATCATTGTCGATCAGCGAGCGCACGATCGGGTCGATCTTCCATTTGTGATTCCAGACGCGTGTGGCGATGTCCATGGGTGCGGCCCCCCTTGCAAAATGTTGCCGCCACCATGGGGTGCCGCGCGGGCGGGTTCAAGCCCTCAAACGATGCGGTCAGATCTGGCAGAGCCAGCCCATCAGATCGGAGCGTTTGAGCGGCTTGGAGAGGAAGCCGTCCATCCCCGCCGAGAGACAGGCGGCCTTGTCAGAGGCGTAGACATTGGCTGTGAGCGCGACGATTTTGGGCTGGGTGAGGGCCTTTTCGGCGCGGATTTTGCGGGTTGCGCTGATCCCGTCCATTTCGGGCATGGACATATCCATAAAGATGACATGGGGCTGGTGGCGCAGCGCAAGGCGCACGGCTTCGCGGCCGTTGCGGGCATAGACCACATCCATTTCGGTGTCTTTGAGGTATTTCTTGATCAGCAGCTGGTTGGTGAGATTGTCTTCGGCCACCAGCGCCTTCATGCCGGGCAGCTTGACGCTTGGCAGGGAGTCAAGCGCGGCCTCTGCCGCGACTTCGAGGGCGTCGAGCGTGTGGTCAAGCTCGAGGGTGATTGTGAAGGTCGAGCCGGTGCCCAGAGTGGAGCGCAGGGCGATATCACCGCCCATTTCATGGGCCAGAATGCGCGAGATGGTCAGGCCAAGCCCTGTGCCGCCGTATTGGCGGGTGATGTCGCCATCGGCCTGGCTGAACTGGTCAAAGATCTGCTCGACCCTGTCTTCGGCGATCCCGATTCCTGTGTCGCTGACTTCGAGGGTGACAAGATTGCCTTCGCTGCTCGGATAGCAGGAGAGATCAATCGTAACACCGCCCTGCTGGGTGAATTTGATCGCATTGCCGACCACATTGATGACGATCTGGCGAATGCGCCCATCATCCCCGCGCAACAGCGGCGGCACGGGTGTGAGGCAGTTGAGCTTGACGAAAATGCCCTTTTCGATCGCTTTCGGGCGCAGGATCGAGAGGGCGCTTTCGACACAGCCGAGCAAGTCGAAATCAACCGGATTGATGACCGATTTGCCGGCGTCGAGCTTGGAGAAGTCGAGAATGTCATTGATGATGCGCATCAAGGCTTCGGCGGAGTAGCGGATTGTTTCGACATAGCCCTGTTGTTCTTTGCTGAGGCTCTCGTCTTGCAGCAGGTCGGCCATGCCGATGATGCCGTTCATTGGCGTGCGGATTTCATGGCTCATGGTGGCGAGGAACTGGGTTTTGGCGCGTTCGCCGTCTTCGGCGGCCCGTTTGGCAACGGCAAGCTCCTCCATATGGTATTTGTCGGCGGTGACATCGCGCTCGATGGCAATGATCATTTCGACCTGACCGGCGTCGTTGTAGATTGGAACCTGATTGGTTTCGACCCAGATTTTGGTTCCGTCTTTGCGGTAGTTGAGCAGCTCGGTGCGCAGGGGAGTTCCTGTAGCGATGGCGCTTTCTATGGCGGCGGTTGTGGTGAAGGCGGTCTCGGGGCCGTCAAGCAGCGCGCCTGTTTTTTTGCCGATGGCCTCTTCGCTGCTGTAGCCTGTGATCCGTGTAAAGGCTTCATTGACCCAGAGAATATGGCCCTTGGGGTCGGCGACGATCACGGAGTCATTTGCGTATCGGGCCACCAGCGCAAGGCGGCGCACTTCGCTTTGCTGGTCATGAAGGGTTTTGTTGATGGCGGCCAGTTCGAGGCTTTGTTCAAGCATCCGCCGCTCGCTCTTGGTCCGGTGTTCAAAACCGCTTTGGGAGTATTGTAAGAAGGTGAAGACAAGGAAGATTGTCATACTGAGCGCGAAGACGCTGTAGATCTGGGCCTGAAGGCCGAGTGTGCCGAAGGCTGCGCCATAGATGATGGTTGCGATGCCGCAGGCGAGGAGGGTGCTCAGCCTGATGTAGGTTGCGGTGCTGTGAAAGCTGAGCAGGTAGCTTGAGTTGATCCCGCCACCGGCGATAAAGGCAAAACAGAAGGCCAGCGTTTCGGGGGAGCCTTCAAGCCAGACCGGAAAGAAGGCGAGAGCAACGCTTGTGAGCGATTGAAAGCTTGCGGTTGCGGTGGCGAGATGATGCAGGCGTTTGTAGGGCACGCCGCGGGCGAGCTGTTTTGGGATTGTTTTGAGAAAGAGCGTATCGACCAGCTCGCCTGTGATGAGGATCAGGTAGACCACGAGGCCAATGAGAAAGTGACCGGTGAGAAAGAGCACAAGTGAGCCGCAGATCATGAATATCTGGCGAAACCAAAAATAGGCGGGGCGCCGCAGCGCATAGCGCAGGAGCAAGCCCTCAGGGCTGTTGCGCTGTTCGAACTCCGCGAGCTTTTGTTCAAATTCCAGACTGTCTGCCGGCATTGCCGTTATGATCCTTCCACGCGCACTTGCGGGGAGGTTTAGCCTTTTCCAGCTTAATGAACAGGTAACATATAGCCTTTATTTACAGGCGTTTTTAACAGTATTTAGCTGATTTTGACGCTCGCTTCACGCATTTGCGATTTGGCTGAGGCGAGGGAGCCGTCAAGATCAATCGCGCGGCAGAGGCTCTCGCGCAGCTCCACGCTGTAGCCAAGGCGCGCGGCGTCAAGTGCGGAGTAGGCGACGCAGAAGTCTGTGGCGAGGCCGGTGAGCACGAGCGAGCGGATGCCGCGCTCTTGCAGGTAGCCGTGCAGCCCTGTGGCTGTGCTGTGATCATTTTCAAAGAAGGCAGAGTAGCTGTCGATCGGTGCGCGAAAGCCTTTGCGCACGATCATCTGCGCCGCATCTGTGCGCAGCGCCGGGTGAAAGGCCGCGCCTTGCGAGCCGATGGTGCAGTGATCGGGCCAGAGGACTTGCGGGCCGTAGGGCATTTCTGTCAGCTCAAAGGCGGCTTTGCCCGGATGGGAGGAGGCAAAGGAGGAATGGCCCGCCGGGTGCCAGTCTTGGGTGAGGATGACGCAGCCAAAGCTGTCCATCAGCGTGTTGATGCCTGTGATGATCTGATCGCCCTCGGCCACGGCCAGCGCGCCGCCGGGGCAAAAGTCGTTTTGCACGTCGATCACGAGGAGGGCAGTGTCTTGGGCGGCAGGCATGGCGGACTCCTTGGCAAAATTTGCGCTGCGACAATGGGTAGGGGTGCAAAGCGCCAAACTCAAGGGTAAAAGCCTTGCCGAAACCGCGATTCCCAGCTAGGCGAAGCCCATGTTTATACTTGCTGCACTCTATCATTTCACCCCGTTTGACGACCCTGCCGCGCTGCAGGAGCCGCTGCAGACTGTCTGCCGCGAGAACGGTATTTCAGGCTCGCTGCTGATTGCGCGTGAGGGGATCAACGGCACGATCGCGGGCCACCGCGCGGGGCTGGACACTGTCTTGGCCTATATCCGCGCGCTGCCCGGCTGCGCCACACTGGAGTGGAAGGAAAGCACCGCCGCGCATCAGCCGTTTGCGCGCATGAAAGTGAAGCTCAAGAAAGAGATTGTCACCATGGGCCAGCCCGACGTGGACCCGCGCGCCCATGTGGGCAACTACGTGGAGCCGGAGGAGTGGAACGAATTGATCCTCTCTGAAGATGTGGCGGTGATTGACACGCGCAACGACTACGAAGTGGCGATTGGCACCTTTGAGGGCGCTGTGGACCCGAAAACCGCGAGCTTTCGCGACTTTCCCGCCTGGTGGGAGGAGAACAAGGAGCGCTTTCACAACAAGCGGATTGCCATGTTCTGCACCGGCGGTATCCGCTGTGAGAAATCGACCAATTATCTGCTCGGGCAGGGGATTGAGGATGTCTATCACCTCAAGGGCGGTATTCTGAAATATCTCGAAAAAGTGCCGCAGGAGCAGAGCACCTGGAACGGTGAGTGCTTTGTCTTTGACGGGCGCGTTTCGGTGGGCCACGGCTTGCGCGAGGGGCCACATGAGCTGTGCCACGCTTGCCGCCGGCCTGTTTTGCCCGAGGATAAGGCGCGCGCGACATGGGAGCAGGGGGTGTCGTGCCATCACTGCATTGACGAGACCACCGAAGAGGACAAAACCCGCTTTCGCGAGCGTCAGAAGCAGATCCGGCTGGCCGCAGAGCGCGGTGAGCAGCATATCAAGGTGGATGTGCCGCTTGAGCCGCTCGGATGACGCCGGCCGCGCCCAAGGAAACGGTCTCTTTTGAAGATTTCCAGAAGCTCGACATCAGGGTCGGAACGATCCTTGAGGTGGCCGATGTGCCCAGGTCCAAAAAGCTCGTGCAGCTTACCGTTGATCTTGGCTTTGCCACGCGCCGCGTTCTTGTGGGCATGAAGGGCGAGCGCGATGATCCGAGCGAGATTGTCGGGCGGCAGGCGCTGTTTGTGGTGAACCTCGCGCCGCAGGTTATGGCGGGGATCCCCTCGGAGGCGATGTTGTTTGATATCGGCTATGGCGACGGTGTGACGCCTGTTCTGGCCGTGCCGGAGGCGCCCGTGCCAAACGGGACACGGGCGGGCTGAGCTTTGGGGCTGATCAGGGCGTCAGGCAGGTTTGAAAGCCCTCTGTGAGATGCGCCATCAGGGCGGCGTAATGGCCTGTGCCCAAGGGCAGAGCGGCCCCGAGGGCATCTATTTCGACTGCGGGAATGTTCAGCGTGTCAACGACCAGCGCGATGCTGGCTTTGGCTGTGCTCGGCTCGACGACAAAGCAGGCCAGATCGGCCCCGTCCTCAAGGAGGGCGCGCAGGTGGGCGGGGCCTGCATCCTGATCGTCGGCGTTTGACACAGCGGCGTGAGAGGTCAGGCCAAAGCGCCGCTGAAAATACTGATAGGCGTCGTGGGCTGTGAGGAATTCGCGCGCAGCAAGGGGCGCGAGGCGGGCTTCTGTCTCAGCGATTTGCAGCTTGAGGGCTGCGCCTGCCGTCGCAGCGTTGCTGTGGTAGGTCGCAGCGTTGTCGGGATCGAGGCTGGCGAGCCGGTCTGCTATGAGCGTGAGCCAGATCAGGGCGTTGTCGGGGCTGAGCCATGCGTGAGCGTCTTTGGCGGCGGTCTCTTCGTCATGGCTGTCGTGATCTTTGTGATCATCACGCTCGTGCTCATGCTCATGCTCGTGTGTGTGGTCATGATCCTCTGCGCCGCGTTTGTCGAGGAGGAGAGTGCCCTCGGCCTCCATCAGCGAGAGACTGGCGGCATCGGGGGCCATTTCGGCCTTGGCCTCACCGAGCCATGGCGACATGAGGGGGCCAATCCAGACCAGAAGATCGGCGTTTTGCAGGCGGGCGGCCTCGGAGGGGCGCAGGGCGTGGCTGTGAGGGTTGGCGCCGGGGGCTGTGAGCAACTCCGGCGCGCCAAGATCGCCCATGACCTGCGCGGTCAGGCTGTGCACGGGCGCAATATCTGCGACAACCCGCAAAGAGCCAGCCGCGAGAGGGCTTGCGAAGAGGATGGTTGTGGTGATCAGATATTTTAACATAAGGACTCCGGGAACTTGGGTGGATGTTTTGGATGGACGTTTGAGGCGATATGTTATAACATAACAGCATGAGTCAAGATATGAATTCAACAAAAGCGACAGGCGCCTCTTTGACGGGGTTTGGCGCGCATGATCATACCCGCTGTCGGGCGGCCTCTTTGGCGGCAGCCGAGGCGCTCTGCGCGGCGCGCAAGCTCCAGCTGACGCCGGTGCGCAAGCGCGTGCTTGAAATATTGCTGGAGGCGCATGAAGCCTTGGGGGCCTATGATGTGCTTGCGCGGCTGGCGGAGGAGGGGCTTGGCTCCAAGCCGCCTGTGGCCTATCGCGCGCTTGGCTTTTGGGTGGCGCAGGGGCTTGTGCACCGGATCGAAAAACTCAACGCCTATGTGGCCTGTGCCCATCCGGGGCGGGCGCATGATGCGGCGTTCATGATCTGCCGTGATTGTGGCCGTGTGGCCGAAACGGAGAGCCACGGGCCGTTTGGCCAAAGCGCTGGCGAGGCCGGATTCCAGATCGAGACGATGGTGATCGAGGCGGAGGGGCTGTGCCCCAAATGTATTCCGGGGGCGGGGCTATGAGCTTGATTGAGGCGCGCGGGCTGAGCAAAAGCTTTGCCGGGGACAGTGTTTTGCAGGGGGTGAATATTGCTCTTGAGCGCGGCGAGATTGTCACCATCGTGGGGCCGAACGGCTCTGGAAAGTCGACATTGCTGCGGATGTTGGCCGGGGTTTTGAAGCCTGATGGCGGCGAGATCCGCCATGCGAAGGGTCTCAAGATCGGATATGTGCCGCAAAAGCTCCAGCTTGAGGCGAGCTTGCCGATGACGGTGCGCCGCTTTCTCAATGTGCCACGCCGTGTGAGCGATCAGGCGGCGGAGCGCGCTTTGGCGCGGGTTGGCGTTTCGGGGCTGAAAACGCGCAGTCTTGACGTGCTGTCGGGCGGGCAGATGCAGCGGGTTTTGCTGGCGCGGGCGCTGATTGTGGAGCCGGATGTGCTTATGCTCGACGAGCCGACGCAGGGGCTTGACCAGCCCGGACAGGCCGAGTTTTACCGTCTGATCGAGGAGCTGCGTGCCGAGATGGGCTGTGCTGTTTTGATGGTCAGCCACGAGCTGCACGTGGTGATGAGCGCGTCTGACCGGGTGATTTGTCTCAACGGGCATATCTGTTGTGAAGGCACGCCCGAAATCGTGCGCAATGCGCCCGAATACCGCCGCCTTTTTGGCAGTGGCACACAAGGCGCGCTGGCGCTTTACCGCCACGAGCACGACCATGTGCATGACGAAAACTGCGGGCATGGAGCGGCCCATGCCCAAGAGGAAGCCCACTGATGCTTGATGATTTTCTGGTGCGCGCGGGGCTGGCTGGCCTTGGTGTTTCGCTGGCGGCGGGGGCGCTTGGGCCTTTTGTTGTCTGGCGGCGGATGGCGTATTTTGGCGATGCAATGGCCCATGCGGCCATTTTGGGCGTGGCGCTGTCGCTGGGCTTTGCCGTCTCGGTGTTTATCGGCGTGTTGCTGGCTGCGCTTCTGGTGGCGGTTTTGTTTGTGAGCCTGACCCATAAGAGCCAGTCCGCTGACAGCGCGCTGGGGGTGATTGCGCATTCGGCGCTGGCCTTCGGGCTTGTGGCTGTGGCGATGAGTGCGGGGCCGCGGGTGAATGTGGAAGCATATCTTTTTGGCGATGTGCTCACTGTGTCGCGCGCCGATCTGGCGCTGATCTGGTCGGTGCTGGCGGTTGTGGCGCTTTGGCTGCTGTGGCGCTGGCAGGCGCTTGTGACTTGGGTGTTGTCGCCCGATCTGGCCGAGACGAGCGGCTATAACGGGCGCGTCGAGGAGATCGGCCTTATTGTTGCGCTTGCTCTTGTTGTGGCGGTCGGGATCAAGGCGGTTGGTGCGCTGTTGATCACGGCGCTTCTGATCATCCCGGCGGCAAGTGCGCGCCCGCACGTGCGCACGCCCGAAGGCATGATTGGGCTGTCGCTCGGCTTTGGGGCGCTGGCGGCGATGGCGGGGCTTGGGGGCGCGCTTTGGTTTGATACGCCGGCCGGGCCAAGCATTGTCTGTGCGGCGGCGATTGCGTTTGCGCTGTCGATGGTTGCGGCGCAGCTGAAAGGGCGCTGATGTATCAGAGATATGCGATTTATGACTGCCCCGAGGGCGCGCTTGGGGCGTTTGGCTCTGCATGGCTTGGCAGCGGGCGGGCCACTGTGGCGCGGCCCGCGCGCTATGGCTTTCACGCGACGTTGAAAGCGCCGTTTGCGCTGTCTGAGGGCGAGAGCGAGGCGCGTCTTGTGGACGCTGTGTCGGCGCTGGCGGCGGGGCTTTCGCCTGTTGCGTTCAAGCTTGAGCTGGCGCGGCTGGGCGGCTTTTTTGCGCTTGTGCCGCAGGGCGACACAGCGGCGCTCAACCGTCTGGCAAGGTCTTGTGTGCAGGAGCTTGAGGCGTTTCGCGCGCCTATGACGGCGGCCGAATATGAGCGCAAGCTGCGCCCCGGTATGAGCGCGCAGAAGCGAGAGAATCTCAAGCGCTGGGGCTATCCCTATGTGTTGGAGGATTTTCGCTATCATCTGACCCTGACGGGGCCGGTGCCGCCGGTGCCGCCGGCGGCGCGGGAGGCTGTGAGAGCCGAGCTGGAAGCCGCCCTGCCTGATTTGGCCGCGCCTCACCAGATCACGTCGCTCTGCCTCTGCGGCGAGGACAGCGCGGGGCAGTTTCACATTCTCCAGAGATTTGGCCTAGGCGGGGCGTAGGCCGAGTATTGCGCGCGCCTCGCCCGGTGTGGCGACGGGGCGTTCATATTTGTCGCAAAGCTCTGCGGC
>JAHBAM020000112.1 GCA_018500125.2 Roseobacter sp. | reverse complement strand
CTGTCGCCACATGGTCAATATTCACACCAAGACGTAATTTGTCAGCATTCACCATGGCGGGGCCTATGATCCTTTGATTCGTATTGCTTGGCTTGATTTGATCAAATTCTCACGCCAAGCCCAACCTTTTTCTTTCTCGAAATATCCCAGGGGGTCTGGGGGACTGGTCCCCCAGCTTGGCTGGGGTCTGGGGGACCAGTCCCCCAGACGGTCGGATTGCACAGGGTGCAATCCGAAATCCGTTAAGGCGCATCCTTTGCCTTTTTTTTGCGCAAGGCCGCAAATTTCTTGGTGATCCGGCCTTTGCGGCGGTTCTGATAGGCTCGAATGAGCGGCACAGAGATATAATAACAGATCGAAGCGGTGATCACGCCGGGCAGGATGCCGCCCACGAGGTAGGGGAAGAACACCTCGTCGTAAAAAATGGCCAAGCCGTGCCAGTCGGCGGTGCGCGGGGTGAAGATCGCGAGGAAATTATGCCACAGGTCGCCGCCGGCTTCGGCGAATTTGCCGCCCAGTTTCTGTTCGGCGACTTCAAATTTGGTGCCCAGCAGCCAATGCCCTGTTTTGAGCGAGGCCACGCCGATCGGGATATAGGTCAGCGGGTTGCCAAAAAAGGTCGCCAGAAGGGCTGCGATCAGATTGCCTTGCATCACCCGCGAGATCAGCGCGGCGACGATGAAATGCAGCCCGTAGAAGGGGGTGAATGTTGTAAAGACGCCGGCCCAGATGCCGCGGGCAATTTTGTGGGGCGGGTCGGGAAGCCGGTGGAGCCTGTGGCGGACATAGTGAAAGGCGCGGGCCCATCCCCCTTTCGGGTAGAGGAATTCGGTGACGATTTTCCACCACGCCCTTTTGTCTCGCCGTTTAAAGACCAAAACTTCTGTCCTTGCCGTTTTTAGTTACTGCGCCTCAGCCCCGTTTTCGACGTTGCTGGCCTCGGGGTCAACAACACGTTCGAGCAGGGCGACATCATTTTCCGCCTCCAGCACCGAACTGAGCGTGTGCAGATGCTCTGCATCACTTAAATCCACATCTATCCGCAGTTTGTAAAAGTCTGGTTTGCGATCCAGAAAAACCAGATTCGAGATATTGGCCTTGGCCTCGCCGATCAAGGTGCAGACCCGGCCCAGCACGCCCGCATCATTGCCGATCGTCAGCTCGAGGGTCACAGGGTAGATCGCGGGGTGATTGCCGGACTGCCAATGCAGGTCGAGCCAGCGCTCGGGCTGGTCTTCAAAATCCGTCAGCCTGTCGCAATCGATCCGGTGTGCGACGACCCCTTTGCCGCGATAGGTGATCCCGACAATGCGCTCGCCCGGCAGCGGCTGGCAGCAGGTGCCCCGCTGGAAGTGTTGGTCCGAGGAGAGGCCGATCACGGCGCGCTCGGGCGGCACGGCTTCGGTGCGGTCCTCGATCAGGTCGGGGTAGACCGCCTGCACAACGCTGCGCGCCTCGATTTCGGCGCTGCCCAAACGGGCGAGCACTTCGTCGCGATCCTCAAGGCGCAGCTTTTTGGCGGCGGTGTCGAGGACTTTATCGGTGGCTTTCTTGCCGAGATTTTCAAAGGCGGCGCGGGCGATTTCGCGGCCCAGTTTGATAAAGCGGTCGCGGTCCATTTCGCGCAGGGCGCGGCGGATGGCGCTTTTGGCTTTGCCTGTGACGGCCATGTCGAGCCATGTCGGCTGTGGCGTCTGGCCTTCGGCTGTGATGATCTCAACGGATTGGCCGTTGCGGATCCGGGTCCAGAGCGGCACCCGCATATGGTCGATCTTGGCGCCGACGCAGGCGTCACCGATGCGGGTGTGGATTGCATAGGCAAAATCGAGCGGGGTTGCGCCGCGCGGCAGTTTGATCACATCGCCCTTGGGCGAGAAGCAGAAGACCTGATCGGCATACATCTCGAGTTTGACGATTTCGAGGAAGGCGTCATGGTCTTCCTCGGCGTCAAATTGCTCGGTGAGGCCCGACACCCATTTGACCGGATCAACGGCGAAGGGGTTTTCTGTGCGCACACCGTCGCGGTAGGACCAATGCGCCGCCACGCCGCTTTCGGCGACATCGTGCATCTGCTGGGTGCGGATCTGGACTTCGACGCGCTTGCCGTCGCGGCCCGAAACCGTCGTATGGATCGAGCGGTATCCGTTTGATTTGGGTTGGCTGATATAGTCCTTGAAGCGGCCCGGAATGGCGCGCCAGCGTTGGTGAATGACGCCGAGGATACGGTAACAATCGGTTTCGGTTCGGGAGATGATGCGGAAGCCGTAGATATCGGAGAGGCGCGAGAAGGCCAGCTCTTTTTCCTGCATTTTGCGCCAGATCGAATAGGGCTTTTTGGCGCGCCCGATGATTTGGGCGTCGATCCCGGCTTTGTCCAGCTCGAGCGTCATATCGGCTGTGATTCGTTCGATCACATCGTCGGTTTCGTTTTGCAGTGTGATGAAGCGGCGCATGATCGAGGCGCGCCCCTCGGGGTTGAGCACTTTGAAGGCGAGGTCTTCAAGCTCTTCGCGCATCCATTGCATCCCCATGCGGCCGGCGAGGGGGGCGTAGATATCCATGGTTTCTCGGGCTTTTTGAGCCTGTTTGTCCGGGCGCATCGCCTTGATTGTGCGCATATTGTGCAGCCGGTCGGCGAGCTTGACGAGGATCACCCGCAGATCGCGCGACATGGCGATAAACAGTTTGCGAAAGTTCTCGGCCTGTTTTGTCTCGGTGGAGGAGAGCTGGAGATTGGTCAGCTTGGTGACGCCATCCACAAGATCGGCGACCTCGCGGCCAAATTTGTCGCTGACGATTTCATAGGAGGCGCCGGTGTCTTCGATGGTATCGTGCAAGAGCGCGGTGATCAGCGTGCTGTCATCGAGCCGCTGGCCTGCCAGAATTTGGGCGACGGCGAAGGGATGTGTGAAATATGATTCGCCCGAGTGGCGCTTCTGGCCGTCATGTGCGGCCTTGGCAAACTCGTAGGCCTCGGTGATGAGGCGCGCGTTTGTTTTCGGGTTATAGGCGCGGACGAGGCTGAGAAGCTCATCGACTGGAGGAATCATCCGCTAGATCACCTTCTGGACAGCTTAG
>JAHBAM020000187.1 GCA_018500125.2 Roseobacter sp. | reverse complement strand
GTTCGAACGTGTTCAGAAGAGTTACGACGGCGAGACGCTTGTTGTAAAAGACCTAAACCTGACATTGCCCAAAGGCGAGTTTCTGACAATGCTTGGGCCATCAGGCTCGGGCAAGACGACCTGTCTTATGATGTTGGCGGGCTTTGAAACGGCGACACATGGCGAAATCAAGATTGACGGTGTGAGCATCAACAACATTCCGCCGCACAAGCGCGGTATTGGGATGGTGTTCCAGAATTATGCGCTGTTTCCGCATATGACGATTGCCGAGAACCTCGCGTTTCCGCTTGAGGTCCGCAAAATCGGCAAGTCTGACCGCGAGGCCAAGGTCAAGCGGGCTTTGGATATGGTCGAGATGGGCAGCTTTGGCGGGCGCCGTCCGGCGCAGCTTTCGGGCGGGCAGCAGCAGCGCGTTGCTTTGGCGCGGGCGCTGGTGTTTGAGCCGGAGCTTGTGTTGATGGACGAACCTTTGGGCGCGCTCGACAAGCAACTGCGGGAGAAGATGCAGTTTGAGATCACCCATCTTGCGCACAATCTGGGGATCACCACTGTTTATGTGACGCATGACCAGACCGAGGCGCTGACGATGTCAGACCGTGTGGCTGTGTTTGATGACGGGCGCATCCAGCAGATTGCGCCGCCTGACGAGCTGTATGAAAACCCGCAAAACAGCTTTGTGGCGCAGTTTATTGGCGAGAACAACACGCTGCAGGGCGTGGTAAAGCAGATCAGCGGTGAGGCCTGTGTTGTGCAGCTTGACAGCGGTGAAGAGATCGACGCGATGCCTGTCAATGTGAGCAAAGTGGGCGACCGCACGACTGTTTCGATCCGGCCCGAGCGGGTCGAGTTTGACAAGACGCGCCTGAAGAAGGGCGCCCATACGCTCAAGGCGGAAGTGCTCGAGTTTATTTATATGGGTGATATTTTCCGCACGCGGCTTCGCGTTGCCGGGAACGACGAATTTATCATCAAGTCACGCAACGCGCCTGACCAGACGCGTTTGCAACCGGGGCAGCAGATTGAAATTGGCTGGCTGCCGCAAGACTGCCGCGCGCTTGACGCGTAACGCAGCAAGAGAATATCGCGCGTCCCGTGTCGGGGCGTGTTGATTGAATGTGGTTTGGCTGAAAGCCCAAAAGGCCCCTCCACAAAAGTTAAAACGGGCAACAACGGGAGAATGAAATGAAATTCACCAAGACACTTATGGCAACAACAGCGCTGACAATAGTTGCTGGAGTTTCCGGTGCGGCGGATATGGCCGACGAAATGACCATCGTGTCATGGGGCGGCGCTTACACCGCTTCGCAAATGAACGCGTATCACAAGCCTTACATGGAAAAGACCGGCGTCAACATCATCAGCGATGACAGCTCTGCCGAAGCCGTCGCCAAGCTGCGCGCCATGAACGAAGCCAACAACATCACATGGGATGTTGTGGATGTGGTTGCTTCTGACGCGATGCGTCTGTGCGACGAAGGCCTCGCGCTGGAAATCGACCCGGACACGATGTTGGCAGACGCGCCTGACGGCACGAAAGCGTCAGAAGACTTCGGCGACCTTCTGGTCAGCGAATGCTTTATTCCACAGATCGTTTATTCGACAACATTCGGTTATCGCACAGACATGGTTGGCGACACAGCGCCAACAAGCGTTTGCGATATCTTTGATCTGGAAGCCTACCCAGGCAAGCGCTCGCTTCAGAAGCGCCCAATCGACAACATGGAATGGGCTTTGTACTGCGACGGCGTTGCCAAGGACGAGATCTATGACGTTCTGGGCACAGACGAAGGCGTAGAGCAGGCTCTGGCCAAGCTCGACACCATCAAATCAAACGTTGTCTGGTGGACAGCGGGCGCGGAAACACCACAGCTTCTCGCCGATGGCGAAGTTGTGTTCGGGTCGACGTTCAACGGCCGTCTTTTCTCGGCGATTGCCGAGCAAAACCAGCCAATTGGTATGCTCTGGGATATGCAGTCATTTGACCTTGACGGCTGGATCATTCCGGCAGGTCTTTCGCCCGAGCGTCAAGCCCGTGCGCTGGACTATGTCTACTATGCGACAGACACACAGCGTCTTGCAGACCAAGCGAAATACATCTCCTACGGTCCTGCACGTAAGTCTTCTGCGCCTCTCGTAGGCAAGCACGAAGCGCTGGGAATCGACATGGCGCCCCATATGCCAACAGATCCAGCCAACGCGTCAAACGTGCACCTCTATGACTACAGCTGGTGGGCAGACAACCGTGACGACCTGGACGCGAAATTCCAAGCTTGGCTTGCGAAATAAGCGATACACTTGGGGGGGCCTTTGCGGGCCTCCCCTCTTCCTTTCGTTTTGTATGCGGCCCCGAGGGGGCCTTATTCAAAACGCATGAGGCAAAAAGACCTTAAACGCGATCAACGACCGATACCAAACGGGGACAAAAATGAGCCAGACAAAGACAAACGGGCCAGTGCTGGCCGCAGACGGCACGCCGCTCAAAAAGAGCTTGGCGCGGGCGCTCCGGGTTGAAAAAACCCGTGCCCTTATGCTGATTGCGCCGCTGCTTATTTTTGTGCTGATCTCCTTTATCATCCCGATTGTGTCGATGCTGTTTCGCTCGGTTGATAACCGGATTGTCGACGATACGATCCCTTACACTGTGGCCGAACTGGCCAAGTGGCAGCCCGAGGGCGAGGCCTTGCCGCCTGAGGCTCTGTTTGAAGCGCTGTATTATGATATGTTTCTCGCGGCAGAGGCCAAACAGCACACGCGCCTTGGCTCGCGGTTCAACTATGAGGAAAGCGGGTTTTCTTCACTGTTTCGCAAGTCGGGCCGCGCGCTTGACGACCTTGGCAAAGACTATCTGAAACAGCTCAAGGCGCTCGATCGGCGCTGGGGCGATTCAGAGGTCTGGTATGAGCTTATGTCTGGTGGCGAGGGCGCACAGCGCGACACCGGCTTTGCCAAGGCGGTTGTGGGCCGTATCGCGCGGCTTGAATCAACCTCGCTGACCGCGGCGAACGGCTTTGCCCCTTCGGCGGAGATTGTGGCGCTTCTGCCCAAGACAGCCGAGGCCTATACCACATTTGCGAATTATACATGGCTTGTGGACGAGGCCGGCCGCCGCCCCGGCCAAGCGGCTTATTCGGCGCAAGAGCTGGCGGGCGACAAGCCTTGGGAGTCTGTCTTTCCGGCTTTGATTCAGGATTTGCAGACGGCTGATATCGGGTCTTATTCAGGCCCGCAGGCCGATATGCTTCGGGCACTGTCCGAGACCAAAAGCGCGTTTGTGCCGCCCGTCTTTCAGGCCACCTTTGCCGATATTGACAAGGATTGGGCCGACGCCGAGACATGGCAGATCATGAAGGCCCATTCTGTGAAATACACCAACGGGTATTTCCTCAATGCGGTGGATATGAAGCGCACGCCTGACGGCGCGCAGGTTCAGGATGAAGACAAGCGCGTGCTGCTCAAGCTGTTCGGGCGGACCATGTGGATGTCACTTGTGATCACCTCGCTCTGTGTCTTGCTCGGCTATCCTGTGGCGTGGATTTTGGCGAACCTGCCGGCGCGCTCGGCCAATCTTTTGATGATCCTTGTGCTCTTGCCGTTCTGGACCTCGCTGCTTGTGCGCACGAGCGCCTGGAAGGTGATGTTGCAGCAGCAGGGTGTGATCAATGATGTGCTTGTCTGGCTCGGCTTTATCGCCGATGACTCGCGGCTGATCATTATCAACAACGCGACCGGCACGATCATTGCGATGACCCATATCTTGCTGCCGTTCATGATTTTGCCGATGTATTCGGTGATGCAGACGATCCAGCCGAGCTATCTGCGCGCGGCCAAGAGCCTTGGCGCGACGAACTGGACGGCCTTCTGGCGGGTCTATTTCCCGCAGTCTATCCCCGGGATCGGGGCTGGCTCGATCCTCGTGTTTATTCTGGCGATTGGTTACTACATCACACCGGAGATTGTTGGCGGCAATAAGGGCGTCTTTATTTCCAACCGGATCGCCTATCATATTTCGACATCGCTCAACTGGGGACTCGCGGCTGCGCTCGGCTCGATCCTTCTTGGGGCGGTTCTCATTCTCTACTGGGCCTACGACAAGATCGTCGGCATCGACAACGTGAAACTGGGGTAAAGACCATGGCAGCACTCACTCCTATTTCTCGCAAACCATTCTGGCTTGTGGCACTGATCACCGGCGGCTTTGGCGCTTTCTTCGGGCTGTTTTTTGGCACGGCGAACGGCTCTGGCGCTCTGGGGGTCGCTCTTGGCGCGGGGCTGATGATTGCGCTGGCCTTTGTCTATATCACGCTGATCCGCAACGAGCGCACGGGCCGCGGGATGACGTTTGTTGCCGGCGGTGTTTTGGGATTTGTCGGCGGCGGCCTTCCGCTTGCGGTGATTGGCGGATTGCTGGGCGCTGTTGCGGGCTGGCTGATATACTGGGCTTATGAGGGGCGCTACCGCTCTTATATTGCGCCTTATCTGACGTGGTATCAGGTGCTGTGGCACTTCGGGTTCCGTGTGATTTGCGGAATTATCTTTATCTTCCTGATCACGCCGATCCTTGTGGTTCTGCCGCTCTCGTTCAATGCGCAGAACTTCTTTACCTTTACTCCAGAGATGCTGCGGTTTGACCCTGCGGGATATTCTCTCAAGCATTATCAGGACTTCTTCAGCAACAACGAATGGCAGCGCAGCTTCAAGAACTCGCTGATCATTGCGCCGATTGCCACGGTGATTTCTGTCAGCCTCGGGACGCTGGCGGCGATTGGCTTGTCGCAATCCCATGTGCCGGGGCGGCGTGCGATTATGGCGATTATGATTTCGCCGATGATTGTTCCGCTGATCATTTCGGCCACCGGGATGTTCTTTTTCTACAGCCAGATCGGCAACTGGATGGAAGGCACGCTCGGGCTGGATAAGAACCTTGTCGGCTATATCAAAGTGATCCTTGCGCACGCTGTATTGGGTATTCCGTTTGTGATTATCACGGTGACGGCCACGCTTGTGGGCTTTGACCGCTCGCTCACCCGCGCCGCGGCCAATATGGGCGCGGACCCTGTGACGACCTTCTTCCGGGTGCAGATGCCGCTGATTTTGCCGGGGGTTATTTCGGGCGGCCTGTTTGCCTTTATCACGAGCTTTGACGAGGTTGTGGTTGTGCTCTTTGTTGGCTCGGCGAGCCAGAAGACGCTGCCTTGGCAGATGTTCACCGGCCTGCGCGAACAGATCAGCCCGACGATCCTTGCTGTGGCGACGATTTTGGTTGTGATCTCGATTGCGCTTCTGACCACGCTGGAACTGTTGCGCCGCCGCTCGGAGCGTTTGCGCGGTATGTCGCCAAGCTGATCGGTCGGGTGCGGATCGCCGGAAAAATTGCTGTTGTGACAGGCGCGGCCAGAGGGATTGGCGCGGCGCTGGTGCGGGAGCTGAAAGACAGGGGGGCGGTCCATGTGGCCGCCCTTGATCTGTCCGAAGCGGTGCAGTCTGTTGCGGGGGCGGACAGCGGCTATATTTGCGATGTGGCCGATCCTGTTGCTTTGCGCAGCCGGATTGAGGAGATCGAAGCCACGGCTGGCCCGATTGATCTTTTTTGCTCGAATGCGGGCCTGTTGGGTGCGCTCGGCTTTGACAATGCGGCGGGCGCGCGCCCGGAAGACTGGCAGCGCGCTTGGGATGTCAATGTGATGGCGCATATCCATGCGGCGGCTGTTCTTGTTCCGCGGATGCGGGCGCGGGGCGGGGGGTATTTCCTTCAGACCGCCTCGGCGGCGGGGCTTTTGAGCCAGATCGGCAGTGCGCCCTATGCGACGACAAAACACGCGGCGATCGGCTTTGCGGAAAACCTTGCGATCAGCCATCGCGACGACGGGATCAAAGTTTCGGTGCTGTGCCCGCAGGGGGTAGACACCGATATGATCCGTGGCGCAGAGAACCACCCCGCGACGCTTGACGGGGTCTTGAGCGCAGAGGCTGTCGCGACGGCGGCGCTGGACGGGGTCGAGGCGGAGCGTTTCCTGATTTTGCCGCACCCTGAAGTGGCGGCCTATCTGCAGGCCAAGGTGGCCGATTATGACCGGTGGATTGGCGGGATGGCCAAGCTCCAGCGCCGCTTTACGGGCGCGCGCCCAGAGCGGAGATCGTAACCTGCGGCGGGGCGCTCAGGCTTGTTATGGTGTCACGGGGCAGCCGGCCGGGCTGACAGACCAAGGCCGCAGAGACGAGCAACAGGCAGGCCGCCCAAAGGCCCGAACGGCGCCGGATCGGGCGCGCAAGAGGGTCTGACCGGATCAAAAGCGGATCTCCTCACAGGGGTAGATGCGCAGGCAGTTTTTCTGGCAACTCTGGCGAAATAAGGGTTGGATTGTGATGATTGCGTGCTCAATTGACTGGCAACCCGCCCGCGTTTCTGCGCTTTTGTCGGAGCGAACAGAGAGGAGCAGCCCATGACAGAGGCAGAAGACTACCGCGCCAGAATGAAAGATGTTCAGGCGGCGCATCAGGCCAGACAAAAAGAGCTGCGCGACCCCGAGAAGGGGCTTGTGCTGGTGCATACGGGCAATGGCAAGGGCAAGAGCAGCTCGGCCTTTGGCGTGATCACCCGCGCGCTGGGCTGGAAGCAGCGTGTCGGGGTGGTTCAGTTTGTCAAAGGCAAGTGGATCACCGGAGAAAAGCAGTTTTTTGACCGTTTGGGCGGGGTGGACTGGCATATGATGGGCGAGGGCTTCACCTGGGACAGCCAGGACCGCGCCCGCGATATCGCGGCGGCTGAAGCGGCCCTCAACCAAGCACGGCAAATGATGGTGAGCGCAGAGTATGATCTGATCGTGCTCGACGAGATCAATATTTC
>JAHBAM020000085.1 GCA_018500125.2 Roseobacter sp. | reverse complement strand
GCGCCGGGGCCTTTCCCGTCCAAAATGACAGATTTCGCCCTCGGGTCCGAAGAGGGCCGCGCAGAATCAGCCAAAGGCGTGCCCTTGGGCCGCGTCGGAACAGCCGAAGACATCGCCGGCGCGCTACAGTTTCTCTGCTCGCGCGCAGGCGCTTACGTGAGCGGAGCAATCCTGCCGCTCTCCGGCGGGATGCAATCCGCCGCGCCGATCTCGATCTTCAACGAGGATCTCTAGTGAGCACGCGCCAAACACCCGAGCAGATGCAGGCGCAGCTGGGCCAGGAGGTCGGCACAAGCCGCTGGTATGAGATGAGCGCCGCGCGCATCAAAGCCTTTGCCGATGTCACAGAAGACTGGCAGCCGATTCACCTTGATCCCGCCGCAGGCGCGGCCAGCCCGTTTGGCAGCACCATAGCGCATGGATTTCTCACGCTCTCGCTGCTCTCGGCGATGGTCTATGAAATGCCCGCCCTGCAAGGGGAAGCCACCGGCGTGAACTACGGCTTTGACTCCTTGCGCTTCCTTGCGCCCGTGCCCACCGGCGCGCGGGTGCGTGGCCGCTTCACACTGGTCGAGCTGAGCCAGCGCGCCGATGGTGGCTATAAAATCGCTTATGATGTCACCGTCGAGATCGAAGGGCAGGACAAGCCCGCGCTGGCCGCGCGCTGGCTCGGCCTGCGCTATCTGGAGGCGGTGTAATGCCCACGCTCCTCCTGATCCGCCATGCCCAAGCCAGCTTTGGGGCGGCTGACTATGACAAGCTCTCCGAGCTTGGCCACGCACAGTCCCGCGCGCTCGGGCAGGCCCTGAAAGCGCTCGGCCTTGTCCCCGATGCGGTCTGCCTTGGCGCACAGAGGCGTCACGCCGAGACTTGGGAGGGCATCAACCAAGCGCTTGGCCACACGGCCCCGCCGCGCATCTTGCCCGGCTTCAACGAGTTTGACTTTGGCGGCCTGCTTGAGGCGCGCTACGCGGGCCGCCCCCGCCCTGACAACCTGCACACCGACAGGCGCGCACACTTCAAGGCGCTGCGCGAAACCGTGCTGGAGTGGCAGCGCGGCGAGATCACCGATCCGCCCGAAAGCTACGCCGCCTTCACAGCCCGCGTGCGCGCCGCCCGCACCGAGGCCATGCGCGAAGGACATGAGACCGTGCTTGTCGTCTCCTCCGGCGGCGCGATCGGGCAGACCGTGGGCGAGATCATGGGCGCGCCCGCCGATGCGATGATCCGCCTGCAACTCCAGATCAAGAATTGCGCCATGAGCCGGCTCATCATCACGCCCCGCGCCGCACATCTGAGCAGCTTCAACGAAACGCCCCATATCACCGCCGCCAATGAAGCGCGGCTGCTGACCTATAGCTGAGGCCGTCATGTCAAACCCAAACACACTGAACACAGGGGCCGTCGCCACATGGCTCACCGCCCACCTCGAGGGTTTTTCAGGCCCGCTCACAGCTGAAAAATTCGCGCAGGGCCAGTCCAACCCGACCTATCTTCTCAAAACGCCGGCGCGCAACTATGTGCTGCGCCGCAAGCCAGCGGGAGTGCTGCTGAAGTCAGCGCACGCAGTCGAGCGCGAGTTTCGCGTGCAAAAGGCGCTGGCCGGCTCCGCCGTTCCCGTCGCGCAGATGCTGGCCCTCTGCGAAGATGACAGCGTGATCGGCTCCGCCTTTTATGTGATGGAAGCGGTGCAGGGCCGTGTCTTTGCCGAGCCGACCTTGCCCCAGCTCGCCCCCGAGGCGCGCCATGCCGTCATGAAGGAGATGAACCGCGTTCTCGCCGCGATCCATGATGTGGATATCGCCGCCGCGGGCCTGTCAGACTATGGCCCCGAAGGCAATTATTACGCCCGCCAGATCAGCCGCTGGGCCAGACAATACGAGGCCAGCCAGACCGCCGACATCCCCGATATGACAGCGCTCATCGACTGGCTGCAAAGCAATCTCCCGGCTGATGACGGCCAGCGCACGCTGGTGCATGGCGACTACCGGATCGACAACCTGCTCTTTGCGCCAGACAGCGCCCGCATCCGCGCCGTGCTCGATTGGGAGCTGTCCACAATCGGCCACCCCTACGCCGATCTTGCCGCCGTGATCATGCAATGGTCGATGCCCCAAGGCGCCGAGGGGCGCGGCCTTCAGGGCGTCGATCGCGCCCGGCACGGCCTGATGACAGACGATGCGTTCATCGCCGCCTATTGTGCGCGCCGTGGCCTGCCCCAAATCGAGAATTTCGGCTTCTATCTGGCCTTTTCCTACTTTCGCATGGGGGCAATCCTGCAAGGCGTGCTCAAACGCGCCCTCGATGGCAATGCCTCCTCCCCCGATCAGGCCAGACGCCTCGGCGCTTACGTTCCCGCCTTTGCCAGCGCTGGCCTCAAAGCCGCAAGGACTGTCACATGACCTCTCTCATAGAAGCACCATACCCGTTTCAAGAAACGCTCGGCTTTACGGTCACAGACTGGTCCGAGGGCCGCTGCACCCTGACCCAGCCCCTCCATGATCACCTCGGCAACCGCTATCACATCCTGCACGGCGGCGTTCATGCAACGCTGCTCGACACAGCGATGGGCTTTGCCGTCGCCTATACCGGCGATCCCGATCTGCGCCAGCTCGTCATGACCCTCTCGCTCAACGTCAATTACCTCGGCGTTGCCACGGGCGAAGCTGTCACAGCCACGGGCCACAAAACAGGCGGTGGCCGCAAGACGGCTTTCGCATCCGGAGAGCTTCACGACAGCACAGGCGCTCTGATCGCAACAGCCACAGCCGTCTTCCGGTATCGCGGCACAGAACAAAGGACAGCCACCCCATGAGCGAGACCCTGCACCAGATCACCCTTGCCGCCCGCCCCGTCGGCGCGCCCAAAGACAGCGATTTCGCTCTGGTTGAGCGGCCCTTGCCAAAGCCCGCTGCGGGCGAAGTGCTGGTCAAGCTGCACGCCTTCTCGCTCGATCCCTATATGCGCGGGCGCATGGATGACGCCAAAAGCTACGCCGCCCCCGTGCCCATCGGCGGCGTCATGGAAGCCGGTGCCGTCGGCGAGGTCATCGCCTCACGCTCGCCCGATTTTGCCGTGGGCGACATGGCCTTCGGTATGTTCGGCTGGGCCAGCCACGGCTGCCTCCCCGCCAACCAGCTGCGCAAGCTCGACAACAGCCTGCCCGCGACAACCGCCCTCGGCGTTCTCGGAATGCCCGGCTTCACCGGCTGGTATGGGCTGACAGAGCTGGGCCGCCCCCAAGCCGGCGAAACCCTCGTTGTCGCAGCCGCAACCGGCCCTGTCGGCTCCATGGTCGGCCAGATCGCCAAGGCGAAGGGCTTGCGCACCGTGGCCATCGCGGGCGGTGCCGACAAATGCGCGCTGGCGCTTGAGACATTCGGCTTTGACGCCGCAATCGACCACCGCGCCCATGACAGCGCCAAAAGCCTGCGCCAAGCCATTGCCCAAGCCGCGCCCGAAGGCGTCGACATCTACTTTGAAAATGTCGGCGGCAAAGTCTTTGAAGCCGTCCTCCCCCTGATGAACACCTTCGGGCGCATTCCCGTCTGCGGGATGATCTCGGGCTACAATGCCGGCGCCCTCGGCGGCGGAGTCCGCTCGGAGGGTCCAGACAGGCTCCCCGCGCTCTGGCGCTCCATTCTGGTCAAACAGATGTCGGTCAACGGCTTTATCATCTCAAACCACTACAGCCACTACCCGGCTTTCCTCAAAGAAATCGCGCCGCTGGTCGCGACAGGCCAGCTCGCCTACCTCGAAGACATCACCGAAGGGCTTCACAACGCGCCCCGCGCCTTCATGGGGCTTCTGGAGGGCCGCAACATCGGCAAGCAGATCATCAAACTGACCTGACAGACCCCGCGCCGGCTCTGTCAGCACAAACATGGCAGAGCCAGCCATATTTCCGCCACAATGCTTTATCTAGTATACCCCAAACAACAGACAACTAAATGTGCCGAAAATTCGCAACCTCCCTGCCAAAATGAAAACTTTATTCAATAGCCGCGATATGTTAGCCTTTCCTCAATAAATTTGTCAGTCGAGCAAATCGGCGGCACCCGAGGCAGAAAAAGGCAAAAGCTGTGAGACAGTGTATCTCTGTGGCCCGTTTGGGTCCTCTCTTCTTTGCATGGATCATGATGCTGGCCGCGCTGCCAACCAGCGCCATCGCCGCGCCCTACGCCGCCCTCGTGATGGACGCCCGCACAGGCGAAGTGCTGCATTCAGAGAACGCCGACACCCGGCTTCACCCCGCCTCCCTCACAAAAATGATGACGCTCTACATCGCCTTTGAAGCGATCGAAAAAGGCGAAATCGATCTTGATACAAACATCGTGATCTCCAGAAACGCCGCCGCCGAGCCGCCCTCAAAGCTTGGGCTTCGGCCCGGTCAGAAAATCAAACTGCGCTATTGCATCCGCGCCGCCGCGATCAAATCAGCCAATGACTGCGCCACTGCGATCGGCGAGGCGATTTCAGGCTCCGAAGCCAAGTTTGCCCGCCGGATGAACCGCACAGCCAAAGCCCTCGGCATGACCCGCACAACCTTCAAAAATGCCAATGGCCTGACAGAAAACGGCCATATGTCGACAGCGCGTGACATGACGATCCTGGGCCGCCATGTGCTCTATGACTACCCCGAGTATTACAACCTGTTCTCGCGCACGACAGCCGACGCCGGCATCCGCCAAGTCGCCAATACCAACCGCCGCCTGCTCGCCGCCTACAAAGGTGCCGACGGGATAAAAACAGGCTACACCCGCGCCGCCGGCTTCAATCTTGTGTCCTCGGCCCAGCGCGGCAACGAACGGATCATCGCGACGGTCTTTGGCGGCCGCTCCACAGCCACGCGCAACGCCCGCATCGCCGAACTGCTTGATCTCGGCTTTCGCAAAGCCCCGAGCCGCGCCCGCCTGAACAAGCCCGACACCCCCGAATATGGCCTCGAAACAGGCCCGCTTCTGGCCGAAAATGACGGCACATCAGGCCGCACAATCCGCCTTGTGACCGCTGTCAAAACAAGCCTGCGCCCACAGATGCGCCCAAGCCAAGAGCCAGCCCCCGTGCTGATCGCCATGAAAGACGATATCAAGGCCGCGCTCCTCGAAGCCCAGGCCGCAAGCCTCACCACAAGCCCCGCCGCACAGCCCAAGACCAGCCCGGCCGCGCGGCCCAAAGATCTGGTGCTCGCCTCGGTCCAAAGCGCCATCAAATCGCGCCCCAGCGCTCAGGCGCAGCCGCGCGAAGTCGTCACACGCCTCTCCGGCGAAGGCGGCAAACATTGGGGGATCAATGTCGGACGCTTCAATTCGCGCTACCATGCCGAACGCGCCCTGCTCAAAACCGCCCTCAACGAGATGGAAACCCTCGATGGCTCGCTGCGCAGCGTCGTGAAACGCCCGAAAGGCTATGAAGCCAACTTCAACGGCCTCACCCGCGAACGCGCAGAAACAGCCTGCCGCCGCCTTCAGGCGCGCAATGTAACCTGCTTCATGATGGGGCCGGGCTAAGGGGCGCGCCGCTCAGTCCTGCTTGGGCCTGTCGTCATACTCACCTGACAAAATCCGCCGCGCGTCCCCCTCGGGGTCGTCATATTGGTTGGTCTTGAGCGTAAAAATAAAAAAGCCAAGCCCGACACCACCCAGGATCAAAGAGATCGGGATCAGATAACTTAGAATATTCAAACCTTATCCTCTCAGGCGCAGCGCATTGAGCGAAACTGTGATCGACGAGGCCGACATCGCCAAAGCGGCGATCAGCGGCGTCGCCATCCCTGCCACAGCCAGCGGCACGGCGATGATATTGTAAACCGTCGCAATCTGGAAGTTCTCTTTGATACGGCGCACAGCCGAGCGCGCGGTTTCCGTGGCCTCCGCAATCGGGGCAAGATTGCCGCCCAGCAACACAATATCGCTCGCCACACGCGCCGCATCCAAAGCGCTCGCAGGCGAAATAGAAACATAAGCCGCCGTGAGCGCCGCCGTATCGTTAAGCCCGTCCCCCACCATCAAAACATGATGGCCCTCTGCGGCAAGCGCCGCAATGCGCTCGGCTTTCTCGCGCGGCAGGGCTTCGGCAATCCATGTCTCAATGCCAAGCCGCTCCGCCATGGCCCCGACAGCAAGCCGCGTATCGCCCGACAACAGGATCACATCCTTGCCCGACGCCTTGAGCGCGCTCACAGCCTCTTGGGCGCCCGCGCGCAAACTGTCGGCAAATTCAAACGCCACCGCTGGGCCTTCGCCGCGCTGAAGCCAGCTGCTGGTTTTCTCACCCGCGTCTGCGCCAACCCAGCCCGCACGCCCAAGGCGCACGCACTGCCCGTCAAGCCGCCCTTGCGCGCCATAGCCGGGCACCTCGCTCTGCTCGCTCAGCGCCACAGGCGCCACACCCGCCGCTTTGCCCGCCGCCCAGATCGCGCGCGACAAAGGATGCGACGAGCCTTCGGCAAGCGCCATGGCCAGCGCCATATCCTCCTGCGAGATCGCCGCCGCATTGATCAGCTCGGGGGTGCCCTCGGTCAGCGTGCCGGTTTTGTCAAACACAACAGTATCAACCTGCGCCAGACGCTCCATCGCGGTTTCATGCTTGATGAGCATTCCCTTGCGAAACAGCTTGCCGCTCGCCGCTGTCGTCACAGCCGGCACAGCCAGCCCAAGCGCACAGGGGCAGGTGATAATCAGAACCGCCGCCGCAATATTGAGCGCGACCCGCATATCCCCGGAGTAAAGCAACCAGCCCAAAAAGGCCAAAGCCGACAGGATATGCACACCCGGCGCATAGAGCTTGGCCGCCGCATCCGCCAGCGAGGTATATTTAGAGCGCCCGGACTCCGCGATCGCCACCAAGTCGGCCATACGGTGCAAGGAGGTTTCTTCGCCAACCGCCGTCGCGCGGATTTTCAAAGGTCCGGTCAGGTTCACTTCGCCCGCCGACACAGCCTGACCCACACCGGCAAACACCGGCAGGCTCTCCCCCGTCAGCAAGGAGCGGTCAAGCTCGCTCTGGCCCTCGATGATCTCTCCGTCCACAGGCATCCGCCCGCCGGGCCGCACAAGAACAATATCGCCCAGCCGAAGCTCCGCCGTGGGCAGCTCGCGCTCTTGCCCGTCAATCAGAAGGGTCACGCGCGGCACTTCCAGCGCCGCAAGCTCTTCTGCCGCCGAGCGGGCAATCGCGCGGGTGCGGTGGTCAAGATACCGGCCTGCCAATAGAAAAAACGTCAGCGCCAATGCCGCGTCAAAATAGGCGTGCGCCCCCGAAAGCGTCGTCTCCCAAAGCGAGGTGACAACCGCCAAAACAATCGCCAGCGTGATCGGCACATCCATATTCAAATGGCCGTGCTTGAGAACACTCCAAGCGCTTTTGTAAAACGGCTGGCCCGCAAAAAGAACTGTCGGCAGCGTGATCGCCGCCGATATCCAGTGAAACATATCCCGCGTCGCATCCGCCGCCCCCGACCAGACAGACACGCTCAACAGCATCACATTCATCGCCGCAAAGCCCGCCACAGCCAGCCGCATCAAAAGCTCGCGCCCCGCCTTGTCAGTCTCTGTCGCGCTCAGCGTGCCGGCGTCCAGCTCATGCGCCTCATAGCCGATTTCGCCCAGCGCCTCGACAAGCTGGCGCGCGCTCACATCCTTCTCGGCTTCAATCGTCGCCCGCTTCAGCGTCAGGTTGACGCGCGCCGTCTTCACGCCCGGCTCTGCTGCAAGCCGCCGCTCCACCGCCGAAATACAGGCGGCGCAGTGAATGTTCGGCAAAGACAACGCCAGCCGCGCATTTTTCTGCGCGGCGCGCTCGGCCAGATCTTCCGCAGCGGGGGCCGCAGAACAGGCAGGACAGGCTGACAGACCGGTGCTCACCTCCCGCGCCTCACTGTTTCACACGCAACACAAGACGGCGGCTATACAGCGTGCCATCCTCAGCGGTTGCCGTCATCCGGATGTTCCAATTGCCCCGCTCAAGCGCAACCGGCGCGACAAAAGCGGTGCCGTCATGGCGAAACTCGAGCAATTGATCGTCCTTGATCTGGGTGGCGCGCCCCAAGACCGCTTTCATCTCGGTGGGATAGACAGGCGCGCCGTCCGGCCCGTTCATCACCAGCCGCAACAAGCCGCCCTCGGCGCTGGCGCTCACCTCCCAGCCCAGAGCCTCCTGCGCGGCCTTTCGCTTGTTGAACTCCTGGCTCGCCACATAGGAGTTCTTCACTTCCAGTCCGGGAAAGGTTTTGACAGCGTTATAGGCCAAAAGCACATTCACCGAAATGATCACGCCAAAAGCAGCGCAAAACCCAAGAAACACATGACGGCCCGTAATTTCACGCGGCATCAGTTCGCCCTCCCGTTAAAGATCGTGTCTTTGTAGGCCCGCTCACCCGACGTAAGGTCTTCTGCCCAAATGCGAATGTCCACACGCTCGCTCTCTGCAGGCTTGGAGCCGGGAGGGGCTACAACATAGGTCCGCACAAGATAGGTGCTGTCCGCAGGCACAGTCACTGTCTCGTAAGGGTTGCCCTCAAGCTGCAAGCGCACAGCCGGATCGCCCTTCACAGTCACACGGAAAGGCCGGTCTTCGCCATGTTTGTTGAGCAGGCGGATTTCGTAGACGTTGCGGATCGAGCCGTCGGACAAGGTCACATAGGTCGGGTTGCGCACAGGCGCGACCGTCATCTCGATATCAGACCGGACAAACAGCGCCACCACGAGCAATATGCCGACAAACGACCACAGCGTTGTATAAAGAATGGTGCGTGGTCGCAAAACGTGCTTCCAGATCGGCTTGGGCTTCATCCCCGCGCGCTCGTTGGTTTCATCGGTGAGCGCAATATAATCG
>JAHBAM020000185.1 GCA_018500125.2 Roseobacter sp. | reverse complement strand
AGATGTGTATAAGAGACAGCTGTGGGGGCGATGCCGAGCGTGGCGGCGCGGGTCTTGCCGCTGGCGAGCCTGAGGTTTCGCGCCCATGAGCCTGAGACTCTGCTCAGGGTCGAGGACGGGCCGCACGGCTTTTTGATGGAGCGGTTGCGCGCGGGGCGGCTTGATCTGGCTGTCGGGCGGATGGGGCCGCCTGCGACCATGGCGGGGATCAGCTTTACGCCGCTTTACAGCGAGCAGGTGGCTTTTGTTGTGCGCGCGGGGCATCCGCTCTCTGGGGAGCGGCGGCTTGCGGCGCTGCGCGACCACCTGGTGATCTATCCGACAGAGCGCGCGGCGATCCGGCCTTTGGTGGACAGGCTGTTCATTGCCGAGGGCGTGGCCGGTTTGGCGCATCGGATCGAGAGCGTGTCGGGCGATTATGGCCGTGGGTTGACGCGGGCGAGCGACGCGGTCTGGATCATTTCCCAGAGCGTTGTTGCGGGCGATATTGCGAGCGGTCTTCTGGAGCAATTGCCGATTGAAACGGGTATTACCGCCGGGCCTGTCGGGGTTATGACGCGGGCCGAAGAGGAGGCGTCGCCGGCTGCGCAGCTCTTTCGCAGGGCCTTGGGCGAGGCGGTTCGCGCGCTTGGGTTTAACACCTGAAAAGCGAGACGGCCCCGCACGGGAGGCGGAGCCGTCTGATGCTTTTTGCGCGCCTTAGAGGCTGGCTGTGAGCGCGGCGACAATGGCGTCGCCCATCTGTGATGTGCTGATCGCGCTGGCGCCTTCTTCGCCGAGAAGATCGGCTGTGCGCGCGCCATCGGCGAGGACTTTCTCAACCGCAGCTTCCAAACGGTCGGCCTCGGCGCCCTGATCAAAGCTGTAGCGCAGCGCCATGGCAAAGCTGAGCACGCAGGCGATCGGGTTGGCTTTGCCCTGGCCGGCGATATCGGGTGCGGAGCCGTGCACCGGCTCGTAAAGCGCCTTGGGGCGGCCATTGGCCATGGGCGCGCCGAGCGAGGCAGAGGGCAGCATTCCGAGCGAGCCTGTGAGCATCGCGGCGGCGTCTGACAAGAGGTCGCCAAAGAGGTTGTCTGTGACGATCACGTCAAACTGCTTGGGCCAGCGGCAGAGCTGCATGGCACCTGCGTCGGCATACATATGCGATAGCTCGACATCGGCGTATTCGGCTTGGTGAATTTCTGTCACAACATCACGCCAGAGGATCCCTGACTCCATGACATTGGCTTTTTCCATCGAGCAGACCTTGTTGCCGCGCTTGCGGGCGAGTTCAAAGGCAGAGCGGGCGACGCGGGCGATTTCGCTTTCGGTGTAGCGCTGGGTGTTGATGCCGACACGCTCGTTGCCTTCTTCGAAGATGCCGCGCGGCTCGCCAAAGTAGATGCCAGAGGTCAGCTCGCGCACGATCATGATATCAAGACCGGCGACCACATCTTTCTTCAGGGACGAGAAATCGGCCAGCGCGTCAAAGCATTGCGCCGGGCGCAGGTTTGAGAACAGGTCCATTTCCTTGCGCAGGCGCAGAAGGCCGCGCTCGGGCTTGACCGAAAAGTCGAGCACATCATATTTGGGGCCGCCGACCGCGCCAAGCAGAACGGCGTCAACCTCTTGGGCCTTGGCCATTGTGTCATCATGCAAAGGCGTGCCATGCGCATCATAGGCAGCACCGCCGACGAGGTCTTCGCTGACGTCAAAGGTAAGATCGCGGTTGGCGCCATACCAGTCGATGACCTTGCGGACTTCGGCCATAACTTCGGGGCCGATGCCGTCACCGGGAAGGATAAGAAGCGAAGGGTTGCTCATGATGTGGTTCCTCGTTTGAATAGCTTGGCTCTGAGCTAGCGGCTGCCGAGGGAAGGGTCAAGAAACATAAGGCCGTCAGGGCAGGCGGATATCCAGCCAAACGAGGCGGTGGCGGCTGGCTGCAAGGGCGAGGGCGTGGTCTGCGGCGTTTTGAGGCGCGGGCCAGAAGACGCCGGCGTCCTTGACCGCGAGATCAGCCGAAGGCAGCAGGAAATCAACCCGCATATTGCCGGGGCCGAAGCTGTCTTCTGTCGGGTCGCGCCAATCGGCGGTGTCGAGCGCAGGGTCGCCGCGCTGTCCGGGTGTGGCGGCCAGGGCTGCGCCCTCGCTTTTGGGGCGCGGATCTTGCAGCGCGGGGTGGGCCAGCAGGGTGTGCATCACGTCGCGCCGGCCTGCGCCGTCGGCAGGGTCAAGATTGGCCCCGAAGGCCAGCACGAAGGGGCCGCTTGGCGGCGTGCCGAGGCGGCCTTCGATATGGTGGAGCCAGAGCGCGTTTTCGTCATGGTTTCGCTTGCCGTTCCGGTCTTCGACACCGTCAAAGACGGGGGGTGTGGCCTGACTGATCAAGAGGGTGAGCGCACCGCCCGCGAGGCTGACCGGCAGCGACCAATGCGCCGTGGTTGACAGGCGCTGGGCGGCGAGAGCCGCCGCCGAGGGGAAAGGTGCGCCGCTCGCGTGCTTTGGCAGCAGTGCCTTGGGCGTATCGCGCCAGAGCAGGGCGGAAAAGTCTTGCAGGCGGGGCGCGTCAAAGGGAAAGCGCGAGAGCACGGCAAGCCCGCCCTGACCGGCAAAATACCCAAAGCCCTGCGCATCGCGCGGCGTGCCGAGGCGGCCGTCGCCATCCATATCAAGCCCCGTGGCCCAGCCCGTGTTGGGCCGGCGGGCAAAGCGGTAGGGATAGGGCGCGCCGGCGGTTGCGAGCAGCGCGGCAAAAGCGGAGAGGGCGCGCGCCTCGGCGTCATAGTCAAAATCCGAGAGAACGAGGATATCGGGGTTGATGCGCGCAATCACATCGCGGGCGGCCAAGACCTGCGCCTCTTGGCGCGTGATATCGCGCATCAGAAGACCCGGACCTTTGCGGGAAAGCCCCGCGTTGAAAAAGGCGATGCGCAGGTCTTTGGCCAGCAGCGGCGCGGCGGGCACAAGCGAGAGCAGCAGCGACAGAAGGGTCAGGCAGAGAAGAGTCAGGCCGAGGCGGTTTGCAACCCGCTTTTCTTGGCTTCGGAATAGGCACGATTGCGCTTTTCCTCGATCAGCTCGGCAATCCGCCCCATGGCGATTCCGCGCATGATCATGCTGGCAGGAAGAAAGGCCCATGCTGTCATTGTCCAGATCAAGGTTTGCGGATTCTGCATCGAGATCGGATCGATGAAGCTTGAAGCCGCTTTCACAATTGCTGGGATCAAGAATGGCAGTAAAATTCCTAACACAATGTTAAGACCTGCATCACGCTTGAGGCGGTGAACAACATCACCGCCGGCGGTCGGGTCAAACAGCGGCAGGTTGATCCAGACGTTGAAGGCGCGGTTGCGGGTCGGCCAGCCGAGCAGGCGCACCATTGTGACAAAGACAAACAGCGCGACCAGCGAGACCATATAGGCAATGCCCGCAGAGGTGCGCACAGAGCTGATCAGCTCGGCAGAGGCATATTCGGGCATCATCAGCACGACAAGGCGGACCGGGGAGAAGGGAAAATCAAGCGCCGCGCCCCATGCTGTTCCAAGTTGGGTGAGCGTGCCGGCCATCTGACTGGAGCCGGTCGGGCTGGCAAGAATGACGGAGAGCAATGTGACAATCACAAAGAGCGCCAGAAAGCGCAGCCGGTTGAAGGGCGAGGCGTAGCGGAATTCGATGATCGAGGGGTATTGGCTGTAATATTCTATAAAGGTCATCAGGAAGGCGAGCAGCGCCACCAGAACGGTGATCTGGCTCGTATCTGTGCTGACGTTTGGAAGAAGCAGCGAGGGCATTGCGAGCAGCAATGCCATAAGTATAGCGCGCAAAGCTGCGCCTGTTGCACGAGTTAACACTACCCAATCCTTCCAACTTGGTCGGTCACGATACGATGCCGTGTCCTTGTTCCAACTTGAACCCGCTCTTTATGGCGGTATGCCTCAATCTTGCCCAATTT
>JAHBAM020000182.1 GCA_018500125.2 Roseobacter sp. | reverse complement strand
AGATGTGTATAAGAGACAGGGGGTTGTGCGCCTGATGCGAAACTTTCTAGCTTTGGGTTTCATAGTCATAGAGCTGTTTCGCTTCCTCTAGGGTGTCAAACATATGCAACTTGCCATCAATCAAAACGGCCGCCGAACGGGCGAACTTTTCGAGCACTTGTGCCTGGTGGGATACGATGATCACGGTTGTGGTGCGCAAACGGTCGCGCAGGATTTCGCCGGCCTTGCGGTTGAACTCGACATCGGTCGAGTTTGGCATTCCCTCGTCAATGAGGTAGATATCAAAATCAAGGGCCAGAAGCAGCGCAAAGGAAAACCGCGCCCGCATCCCCTGACTATAGGTGCCGAGCGGCTGCTCGAAATATTCGCCAAGGTTACACAGCCAGCGGCAGAAGGCCTCGACATAATCGGGGTCCAGCCCGTAAAGCCGGGCGATAAAGCGGCTGTTTTCAACTGCGGTGTGGCGCGGCACCACGCCGCCCATAAACCCGAGCGGAAAGCTGATCTTGCACTCCCGCAGGATCGAGCCTTCATCGGGCTTCTCAAGACCCGACATCATATTGATCAATGTGGTTTTGCCGGTCCCATTGGGGGCCAGAATACCAAGAGAGCTGCCAAGCTCCACCCGGAAGGAGACCTTTTCAAGGATCACCTTCCTCTGTGTGCCCGTCCAGAAGGACTTGCTAACGTTGTTAAACTCGAGCATGCCCGCTCCGTTTCTTATCTGGCACCTTGGGTGTAACCCTATTTTACTAAGACGAAGTGTATTGGCCCAAGGCTGCCGTTTTATTGTTTCGTATGAGTATACAGTTGTTTTGGGCAAAAATAAGACGCCTGTGTTGAAAACAGCCAAAACCTGCCGAATGGCCCCGATCGTGCTTGTGCGGGCCCGCAGGCCGCGCGAAAGGGGGCGCCGCTTTGGCGCGGTTTGTCCTGTTTTCGCTTGCCGCACAGACCCTGGCGCAATACGTGAGGGCAAAGAGACAACGCGGGTTTGCTGCCGGGCTGCGGACCGTTCGGCGCTAAATGAGGTTCTGCATGAGCGAAAAGACACTCCTGGACACAGCCCACGCGGCCATGATGCAAAATCCCGAGGATGTGCAGCTGCGGATGAGCTTTTACTCGATTTTGGCCGATATCGAGGTGTTTTTGCTGCTCGAAGCCGAGCCGAAGGCCGAAATGATCGAGCCGCAGATTGTCGAGGTCGAGGGCGAACGGCTTGTTCTGGGCTTTGATTCTGCGGCGCGCCTGTCGGCGTTTACGGGCGGGCCGGCGCCCTATGCGGCGCTCTCGGGGCGGATCATGGCGCAAATGCTCGCAACAGAAGGCGCAGGGCTTGCGCTCAATCTCGAAGTGGCGCCCTCCTCGATTATGCTGCCCGCCGAGGCGATGGTCTGGATGTGTGACACGCTCAAGGCCGCCCCGCAGGAGGCGGCCCCCGCGGCCAAGCGCAAGGGCGGGCTTGCAGCCCTCAAAAGCCCTGACATCCCCGAGGTATTGCTCCATGCGCTGGATGCCAAGCTGAGCCGGGCAGCGGGTCTGGCCAATGTGGCCTATCTGGTGGCCAAAGAGGAGGGTGGCATGATGCTTGCGATCCTCGGGGCGAAAGAGCCTGCCCAAGCCCCTTTGGCCAAGGCCGCAAGCGAGGCTTTGGTGTTTTCCGGGCTTGAAGACACAAGCCTCGATGTGGCCTTCTTCAATGACAGCGAAGCCTTGCGCGACCAGTTCGCCCGTGCAGGGCTGCGCTTTGATGTGCCCGTGCCCGCCACGCCAAGCCTTCAAACGCCCGCCGCGCCGGGGCGGGATCCGTCAGCGCCGCCCAAGCTGCGCTAAACGCCGATTTGCGGCCCCGTGCAGAGCATTGGTGTTTCGCTTTTTTCAATTTGATAGAGCGGCGCGGCTTGTGCCCCGTTTTCGAAGGTGGCGCGCAGCTTTCCGGCCTCGTTATAAAAGGCCCAGCATTGCGGCGTGTCGGGGCGGTCTTCATACACAAAACAAATCAGCCGCTCCGCGGTCTCATACCAATATCCCTCTTTGCACTCGCCGTTTAAAAACGACCAGCGCACGCGGCGGTCCTCGCGGTATTCCTCCGCGCCATACGGCTCCTCGTCATATCCGTAATAAAACGTCTGGCCGCGGGTAAAGGCATCAAACGCCTCTGCCGAAAGCCGCTCTTGGGCAGTGACAGGGCCGGCGAGGGCAACAAGAAGGCATAAAAGGCGTCCCATAGGCCGAGCCTATGACGTCTTATTCGTCTCTTGCAAGTGTCCTATCGTGCGCGCCATGACCTTTCGATACAGCGGCGGATAGAGCGCAATCACCGCCATGACCGGCAAGGAATGGGGCAGGATCGGCATGGTTTGCGGGCTGAGGCGCAAGGCGGGGTAGGGCCTTTGCGGGTGCATATGGTGGTCGGAGTGCCGCGGCGCATTCAGGGTCAGCGCAGAAGAAAACCAGTGGGGCGAGTTCCAGGAATGCGCCTCACTCACCGGCTCGTAGCGCTCCCCGCCGAGGCGCCTACGGCTCAGCCCGTAATGTTGCACATAATCGGCCAGCAGAATTTGCACCTGCGCATAGAGGGCAAACCCGACATAAACCCCGAGGCCAAGACCGCCGCCAAGGGCGTAGCTGGCCAGCAAAAAGCCACAGCCGATCAGCGCATCGCTCAGGTAGGGATGTGTTCTTGCGGGCCGGCCCGCCCGCGCCAGCCGGGCCGCTTCGCTTTGAAACCCCGCTGTGTAGGATGCAATCCAGGCTTTTATAAAAAAGCGATAAAACCCCATGCCGCGCGGGGCGGTGTTCGGGTCTGCCTGGCTGCCGACGTGCACATGATGAATCAACACGTGCGCCGAGGCGTGATGCCCCATCAGAAAAGACGCATAGACCCAGCGGCCAAGGCGGCGCGCAAAACGCTCTTTGCGGTGGATCAGCTCATGCGCATTGGGGTGTGAGACCTGCCCGAAAAACAGCGCAAACCCCACAAAAAGCCCGAGCGCTTCGGGAAGGCTATGCGCCCCCCGCACAAGGCTAAAGACCCCCAGAAACAGTAGCCCGAAGTGCAGCCCGCCCAGCAAAACCGAAAGCCGCGCGCCGGTCGGAAACTCGGCTCCCTCGGGCATTTCTGGCAGGATATGGGGCACAAAGCGGTCAAGCGCGGCTGTAAACAGCGTGATATAGAGCAGCGCAGCCCAGATAAAGCCGCCGCCATAACTGGCCGCCAATCCCAAAAGCGCGATATGCGCCAGCGTTGCACAAGCGAAGTAAATCATAGCCAAACCCCTCACGCCGCCATGTTAGCGGGCCACTGTGGTCAGATTTGGGCAGAAATGCGCAGAGTTTTGGCCCGACGAACGCGAATAGAGCGCCTTAGGTCGTTTTTGGCCTCGCCTTGAAAGCGGGGCGCAATTAGGTTCGCTTCAAACGCAAAACAGGAGCGCTCTCATGGGCCTGGATGAACGCAAAGGTGTCTGGAAGTCAGGCAAGGGGAAGGGGCGTCACACCCCCAAGGGCCGACAGCTTGATGATACGGCTTGGGACGAGGTCAAAGCCCTGTTGGCCGACGCGCCGCGCCGCCGTGACTTGCTGATCGAGCATCTGCACAAAATTCAGGATGCCTTCGGGCATCTGTCTGCCGCCCATCTGCGCGCCTTGGGCGAAGAAATGCGGATGTCGATGGCCGAAATCTATGAGGTCGCAAGTTTTTATGCGCATTTTGATGTGGTCAAGGAAGGCGAAACGCCGCCGCCAGCGCTGACGATCCGTGTCTGCGATTCCCTGTCTTGCGAGCTTGCGGGGGCGCAGGCCCTCAAGTCGGCGCTTCAGGACGGCATGGACCCGAGCGAGGTGCGCGTGCTGCGCGCGCCCTGCATGGGTCGCTGCGACACCGCGCCGGTGCTTGAAATCGGCCACAACCATATCGACCATGCCACAGTCGAGAAAGCCAAGGCCGCCATTGCCGCAAATGACACCCACACGCATCTGCCCGAGTATGAAGCCTTGGCCGCCTATCAGGCCGCGGGCGGCTATGCCCGGTTGATCGACTTGCGCAGCACCGGCGATTGGGAGGCGGTGCAGGAGCAGGTTCTCGCCTCCGGCCTGCGCGGGCTTGGCGGTGCGGGCTTCCCGTCGGGCAAGAAATGGGGCTTTGTGCGCATGAATGACGGCCCGCGATATCTGGCCGTGAACGGCGACGAGGGCGAACCCGGAACCTTCAAGGATCGCTACTACTTAGAGCGCACGCCTCATGTTTTTCTTGAAGGAATGCTGATTGCGGCATGGGCCGTCGAGGCCGAAACCTGCTTTATCTATATGCGCGATGAATACCCGGCGGTTCTCGAGATTTTGCGCCGTGAAATCAAGGCTCTGGAAGACGCAGGTCTTGTGGATAAAGGCTATATCGACCTGCGCCGCGGCGCGGGGGCCTATATCTGCGGCGAAGAAAGCGCGATGATCGAAAGCATCGAAGGCAAACGCGGCGAGCCGCGTCACCGCCCGCCCTTTGTGGCGCAGGTCGGGATCTTCAATCGCCCGACGCTGGTGCACAATGTCGAGACTCTCTACTGGGTCAGCAAAATCGTGAGAGACGGGCCGGACCTCCTCAATTCGGTTGAGAAAAATGGCCGCAAGGGGCTGCGCTCCTATTCGGTCTCGGGCCGTGTCCAAAACCCGGGCGTGCATCTGCTGCCGGCCGGCTCCACCATCCTCGATGTGATCGAGGCGGCGGGCGGAATGCTCGCAGGCCACAGCCTCAAAGCCTATCAGCCGGGCGGGCCATCCTCGGGCATCTTGCCGGCCCATATGAATGATATCCCGCTTGATTTTGACACGCTTCAGCCACATGGCTCTTTCATCGGCTCGGCTGCGGTCGTGGTTCTGTCTGACAAAGACAGCGCCCGCGACGCGGCGCTCAATATGCTGCGCTTCTTTGAGGATGAAAGCTGCGGCCAATGCACCCCGTGCCGGGTCGGGTGTGAAAAAGCGGTCAAGCTCATGCAAGCCGACACGTGGGATACCGCGCTTCTGGAAGAGCTTTCAACGGCGATGGTCGACGCCTCGATCTGCGGGCTGGGACAGGCCGCGCCAAACCCGATCAGGCTGACGATCAAGCATTTCCCCGAGGAGATATAATGCAAGGCTGGCCCACAGACGCGACGCTTTTCGGGCTTGCGGCTGCGTTTCTTGCGCTGTGCTATCTCGCAATTTGCGGGCGTGACGGGGCCTCTTGGTTGAAAACAGTGCTCAAGACGGCCTCGGTTGCCCTCTTGGCGCTGGTCGCCTTTCAGCTCTCAAATATGATGCTGCTTGCCGTCGCGCTGCTGGCCTGCGCTATGGGGGATTTCTTTCTGTCCCGTCCGGGCACAGAAAACATGGTCTCCGGAATCGGGGCGTTCGGCTTTGGTCATCTGTCCTATGCCGCGCTGTTTATGCTCTCTCCGGGCGCCGATCTTCAGCGTGTCGCCGACGGCTGGCCTTTGGCGGCGGCACTTGTGTTGCTTGGCCTCGTCATGCTCTATCTGTTGTTTCAAAAAGCCGGGCCGCTGCGCTGGGCGGCGCTGCCCTATGTCCCTGTGATCGTCACAATGGGCTGTCTCGCCATGGCGCTGCCGCCTGTGGGCGCGCTGGCGCTGGTCTTGCCGGCCGCGCTGCTCTTTATCCTGTCTGATTTCATTCTGGCGCAAGAGATGTTTGTGCTGTCCCAAGCGCACAAGCTGCGCCGCGTTACGCCCTATCTGGTCTGGAGCAGCTATTGGCTGGCCCAAGCCCTGTTTTTGCTCGCCTTTACAGTCGCCTAGCCCGGCGCGCCGGGGGTGCGATAGACCGCACAAAGACAGCCCTCGGCCTTGAGCCGCTGACATAGGCCCCAGGCGCTCTGCTGGCTGTCCCGCCCGATGCGGGCAAAATAATATCCCGCGCGCCGGCTGGCGCGGCTTTTTTCAAACAGATAGTCAGCCGTCTCCCCTCGCACCAGCGCCCGACAGCGCGCCGTTTTTCGGGCGTAGTTCGCCTTGGCTGCCGTGAGGCTCGTGCCAAAGGCAAGTTGCACCCCCCAGGGCTTGAGCGCTGGCGCGCTGCGGGGCGGCGGCGTCAGGCGGCGGGTTTGCGCCAGCAAAAGACAAGCGGTCTGAAACCGCTCGGTCTTGGACAGCCTCAGGTCCGGCGCCGGAAGCGGCCTCCTCAGCCAGCTCTGATACGCCGTCCCGGTGAGGATACGGACATAATCGACGGTTTCCTGCGCCAGGCCGCCGCGCCCGTCAAGCACAGCCGCCGCGCGCCGCTCCCCGCCGTTATAGGCGATCGCCGCCAGCCCGAGACTGCCAAAGCGGCGCTGCAGCTCGGCCAGATACTGCGCCGAATGCTCAAGAGCGTCTGCAGGGTTGTAGGGGTCTTCAAGTCCGCGCCGCGCCGCCGTTGAAGGGATAAACTGCG
>JAHBAM020000129.1 GCA_018500125.2 Roseobacter sp. | reverse complement strand
TTGCCGAACTCTTCGTTGAGCGGCGCGCCGCCCACGAGAACGATATAGTCATCCCGGATGCCTTGTTCGACCATCGTGTCGATCACGACTTTCATATAGGGCATTGTGGTGGTCAGCAGGGCGGACATCCCGAGGATTTCGGGTTTGTGCTCTTCCAGCGCGGCGAGATAGTTTTCGACCGGGTTGTTGATCCCGATGTCTTCGACTTCAAAGCCCGCACCTTCCATCATCATGGCCACAAGGTTTTTGCCGATGTCGTGGATGTCGCCTTTCACCGTGCCGATCACCATGCCGCCGACGCGGGGCGCGCCTGTTTCGGCGAGGAGCGGCTTGAGGATGGCCATGCCGCCCTTCATCGCATTGGCCGCGAGCAGAACTTCGGGCACAAAGAGGATGCCGTCGCGGAAGTCTTGCCCGACGATTGTCATGCCGCCCACAAGCGCCTCGGTGAGCACGCGGTAGGGCGGCCAGTCGCGACCCAGAAGGATGTTTACGCCTTCTTCGATTTCCTCTTTGAGGCCATCATAGAGGTCGTCAAACATCTGTTGGACAAGTTCGTCGTCGTCCAGATCTGCGAGGATGATGTCTTCTTCGTCCGACATGGCGGAATCCTTTGATCGAATTTTCTTTGTGACAGCTTTTGGCAGAATGTCGTAAAGTGACTGGCTCGATTGCGACATACGCGCGACTTTTGCCGACCAACTGCACGAATGTTCCAAAAAGCGGCGCAGCAAATCGGCGCTGCGCCGCAGAAATAGGGCGCGCCTGCTCTAGCTGCGCCTGCTCTAGTTGCGTCTGCGGCGGTTGCTGCGGCTGCTGCTGGGTTCGTTGTCGCCTGTGCCGTCGCTGGCCGAGGAGAAGCCGCCGAGCCGTGCGGTGATCTCTTCGAGGCTTGGCTTGTCGCCTTTTGGTCTGGTTTCAAGGGCTTCGCGCATTTTGCGCAGGTGCTCTGGCATGGTTCCGCAGCAGCCGCCAATGATGCGCGCGCCGCTGTCGCGGGCAAGGACCGCATAGTCCGCCATCAGCTCGGGGGTGCCGTCATAGTGAATATGGCCATCGACATATTTGGGGATCCCGGCGTTGCCTTTGGCAATGATCGGGCGCTCTGTGCCCTGGGCTGCAAAGCCCTGCACTGTGCGCAGCATATCGGAGGCCCCGACGCCGCAATTGGCGCCGAAGGCGAGCGGCTTGTGATCGAGCTTTTCGACCATGGCGACCATGGCGGCGCTTGTCAGCCCCATCATGGTGCGCCCTGCGGTGTCAAAGCTCATGGTGCCGCACCACGGCATATCGGCGCGTTGGAAGGCTTCGGCGGCGGCGATATATTCTTCGGGGGCGGAAATCGTTTCGAGCCAGAGCACATCGGCGCCGCCGTCTTTGAGGCCCTCGGCCTGTTCGTGAAACATTTCGACGGCGAGGGCGTGGGTGAGCTGGCCCATGGGGGCCATGATTTCGCCGGTCGGGCCGACGGAGCCAGCGACGATCACTTTGTGATCGGCGCGGTCGGCGACATTGCGGCCGATTTCGGCAGAGATGCGCGACAGCTCGCGCGCGCGGTTGGCGGCGTTGTGGAGCTTGAGGCGGGCGGCATTGCCGCCAAAGGAGTTGGTCAGGAAGAGATCGGAGCCGGCATCGACGGCGGATTTGTAGAGCGCGGTGATTTTGGCCGGCTCCTCCACGTTCCAGAATTCGGGAGGGTCGCCCGCGCCGAGGCCCATATTGAAGAGATTTGTGCCTGTTGCGCCATCGGCAAGAAGCCAGTCGCGTTCGGCGAGAAGAGTTTCGAGGGGCGATGTCATGTTGGGCTGCCTTTTGTGGGTTTGCGCTGCCTTCGCATAGGCCGGGACTTTAGGCAAATTCATAATCGACATGAAGATTATGAGCTTCGCTTGTGTGTTTGACGACCGGCGGGCGGCGGGGCGCGGGAGACGGGAGGGGCTGTAGCGCAGCCTGACGCTGCAAGCAAAAACGCCGCCCTGTTGGAGAGCGGCGTTTGAAGGCTCATCAGGGCCGCGGCTTAGCCGACTTCTGTCATCACCTGTGTTTTGGCCAGCACGCTCAGCTCGGCGCGCTTGGTGCGGATGGTGTCGGCATCGGCCATTTCGCCAAGGTCGGCGGCCACTTTGCGCACCACATCCTCGTGACCGGCCTCTTCGAAATCGGCTTTGACGACATCGGCCGCATAGGCCGCCGCGTCATCGCCTGTTTTGCCCAGAAGCTCGGCGGCCCAGAGGCCAAGCAGCTTGTTTGTACGCGCCTCGGCTTTGAACTTCATTTCTTCGTCATGGGCGAATTTGGTTTCAAAGGCATTTTCGCGATCATCAAAAGTGGACATGGGATGTCTCCAGCAGTGTTAAACTTACGTCCAAATATGCAATTCGTCGCGGGGGAGCACAAGCCCTCATGGCGCGGCTTGCGACAATCAGCCCTTTGCCATAAGAGACAGTCAAGCAAGCAGACTCACCTCTAGCGCGAGATTGGAGCCCCTATGGCACGCCGCAAGAAAATATACGAAGGCAAGGCAAAAACCCTGTTTGAAGGGCCGGAGCCGGGCACGATTGTGCAATATTTCAAGGACGACGCCACGGCCTTTAACGCGGAAAAGCGCGATGTCATCGAGGGCAAGGGTGTCTTGAACAATATGCTTTCGGAATATTTTATGAACGGTTTGACGCAAATTGGCGTTCCGAACCATTTTATCCGCCGTCTGAATATGCGCGAACAGCTTGTGCGGGCCTGCGAGATCGTGCCGCTGGAAGTGATTGTGCGCAATTTTGCCGCCGGCTCCATGGCCAAGCGCCTCGGGATCGAGGAGGGCACGCCGCTGCCGCGTCCGATTGTGGAATATTGCTACAAGGATGACGCTCTGGGCGACCCGCTCGTCTCTGAGGAGCATATCGCCGCTTTTGGCTGGGCCAGCCAGCAGGATATGGAAGATATCCTGAGCCTCGCGCTGCGGGTCAACGACTTTTTGTCGGGTGTGATGTTTGGCGTCGGGATCAAGCTTGTGGATTTCAAGATCGAGATCGGCCGTGTCTATGAGGGCGATTTCATGCGTCTGATCGTTGCGGACGAGATCAGCCCGGACAGCTGCCGGCTCTGGGATATGGAGACCGGCCAGAAGCTGGATAAGGATGTGTTCCGCCGCGACCTCGGCAGCCTGACCGACGCCTATAGTGAAGTTGCGAGACGGCTCGGCGTGATGCCAAAGGGGGCCACCCCTATGAAGCCGACGTTGATCAACTAAGGTCTGCAAGAGAGTGATACGCCAAGTGCAACACTTGGTCATGATGGAATGAAAACGGAGAGAGCCATGAAAGCGCGTGTGCAAGTTATGCTGAAAAACGGGGTTCTGGACCCGCAGGGCGAGGCCGTGCGCCATGCGCTTGGGGCGCTCGGATTTGACGGTGTTGAGGGCGTGCGTCAGGGCAAGGTGATCGAGCTGGATCTGGCCGAGGGCACCTCTGAGGCGACTGTCACCGAGATGTGCGAAAAGCTGCTCGCGAACACTGTGATCGAGAGCTACACGATCGAGCTTGGCTGATGCGCGCGGCGCAAATCACCACATGGCGTGCGCCCCTTGAGATTGTGCACATGGATGATCCGACTCCGCCGGAGGGCGGGGTTGTGCTCAAGGTGCTGGCCTGTGGGGTGTGCCGCTCGGACTGGCACGCTTGGGTCGGGGCCGACCCTGATGTGGCTTTGCCGCATATTCCCGGACATGAGTATTGCGGCGAGATTGTCGCGGTGGGCGCCGGGGTGACGCGCTGGCGTGTCGGGGCGCGGGTGATTGCGCCGTTTATTCTGGCCTGCGGGCGCTGTGGCGACTGTCAGTCGGGCCATCAGACGATCTGCGCCACACAGGCTGTGCCGGGGTTCACCGAGGCCGGGGCGTTTGCGCAATATATTGCGGTGCCCTATGCGGATGCGAACCTGACGGCTTTGCCCGAAGCGATTGCGCCCGATCTGGCGGCGGGTCTGGGCTGTCGGGTGACAACGGCTTGGCACGCGCTGACCGGCCGTGCGGCGCTGCGCGCCGGCGAGTGGCTGGCTGTGTTTGGCGGCGGCGGTGTCGGGCTTTCGGCCCTGATGCTGGGGCGCGCTTTGGGCGCGCGGGTGGCTGTTGTGGATGTGGTGCCCGAGAAGTTGGCCTATGCCAAACGGCTGGGCGCGGATGTTGTGATCAACGCCACGGAGGGCGACGCGGCCGAGGCTGTGCGCGAAGCGACGGGCGGCGGCGCAGACCTTGCCATTGAGGCGCTCGGCGTTGAGGCGACCACGGTGGGCGCGCTGAAATCCCTGAAGAAGCTGGGCCGCATGGTTCAGGTCGGGATGCCGGCGGGGGATCATGCGGTGATGCCGATCCCGATGGATGTGGTCTATTCGGGGCAGCTTGCACTTTATGGCACCCGCGGGATGCCGGCGCACCGCTATCCGAGCCTTTTGAGCCTGATGGCGGCGGGGCAGGTTGATTTGTCGCCGCTGGTGACGCGCCGGATTGCGCTTAGTGATGCGAGCCGCGAGCTGGCGGCCTTTGATCATGCTGCGCCTGCGGGTGTGGCTGTTATTACCGATTTTTAGAGCTGAAACGCGAAGGAGAACCCCATGAAAGCCGCTGTGATTGTCTTCCCCGGATCCAATTGTGACCGCGACTTGGCTGTGGCCCTTGAAAAGGCCGGGGCCGATGTGGAGATGGTCTGGCACAAGGACACCGCCTTGCCCAAGGGCGTTGATCTGGTGGCGGTGCCGGGCGGCTTCTCCTTTGGTGATTATCTGCGCTGTGGCGCGATTGCGGCGAATTCGCCGATCTGTGGCGAGCTGAAGGCCCATGTGGCGCGCGGCGGGTATGCGCTCGGGATTTGCAACGGGTTTCAGGTTTTGACCGAGACCGGGCTTTTGCCGGGGGCGCTGCGCCGCAATGCGGGGCTGAAATATATCTGCCGGCCGGTCGAGCTTGAGGTTGTGGCAGCCGATACCGCCTACACCAGCGGCTATCAGGCGGGGCAGGTCATCACTGTGCCGATCGCCCATCATGACGGCAATTACTATGTTGACGATGCCAAGCTCGCCGAGCTTCAGGGCGAGGGCCGCATTGCCTTTACCTATGTTGACAACCCGAACGGCTCTGTGGCCGATATTGCGGGCGTTGTGAGCCGCAACCGCCGCGTGCTTGGCATGATGCCGCACCCCGAGCGGATGGCGGAGCCAAGCCACGGCGGAACAGACGGCAAGGCGATGTTTGCCAGCCTCATGAGCCAAATGGCGCTTGCGTGATATCTGCGCGCTTGTGAGGCGCAAAAAGCCCCGCTAATTTGGCGTTATGAGCCTGAGTGTTGACCCTTCGCCAGACGAGCGCCCGCGCCCCAAGAGCTGGCGCTTGCGGGCGGTTTTTGTCGGGCTGTTGCTTTTGGCGGTGCTGACGATTTCTGTGACCAACCGGTTTTTGACCGAGCGGTTCACCGAAAACACCCGCAACCGCGCCGAGCTGCGGCTGACGCTCTATTCGGGCAACCTGATCTCGGAGCTGAAGCGCAATTCGATTGTGCCACAGCTTTTGAGCCGCGACCCTGCTTTGATCGGGGCGCTGAACTCCGGTGATTTCAGTCAATCCACCCAGAGGTTGATTTCTTTTGTCGAGGAGATTGGCGCGGCGTCTTTGATTTTGCTGGATGCGAGCGGGCGGACTGTGGCCGCGACCGACCGGGCGAGACTTGGTGAGCCACATCGCGAGCACAGTTATTTTATTGATGCGCTGCGCTCGCCCAATACGATTTTTGCAACGGTGGCGCGCGAAAGCGGGGGCTACCGCTTTGTTTATGCGCGCCGGGTGAGCAGTCAGGGCGAGACTGTCGGGGTGATTGTGGTTGAGGTTGATCTTGCGAAATTCGAGCGCGCTTGGGCGGGGATTTCGGACGCTGTTCTGGTGACCAACAGCGAGGGCACGATTGTGCTGGCGACCGAGCCGCGCTGGCGGGGCTTGCAGGAGGCCGAGGCGCTTGGGCGCGAGTCAGCGGACAGCGCCATTGAACGGGCGATCCGCGCCACGCAGAACTGGACCTCCTTGCCGCCCGACGCCTATGTGCAGGGCGAGGGCGTGATGCGCAAGGAAATGCGGGTGCCGTTTCGGGGCTGGAAGATGGCCTCTTTTACGACCTATGCCAGCGTGCGGGAGCGGGTGAACGGGGTTCTGGCGCTGGAGATCATGGTTTTTGCCATCCTGCTGTCGCTGGTGTTTTATCTTTTGAGCCGCAAGTCGGCCTTGCGGATGGCGCTGTTTCAGCGCGAGTCGGCGGAGCTTCGCCAGTTGAACCTGCGCTTGCAGCGGGAAATCGCCGAGCGCGAAAAGATGCAGGGCGCGCTGAGAACCGCCGAGCAGAGCCTTGCGCAAAGCTCCAAGCTGGCCGCTTTGGGAGAGATGTCGGCGGCTGTGAGCCATGAGCTGAACCAGCCTTTGGCGGCGATGAAAACCTATCTGGCGGGCTCGCGGCTTTTGTTGCAGCGCAACCGCCCTGATGAGGCGCTGTCGTCATTTCACCGCATTGATGATTTGATCGAGCGGATGGGCGCGATCACCAAGCAGCTCAAGAGCTATGCGCGCAAGGGGCAGGATGTTTTGACCCCGATAAACATGGGCGATGCGCTGACCTCGGCGCTGTCGATGATGGAGCCGCAGTTGAAGCTGCGGCAGGTGAAAATCGACCGTGTTGTGCCCAAGTGGCCTGTTATGGTGATGGGCGATCGGGTGCGCATCGAGCAGGTGATGGTGAATCTGATCCGCAATGCTCTGGACGCCACCAAGCTTGTGCGGGAGCCGGAAATCGAGCTGATGTTGACGGCGGGAGAGACGGCGACGCTTTCGGTGCGCGACAATGGCGCCGGGATCGAGAATCTGGATGCGCTTTTTGAGCCGTTTTACACCACCAAGCAGCCCGGCGAGGGCGTCGGGCTGGGGCTTGCGATTTCTTCGGGGATCGTCAACGACCTCGGCGGACGGCTCACCGCGCGCAATGCGATGGCGGGGGGGCTGTTTTTGAAATGCAACTTCCTATCTTGGAAGGCAGCAGCTCTGAAGCTGCAGAGTAACGAAAGAGAGACGAGTTATGGCCAAGGCTATGAAGATTGCGATTGTGGACGACGAGCAGGATATGCGCCAGTCAATCAGCCAGTGGCTTGCGCTTTCGGGCTATGACACCCAGACCTTTTCGAGCGCCGAAGAGGCGCTCCGCGAGCTGGGCGCGGATTATCCGGGGATTGTGATCTCTGACATAAAGATGCCGGGTATGGACGGGATGCAGTTTCTCAAAAAGCTGATGGGGGCGGACAGTGCTTTGCCTGTGATTATGATCACCGGGCATGGCGATGTGCCGATGGCTGTTGAGGCGATGCGCGTGGGGGCGTTTGATTTTCTGGAAAAGCCGTTCAATCCGGACCGGATGAGCGAGCTGGCCAAGAAAGCCGCCAATGCGCGGCGGCTGACGCTGGACAACCGCGCGCTGCGCCGCGAGCTGTCTGAGGGCGGGCAGCTCATGAAAAAACTGATCGGGGCCAGCCCGATTATGGCGCGGCTGAAAGAGGATATTCTCGATCTGGGGCAGGCCGACGGGCACGTTCTGATTGACGGGGAGACGGGCACGGGCAAGACGCTTGTGGCCCATGCCCTGCACGCTGTGGGCGCGCGGGCGGGAAAGAAATTTGTGCTGGTGAGCTGTTCGGCTCTGGAGGAAGAGGCGCTGGTGAAGCGGCTGTTTGGCCCGATGCAGCCCGAGGACAGCCGCTTGCCGGCGGTTGAGGAGGCGCGGGGCGGCACGCTTGTGCTTGAGGACATCGAGACCCTGCCAGATGCCGTTCAGGCGCGGCTGTTGAGCTTTATGAATGAGGAGGGCAACCCGCCGGAAACGCGGATTGTGGCGATCTCCAATTTGCAGGAGCAGAACCGCACTGTCGAAGATGCGCTGCGCGCCGATCTGTTTTATCGTCTGGCGGCGCTGCGCATCACTGTGCCGCCGTTGCGCCAGCGCGGCGAAGATATCCTGACGCTGTTCACGCGGCTGTCAGACGAGTTTGCCGAGGAATACGGCTGTGATGCGCCCAAGGTCAGCGCGCAGGAGGCGGCGCAGCTTTTGCAAGCGCCCTGGCCCGGAAACGTGCGCCAGCTGATCAATATTGCCGAGCGGGCTGTGCTTCAGTCGCGCCGCGGGGCGGGTACGATCACCTCGCTGTTGATGGCTGATCACGACGAGATGCAGCCTGTGATGACCACCGAGGGCAAGCCGCTGAAGGAATATGTCGAGGCTTTCGAGCGGATGCTGATTGAAAATACCATGGGCCGCCACAAGGGCAGTATTGCGGCTGTGATGGAGGAGCTGTGCCTGCCACGGCGCACGCTGAACGAGAAGATGGCGAAATATGCGCTGCAACGCTCGGAGTATTTGGGCTAGGGTTTCTGTCTTTGCGCGCCCTTGGCGACGATTAGCCATTGTATTTTAACCCTTGCTGCCCTTAAGTAGAGAGACAGAGAGGCGAGTTTCGCGCTCTGAGGAGTTTATCTGCTTCGGATGCTGCGCCTTGCGCACTCCCCAGCAGGATGAATTGGCCCGAAAACGGGGCCAAACGGACCGGCGGGCCTTTGTGTCTGCCAATGAATGGGCACTTTGGCCTGCGCAAGCAGCAAGGTGTCGGAGAAGAAACGCGATGAAGCGCGCTAACGTATTGAGTTTGAGAGCAGAGGGCGCAAGCGCCCCTCTTGAACACGCGCCTGACATCGCCCGAAATAGACACGTATTTAGGCTTGTGACCCTGAGACAGGGTTGCGGGGATTTTGCGTGCAACTGGACTTCATGGCTAAGAAAATGCTTATCGACGCCACCCACGCAGAGGAAACTCGCGTTGTTGTGGTTGATGGAAACAAAGTTGAGGAATTTGACTTTGAAACCGAGAACCGCCGGCAGCTTGCCGGCAATATCTATCTTGCAAAGGTAACACGGGTCGAGCCGTCGCTTCAGGCGGCTTTCGTGGATTATGGCGGAAACCGCCATGGTTTTCTCGCCTTTAACGAGATTCACCCGGATTATTACCAGATCCCTGTCGCGGACCGCGAGGCTCTGATGGAAGAAGAGCGCGCCTATGTGGAAGCACAGCGCGCCCGCGACGAAGAGGATGAGGACAAGCCCAAGCGTGGCCGCTCCCGCTCGCGTGCGGCGCGGGCCAAGTCTGAGGATGCCATCGAAACCCGCGAGGTCGACGGCGACATCTCGGGTATGGAAACGATCGACCTTGGCGAGAGCGAAGGCGAGGACACAGCCGAGGGGCTTTCGCCCATGGAGCTTGTGGGCGAGACCCCTGTGGAGGAGCCAAGCGAGACCGACGGCGAGACGGGCGCAGAGCAAGCCGACGCCGAGGAGGCTGAGGCTGGTGTTGAGGCCGAGGCCGAGGCCGAGGCCGAGGCGGACGCTGGCGTTGAGGCAGAGGCAGAGACAGAGGCGGAGGCCGATGTTGACGCCGAAGAGGCCGCTCCCAAGGGGCGCTCGCGCCGTGGCAAGAGAGACGCCGTGGAAAAGGACGAGAGCATCGAATCTGTGGCGGATGAGGACGAAGAAGACGACATTCGCCCGCCGCGCAAGCCGCGCCCGCGCCGTTACAAGATTCAGGAAGTGATCAAAGTGCGCCAGATTATGCTGGTGCAAGTGGTCAAGGAGGAGCGTGGTAACAAAGGCGCGGCTCTCACAACTTACCTTAGCCTTGCCGGGCGCTACTGTGTTCTGATGCCCAATACCGCCCGTGGCGGCGGCATTTCGCGCAAGATCACAAACCCCGCCGACCGCAAGAAACTCAAGGAAATCGCGACCGAGATCGAAGTGCCCAAGGGCGCGGGGCTGATTGTGCGCACCGCCGGGGCCAAGCGCACCAAGACCGAGATCAAGCGCGACTACGAATATTTGCAACGCTTGTGGGAACAGATCCGCGAGCTGACGCTCAAATCGACAGCGCCAGCGAAAATCTATGAAGAGGGCGATCTTATCAAGCGCTCGATCCGCGACCTTTACAGCCGCGAGATTGACGAGGTGCTTGTCGAAGGCGAGCGCGGCTACCGGATCGCCAAAGACTTCATGAAGATGATCATGCCGTCGCACTCCAAGAATGTGCAGCGCTATGAAGACAACCTGCCGCTGTTTGCGCGCTTTCAGGTCGAAAGCTATCTGGCCGGGATGTTCAACCCGACGGTGCAGCTCAAATCGGGCGGCTATATCGTGATCGGTGTCACCGAGGCGCTTGTGGCTGTCGATGTGAACTCGGGTCGTGCGACCAAAGAAGGCAGCATCGAAGAGACCGCGCTCAAGACCAACCTTGAGGCGGCTGATGAGGTGGCCCGTCAGCTTCGGCTGCGCGACCTGGCCGGTCTGATCGTGATCGACTTTATTGATATGGACGAGCGCCGCAACAATGCGTCTGTTGAAAAGCGGATGAAAGACAGGCTCAAGTCAGACCGTGCGCGCATTCAGGTTGGGCGTATTTCGGGCTTTGGCCTGATGGAAATGAGCCGCCAGCGCTTGCGCCCCGGTATGATCGAGGCGACCACGCAGCCCTGTGCGAGCTGTCACGGGACCGGCCTGATCCGCTCGGATGACAACCTTGCGCTGAGCGTTTTGCGCCAGATCGAGGAGGAGGGCACACGCCGCCGCTCGCGGGAAGTTTTGGTGAAATGCCCTGTGGGGATTGCCAATTTCCTGATGAACCAGAAGCGTGAGCACGTGGCGCAGATCGAGGCGCGCTATGGGATGTCTGTGCGGATCGAGGGCGACCCTGCTCTGATCAGCCCCGACTTCACGCTTGAGAAGTTCAAGACCGCGACGCGCGTTGTGAAAGAAGTGGCTTCGACAGCGATTTCGGCGACGGCGGCTTTGATGGACGATATCGACGCCCAAGAGCCGGAGGAGATTGAAGAGATCGCCGTTGAGGCGGGGGACGAGAGCGCCGAGGCGACGGGCGAGGAGAAACCCAAGAAGCGCCGTCGGCGTCGGCGCCGTCGGGGCCGTGGCAATGGCGGCGACGCCAATGGAGAAAACGGTGCTGGCGAGAACGGCACTGTAGAGGCTGGCACTGTAGAGGCTGGCACTGTAGAGGCCGGGGCTGAGGAGGCGACAGATGGCGCGTCTGAGGCCGAGGCTGTCGGGGCTGGGGCGAGCGAGGCTGAGGCCGCGCCAAAGAAGAAGACCGTGAGCCGCTCGCGCAAGAAGAAGGCCGATGCGCCTGTGGCGTCGGATGCGCCCACCGAGGCCGTTGCGCCGCCGGCTGATGCGGAGGCTGTGGACGCGGCGGACGCGGCGCCCAAGAAGCCTGCCCGCAAGTCCCGCGCCCGCAAGCCAAAGGCGGAGGCTGTGGCCAGCGATGTGACCGAGACGCCTGAGACGGCGTCAGAGGCCAATCCCGCCACGGCAGAAGACCCTGCCGAAAAAGCGCCAGCCAAGCCGAAGGCCACACGCACACGTGCCAAGAAAAAGCCGGCCCAGACAGAGGAGGCGGCACCTGTTGCGGCTGCGGAGCCTGTGGCTGCTGAGCCTGCGGTTGTTGAGCCTGTGGTTGAAGCTGTGGCGGCACCTGAGCCTGTGGTTGAGGCTGTTGCTGCGCCCACGCCCGAGCCAGCGCCACAGCCCGAGCCTGAGCCTGAAGCCGAGGTCAAGGACGACACGCCGCCCAAGCCCAAAAAGCGCGGCTGGTGGTCGCTTGGGGGCTAAGCTCCGAGAGCTGAGCTGAGACAGAACAAAGACTGAGCCGCGCCTTCGGGCGCGGTTTTCTGTTTTGGGCGTCAGGCGTGTTAGATGTCAGGCGTGTTGAGCGTTGGGGGAGCTGGGGTTTAGGCTTTTTCGACGGTGTAATGCGTCGCGCCGTTTTGTTCCCAGACCTCAAGCAGGCGATGCCCGGCCTCGGCGCAGAAATGGGGCACGTCAATCACGGCGGCCGGGTCATCGGCTATGAGCGTGATGGTCTCGCCCGAAGCAAGAGCGCGCATCCGCTTGCGCAGGCGCAAGACGGGCAGGGGGCAGAGAAGGCCGATGGCATCAATAGGATCGCTCATGGGCCAGAGGTATTGTGAATGTTTCAGCCTGTCCACAGACTTGTGACAGAAAGTGGCAATGACGGCGCGCGCGCGATGGGGTAAGGCTGTCTCATGTTTGGAATCGAAATCATAGATGCGGGGCTGCTCCCTGCGATGATCGTGGCGCTGATGGCGGGGCTTGTTTCGTTTCTCAGCCCCTGTGTCTTGCCGATTGTGCCGCCGTATCTGGCCTATATGTCGGGGGTCTCTGTCTCTGATCTCAACCGCAGAGAGGGGCCGCGCAGCGCTGTTGTGCCGGCGCTGTTCTTTGTTTTGGGGCTGTCGACGGTGTTTTTGCTCTTGGGGTTTGCGGCCTCGGCGCTTGGCCGTGTTCTGCTCTCTTATAGCGATCTGTTTTCCACCGTGGCCGGGATCATTGTGATGATCTTCGGGGCGCATTTTATCGGGATTTACCGGATCGGCCTTCTGGACCGCGAGGCGCGGCTGGATGTGGGCGATCAGGGCGGCAGCGCGCTTGGGGCCTATGTGCTCGGGCTTGCCTTTGCCTTTGGCTGGACGCCCTGTATCGGGCCACAGCTCGGCGCGATCCTCTCGCTGGCCGCGAGCGAGGCGAGTATCTCCAAGGGGCTTGTGTTGCTCGGGACCTATGCGATTGGCCTCGGGATTCCGTTTGTTCTGGTGGCGCTCTATCTGCCGCGGCTTGGCGGTGTGATGGGCTGGATGAAGGCGCATATGGCGCAGATCGAGCGGGTGATGGGGCTGTTGCTCTGGACGGTGGGCCTCTTGATGCTGACCGGGGGCTTTTCGGACTTCTCTTATTGGCTGCTTGAGACCTTCCCGGCGCTGGCAAAGCTTGGCTAAAGGCTTTGGCCTTACTCTTGCCAAAAACCTGCGGTAGGCTTTGGGCAAAGGGGACGGTATGAGCACTCAGGCAGACAGCAAGGCGCAAACGGTTTGGCGGCGGCGGGTGTTTTACATCCCCGGCTATGACCCGATTCATCCGCGCCGCTACCGTGAACTCTATCGCAAGGAAGGCGCGGCACAGGCGGCGATTTCGGGCTATGAGATTGCGCTCAGCCCCAAGACGACCAAAGGCCCCTATGGCTGGCACGTGAGCGCCACGATGGGCGGGCAAAAGGTTCAGACCGATGTGGAGGCGCTGGTCTGGTCTGATATTGTGCGCGACAGTATGAGCCACACGATCCCGGCAACCTATGGCGCGCTGCTGCGCACGGCCTGGGCCTATATCGGGACGGGCGCGCTCTGGCGGTTGATGCGCTTGCGCAAGGGGCCGGTGATTGCGGCGCTTTATCCTGTGCTGATGTTGCTTGTGCAGGCGCTTCTGGCGCTTGGGGCGGGTTTTGGTCTTTGGCGCGGGGTGACGGCTTTGGCCGCCTGCTGTGCGCCCTCTGTTGCGGGGGCGGCGCCCTATCTGGGCCTTGTGCTCGGGCTTGGCGTGGCTTGGGGGC
>JAHBAM020000215.1 GCA_018500125.2 Roseobacter sp. | reverse complement strand
GTGCCAAACGCGCCCAACAAACCCCAATTCAGTACCAGATCAGCCATATCAAAGCCCTCTTTAACAACCTCGGGGAACGCCCCGTCCGCCGATGGTGAAGCCCAGACAAAAGCCTGCGCCTCGTTACAAAAAATGCAAAGCCGTTAAGAAGAGAGGGCGAAAAGTCGCCGCAAGAGACAAGTGCCCGAAGGCACTTGTCCGTTGGCAGCCATCGCCGTGGTGTCTCACTCACACAGTCGGCAGCACTTTCCGCATCTTCCGATGCTTCGCAGTTCAGCGGTCGCCCCCGTGACCATACTCACTACGCCCCCCAGTTGGGCCCTTTCAGTCATAAAACGATTGCGGCACTGTCGAAAGTTAAATTTGTCGGGAAAACGGCAGGATTTCTCCCCCTAAAGCCGCAGAAACCAAGCCCGCCACAAGGGCCAACGGCTCAAAACAGGCGGATTGTTTCCAGATTGGCCCGAGGCCCGAACAGCAAATCTCCCATGGTTTTCAATCACAACAGACAGGTTCCCGCCGCTGCGCTGGCGCAAGCGATTGTGCCGCCCAAAGAAACAATACGCGCTGGCGTCCTGTGAGAAAAATACGTTCAAATTGCCTAAAATGGCCGCCCGCATTGATCACGATTATGACATGAATAAGGGCCAAGCCCGCGAATTGGCCACGCTTGGAAAAAATTGCCACAATTCAAACGCTCGAATCAAACGCAAAAATCGCTGGATTTGAGACACATCCTCCCGATTCGCCCCTCCCGATTCCGCGCGGCCCGCGGCCCCTCCCCGCGCCGGATCAAGCTCGGCTCGCGCTCTTGGCCCTCCATAGCCCGCCTCAGACGCCCAACAAACTGGCCATGAGGCTCAAAACTTGTCACACTGCGCATCACAGCACAGCAAGACCAGACCACAGGAACGCGCAGTCAAACCGGCTGAGAGGATGGCAAGTATGGAAGAGCTCTTTCGCGGCAAAGATCTGCGCGCCATTCGGCTTTGCCCAAAACCCGACACGACAGATCAGACCCTATTTATCACCTTCAGCAACTTTCGGCGCACACCGTCCTTGCAAGACGATGGCTTCGGGCAGGATTTTCTGAGCAAAACGGGTATAGCTGCAATTCATGTGATCTGCGCAGGCAACACCTGGTTTCAAAGCCCCGAGGTTTTACAGCTCGCTCAGGCTGTGCTTCCCGCGCGCCGCCACTTTGCCAAAGCCGTTGGTTATGGCTCAAGCATGGGCGGTTTTGGGGCGATGATGTTCTCAAAACTGTTAAATCTTGACGCAACACTCACGATTTCCCCACAATACAGCATCCAGCCCCATAAAGTTGAGGGCGACAGTCGCTGGGCGCATATCGCCCGCCAGCTTGATTTTGTCTTTGATGATATGGACGCTGGCCTCAGCAAAACCGCCCACCACACTCTGTTTTATGATCCTTGCACCGCCGATGACATCCATGCCCGTCTTTATGAAAAAAAGGGCGTCACCAGTTTCGCGCTGCCCTATTCAGGGCATTCAAGCGCCGGGTATTTGCAGCAAGTCGGGGTTTTGTCCAAACTTGTCACGAAAGCGGCGAACGACCCGACAGGAGAGTTTGACGCTCTGCACCAAATGGCTCTGGAGCGCTCGGCGCGCTCGGCCCTCTATGCGCAAAACGTGAAACAGGCCGCAGCCTCTTAGCGCGGCCTCTCGACACGTCCGGCGCAGCAAAGCCTCACAGGCCACGCCACAGGGCCAGGCCTTTCGCCCGCCTCTCGGCTGCCTGACCGGCGCATATAATGTGCAGTGGTACCCAAGGCCGGACTCGAACCGGCACGCCTCGCGGCGGGGGATTTTGAATCCCCTGCGTCTACCATTCCGCCACTTGGGCACATTGCCTTCCGTTTAGCGCGTTGTTTGGCCCTGGAAAAGTCCAAAATGCATCTGACGCGAAATCAGATCGAAACAGGCACAAGCGGGCCGCGCGCGTTGAGCGCCTCGATGTCCATCCCCGCAAGCTTTTTATAGGCCCCCGCCGTCTGTTCCAGTTCCTCTTGGCTCATCACATCATGTATCGTCTCAAAGCCCTCTGGCGCGCGCTCGGCCACACGATCAAGGATCTTGTCCGGCCCGTCGCCCCGATTGGCCAGAACAATCGCATTCACCGCCTCGCGCCGGATCGCGTCATAAGAGGCCAAGCCTCGGTCGCCCTGCCCCAAATCGCGCAGCTCCCGCGCCAGAATCCGCGCATCCAGTATGGCCTGAGACGCGCCGTTTGAGCCAATCGGATACATCGCATGGGCCGCATCGCCCAAAAGCGTCACCCGCCCGTGGCTCCAGCGCGGCAGCGGGTTGCGGTCCACCATCGGATATTCCCAGACGCTCTGGGCCGTCGTGATGATCTTGGGCACATCCAGCCAGTCAAACGACCAGCCCGCAAAGGCACCCAGAAAATCCTCCAGCCGCCCCGCGCGGTTCCAGTCCTGTTCGCGCCAGACGTAGTCGGGCGGCATGGCGCGGTCGGCAATCCAGTTGATCAGGCAGGTTCCGTCGTCAAACTCCTGAATCGGGTAGCAGACAAATTTACAGTCGCGCCGCCCCGCCATCGCCATGGTGCGCCCGCCCAGAAAGTTAGGCCCGCGCGTGATACCGCGCCACATCATCACCCCGCCCCAATGGGCCGCGCCCTCCTCGGGGTAAAGCGCCTTGCGGGTGAGCGAGTTGATCCCGTCGGCCGCGACAAATACATCCCCCGTCGCGGTGCCAAGCGCTTGCTGCGTGCCGCGCTCGGTGAGTGTGATCTCAACAGCATCGCCGGTGTCGCGCGCTTGCGTGACCGCCGCGCCCATCCTGATCACATCCGGCCCCGCCCGCTCCACAAGGGCGCGATAGAGCAACATCTGCATCTCGCCACGGTGAATCGAATACTGCGGCCAGTGATAGCCCGCAAAGGCGCCCCGCGCCTCGCGCCAGATCTCGCCGCCCTGTGCGGAGAAATACGCCACCTGCTTGGTGCGCAGCCCGACCCTGTCAAGCGCGCCCTCAAGCCCAAGCTCAAACAGCTCCCGGATCGCATGGGGCTGCACATTGATCCCGACCCCCCAAAGGGCGGATCTCGCGCACCGCCTCAAAAATCCGGAACCCGATCCCGAGCTGGTGCAGCGACAGCCCCAGCGTCAGCCCGCCAATCCCCGCTCCGGCAATCAAAACAGTCATTCTCCGGGCCTCCCGCCTCTTTGATTTCATGTTAAAGGACCTCAAAGCCTTGACGCCAGCGCAAAAGCGCGGCCCAATAGGCTCAGGCAATAAGACCGACACAAAAACAAAGAGCAGACCTATGTTGCGCAGGCTATACGACTGGACAATGCGCCTCGCTGGACATCGTCACGCGATGTGGGGGCTGGCCTTTGTGGCCTTTGTCGAATCTTCGGTTTTCCCCATTCCCCCCGATATCCTGATGATCCCGATGATCCTTGCGCGCCCCTCGCGCGCCTGGCTGATCGCAAGCGTCGCCCTCACCGCCTCGGTGATTGGCGGGCTTCTGGGCTATGCCATCGGCGCGCTCGCCTTTGCCGAAATCGGCCAGCCGATCCTTGAGAGCCTCGGCAAGGGCGAGGCCGTGGCCGGTTTCAACGCGCGCTTCAATGAGGCCGGCTTCTGGGCCGTGCTCGTCGCCGGCATGACACCCTTTCCTTATAAGGTCATCACGATCATGTCAGGCTGGACCGGAATGCCGCTCTTCACCTTCATCCTGACATCCATTCTCGCCCGCGGATTGCGCTTTTATATCGTCGCCCTCCTGCTCTGGAAATTCGGCGCCCCCATTCGTGACTTTATCGAGCGCCGCCTCGGGCTTATGTTTGCCCTGTTCTGCGCGCTCCTTCTGGGCGGCTTCTATGTGGTAAAGCTCCTATGACCCTCTCCCGCCCCAATCTGATCTTGCTCGCAGGCTTTGGCTCGGGGGCGCTGCTGCTCGGCGCACTCGGCTTTCAACACATCGCAGAAATGCCCCCCTGCAAGCTCTGCCTCTGGCAGCGCTACCCCCATGCTCTCGCCATCCTGCTGGCCATGATCGGCCTCATGGTGCCGGGCCGTCTCTGGCCGGCGCTCGGCGCGCTCGCGGCACTCACAACAGCCGCCATCGGGCTTTATCATACGGGCGTTGAGCGCAAGCTCTGGGCCGGCCCCTCAAGCTGCACCTCAAGCGACATCTCAGGCCTCAGCCCGCAAGACCTGCTCAACCAGATTATGGCCGCGCCGATCGTGCGCTGCGACGAGGCGCCCTGGGAACTGTTCAGCCTGTCGATGGCCAGCTGGAACGCCATTGCCTCGCTCGCCCTGGCCCTCGTCTGGCTCGCCGCAACCAGACGCCGGGTCTGAGCCAAACCCGTCAGTTTGCGCCCGGATGCCTTAAGGCCGCGTGTCCCCGCCGCACGCGCCATTAGCTAATTTTCTCTTAACACAGCCCCGCATCAGCCGGTGCACGCATGGTGCACGGGTTGTGCACGCATATCACCCCCCCCGAATCGGTGGGTTTTGCTGCCATTAACCCTGCGGGACGCTGGCTTAAGACGATCTTCACAAAGCCGATTTCTTGGTGCTCAGCAGCAGCGAGGTTTCCGATGTCGTCACCCCGTCAAGCTTGCGGATCCGCGCCAGAACCTCGTCAAACGCCTCAAGGGTTTCGGTGCCAATATCCGCAATCACATCCCACCGCCCGTTGGTGCTGTGAACCGCCCGCACCGCCGAAAAACCGGCCAGTTGCCGCAAAATACGCTCGGTGCCGCGCCCCTCGATCCCGATCATCATCAGCCCGCGCACAGGGTCGGCCAATCGGTCCTCTTTCAGAACCACAGAATAGCCCAGAATATCGCCGCGCGCCTCAAGCCGGGCCTGCCGCGCCCGCACCGTGGCCCGCCCCACACCGAGCCGCCCCGCAAGCTCGGAATGCGAGGCCCGCGCATCCTGCCGCAAAGCCGCAATCAACCTCTGATCAAGATCATCCACAATGCTGCCTCCCACAATCCAATTTGGACCATCTATCACCAAAGTGATCACTTTGAAACCTATCTTACGTCTCATTCAGCTCATAATTTGAGCCATCACACAGCGATCAAAAGGCCTCAAAACCATGCGTGACATCATTCTCATTGGCGCTCCGATGGACTCTGGCAAGCGGCGCAAAGGCTGCCTCATGGGGCCGGATGCCTACCGCACCGCCGGGCTGTCCGAAGCGCTCACAGGGCTTGGCTACCGCGTCCGCGACTGGGGCAATCTGGCCCCCGCAGAACACGCCCAAGACGACCCCGACGCGCGCATCTACAAGCACCATGAAACCGTGGGCTGGACCAACCGTCTCTGGCGCACCGGCAAAGACGCCATGCCAAAGGGCTTGCCGATTTTTCTGGGCGGCGATCATGCGCTCTCGCTTGGCTCGGTCGGCGGGGTCAACGCCTATGCAACAGAAAATGACCAGCCGCAATTTCTGCTCTGGCTCGATGCCCACACCGACTACCACACCCCCGAAACAACAGATTCAGGCAACCTCCACGGCACGCCCATAGGCTATGTCACAGGCCGCAAGGGCTTTGGCGGATTTCCCAAAATAGAGCGCCCGATCCCGGAAGAAAACGTTTGTATTCTGGGCCTTAGATCGGTTGACGCCGTCGAGCGCGAGGCCATGCAGGACACCCGCATTCACGCCTATGATATGCGCCGGATTGACGAAACCGGGATCGCAAAGCCCCTCAGCGCATTTCTCGCCACGGTCAAGGCGGCCAAAGGCGCCTTGCACGTCAGCCTTGATGTCGATTTTCTCGATCCCTCCTTTGCCCCGGCCGTCGGCACGACTGTTCCGGGCGGCGCAACCATCCGCGAGGCCCATCTCGTCATGGAGATGATCTGTGATTCCGGTCTCATGAGCTCGCTTGATCTTGTTGAGCTAAACCCCTTTCTCGATGAGCGCGGCCGCACCGCGCAAGTGATGGTCGATCTGGCGGCCTCCGCCCTTGGCCGCCGGGTCTTTGACCGCCCCACACGAGCTTTTTCATAAGGATTTTAATATGATAGCGCCGTCTTCAAAAGCCTATGTTCCGTTTGTATCCGTTCAGAACATGATGAATCTCACCCATCACATTGGCCTTGAGACAATGTTACGTGGGCTTGCCGGCGAAATCGAAGCCGATTTCAAACGCTGGGAGCAATTTGACAAAACCCCCCGTGTCGCCAGCCATTCCGATGTCGGTGTGATCGAGTTGATGCCGACCTCCGATGGCGAGGCCTATGGCTTCAAATATGTAAACGGACACCCGAAGAACACCGCCGAGGGTCTTCAGACCGTCACCGCCTTCGGCCTTCTGGCCGATGTCTACACCGGCTATCCGACACTATTGAGCGAGATGACCCTGCTCACCGCCCTGCGCACCGCAGCCACCTCGGCCATGGCCGCCAAATATCTGGCCCCAAAGGGCGCGACAACCATGGCCATGATCGGCAATGGCGCACAGTCCGAGTTTCAGACCCTCGCCATGAAGGCGATCATCGGGCTAAAGGCCGTGCGGCTCTATGACATAGACCCCGCCGCCACCGAGAAGGCCGCCCACAACCTTGAGGGCATGGGCATGGGCGTGCACGTCACCCGATGCCGCTCCGCCGAAGAGAGTATGGAAGGCGCAGAGATCATCACCACCTGCACCGCCGACAAACAATGCGCAACAATCCTCACCGACAATATGATCGGCGCGGGCGTGCATATCAACGCCATCGGAGGCGACTGCCCCGGCAAAACCGAACTGGCCGAAGCGATCCTGCATCGCTCTGATATCTTTGTGGAATTTCCCCCGCAAACCCGCATCGAGG
>JAHBAM020000162.1 GCA_018500125.2 Roseobacter sp. | reverse complement strand
CGGGCCTACTCCCTTAGCAGGGGAGCGCCTTCGACCACTCGGCCACGTCTCCGCCGACGGGTATACAAGCGCAAGAGACGGATTTACAAGGTGTTTTCTGAGGTTTTTAAAATTTCTTCAGCCCCCCGAAAACCATCGAAAACCCCCATAAAACAAAGGCCGAATGCCTGTGGTGGCCGGCTTGGGCTTGTGCGGGTATATCCTGTGCTGCGCTTTGTGGCTCAGGCTTTGCCGCCCGGTGCGGGAATCCCGTTGGCCAGCTGCCACGCCAATTTTTCCAGTCTTGGCCCTGCGTGTTTGAAAAACGCGGTGTAGCTCTCGCAAAAATAATTGTGCCCCGCCTCGCCTGTCTTTGAGCGGGCAAAGCGGTGTTTGGGGCAGCCGCCATTGCAGGCAAAGCGAAACGCGCAGGCGCGGCACTGCGCTGTCAAACTGGCCTCTTTGTCCTGCCCGAACGCGACCTGCCGCTCGCTCCAGAGCATCTCGCGCAGCGGCGTCTCATCCAGCGCGCCAAGCCTGTAGTCCGGATAAACATAATGATCGCAGGCATAGAGGCTGCCGTCATGTTCGAGCGCAAGACTTTTGCCGCAGGTCTTGGCAAAGACGCACAACCCGGACGGGCGCCCCATCCAGAGGCCAAGCTGCACGTCAAAAAACTGCACAGAGACGCGCCCGACATCAGCCTTGACCCAAAGATCAAAGACATCACATAGAAATTTGCCATAGGCCCGCGCCGCCACGCTCCACTCTGTGACGCGGGTGTCGGGCGGCGTGCCCTGCTGTGGCGCGCCCGCCAGCCCGGCGCCGGTGCTGCGCTCGACAATCGGGATAAACTGGATGTGATCAAACCCGCAGGCTTTCAAAAAGCGGTAGATCTCGCGGCCCTTGCCACCATTGGCGCGGTGCACGGTTGTGAGCGCATTATGCGCCACATCAAAGCGCTGAAGCACCTCAAGGCCGCGCATCACCGCGTCAAACGTGGGCCGCCCCGCGCGATCCACGCGGTATCTGTCATGCACAGCTTTCGGCCCATCCAGGCTCAGCCCGACCAGAAAGCCGTTCTCCGCCAGAAAGCCGCCCCAGGCGTCATCTAGCAAGATCCCGTTGGTTTGCAGCGCATTGACGAGCGCCAGCCCCGCGGGGAGATGTTTTTTCTGCAGGGCGACAATCTTGCGAAAATACGCAACACCCAGCATCGTCGGCTCGCCCCCCTGCCAGGCAAAGTGAACCTCTCCCATGCCGCTTTCCAGAGCCGCGGCAATGGTCTGGGAGATATACCGCTCCAGAACAGCCTCAGACATCCGGAACTTTTTCTCATCCGGATACAGCTTTTCTTTCTCGAGATAGTAGCAATATGTGCAGTCAATGTTGCAGCGTGGCCCGATCGGCTTGGTCATTATACTAAACGGCAACGGCTGCATCACACTGTCCTGTCCTAACCTGTCCAATCTGGCCCAAATCAGCGCCGACGGAAAGCTTCTTTGATAGACCCGCCCCCCAAAGCGGGGTAACACTGGCGCAAGACGGGCCAAAGCCCGCGCTTGGGGTATAGAGTTGTGGAGTGAGAGTATGCCGACACAAGCGGCGCGCAAAAACGTTCTGCTCATCACATTTGATGATGCGGTCGCCTTCTGGAAATATAAAACAGCCTTTGGCGAGCCGCTCCAGACGCCCAATCTGGACCGGATCTGCGCCGAGTCCACTGCCTTTCACGCCGCCTATTGTCAGGCCCCCGTGTGCAGCCCCTCGCGCGCCAGCTTCATGTCGGGCCTGTCGCCGCATCAGTCGGGCGTCACCGGCCCCTACAAACACTACTTCGAGAAAATCCCCCCCGAGGCACTGTGGCCCTACAAGCTCAAACAAGAGGGCTATTTCTGCTCGTCGGGCGGCAAGGTCATGCAAGGCTATGACGCCCTGCCCGAAGAGATTCACCAGACCCTGTTTTGTGACCAACCCAAGAAGTTCCGCGGTGATTGGCAGATACCCGAGGCCATCAGCATGGAGTTTGGCGGGCTGCGCGGCGGCAAAGCAGCCAAAGACCCAAAAGACGACCCGCGCTTTTACGATCATCAAGCCGCCAATTCCGCCCGCTCGTTTTTGAAAAACTATGCCCGCGACACCCCGTTTTACCGCGAAGTCGGCTTTTATGGCCCGCATGGCCCCTGGATCACACCGCGCCGCTTCAAGGAGATGTATACCGAGACCGCCTTCAAAAAGCCGAAGGCCTGGCGCGACGGCTTTGATGAAAGCGCCTTTATGGAGCTGCACAATTCGCAAAATCTCAACGCCGACAAGTTCAAGCAATGGCGCAAGAGCGTGCGCAATTACTTTTCCGCGCTCAGCCATACAGATTACCAGCTCGGCCGCATCTGGGACGCGCTCAAAGCCTCCCGCTTTGCCGACACCACCTTGGTGATCATTGCCTCGGATCACGGGCTGCACCTTGGCGAGCGCAACCGCTTTCGCAAACATACGCTCTGGGAGCAGGTCGCCAATGTGCCGCTGATCATCCACGACCCCGACCAGCCCGTTGCCCAAGTGGTCAGCGACCCTGTGGCGCTGCTTGATATCGGCCCGACGGTGATGGACTATCTGGGCTTGCCCCCGCTCACAGCGAGCCTTGGCCGCTCCCTGCGCCCCCAAATCGACTGGGCACGCGCCCCCGACCGCGCCGTGCCGACCTTCCTGCATCAGAGCGCCGCCGTGCGCAAAGGCAAATACCGCTTCATCCGCTATGGAGACGGCTCCACCCAGCTGTTTGATCTGTCAAAAGACTGGTGGCAAACCCGCGACCTCGGGCCAGACCACCCGGCCTATGCCCAGATGCAGGCCGCCCATGCCGCCTGCTGTCTGGAGCACGGCTTTGATGTCACAGCCACCGCGCCAGAGCCGGACACGGCCCAGAATATGGAAGACGATTAGGCCGCGCGCAACGCAGCGATCATCTTGCCGGGGTCGCTGGCAATCAGGGCCAGAAGCTTGAGCGCCGGCCCACCCGGTGTGCGTGTCCCGCGCTCCCAGGCGCCATAGCCATAGTCGCCCATGCCGAGTAGCGCAGCCATGTCTTCTGCCGTCAAACCGGCGGCGCGGCGTATCGCTTCCGGCGTTTTTGGCGCTT
>JAHBAM020000130.1 GCA_018500125.2 Roseobacter sp. | reverse complement strand
CGTCGGTGAGCATCAGCTTGCCGGCACGCTCGACAAAAATCTGCTTTGGTCCGTTCACCAGAATATCGTTGACGGTTTCGTCCTGAAGGAGGGTTTCGAGCGGGCCAAGGCCCTTGACCTCATCAAAAAGCTCTTTGTTCAGAGTGGCGCGGTCATCGCGGTTGAGCACGACATTTTTGCCCGAGAGGACCTCATCGGTGATGGCGTTGATCTCGGCGCGCAGGTCTGCTTCTGATGCGGTGTCGAGCGCGGCCAGATTGAGGCTGTCGAGCAGCTCGCGGTGCAGCTCGAGCTTCAGCTCGCCAATCCGCTCGCGGCGTTTGGCTTCTTTGTCGACCGGGCCGGCCTGAGCGGGGATGCCCGAGGTCGGGCGGCGCAGGCGTGGCTTGGGCTTGGGGGTCAGATCCTCTGGCGCATCGGCCTTTTGCGGCAGGGGGGTAACGCTGGCGCTTTTGGGGCCGCTCTTGGCTGTGGTGCCGTCTTTTTTGTAGCGTGAAAACATCAGTGCGCCCCTTTATGCGGCTTTGGCTTCGGACTGGCCGAGCGCATGAAGATCGCTCGCCAGTTTGGCGATGTCTTTGCGCAGCGGGTTCTTTGCGGCTGTGTTTGCCAGCGGCTGGCCATGATCGGCGCCTTGCGTGACTGGCTTGCCGCCATCAGAGAGCACCAGCTCGATTTTGATGCCAAGGCTTTCGGCCATACGCTTGATCCGGGATTTTCCATTGAGATCGGTAAATTTCGGCCCGCGATTGAGCACATAGCGCAGCTTGTCGGCGGGCAGGTCTTCGGCTTGAAGGGCGCGCACGAGGCGCAGGGCGTTTTGGGCCGAGCGCATATCAAGCTCGAGCATTGCAAAATAGACCGCCGCCTTGCGCAAAACAGCCTCCGACCATTGCACGAGGGTTTTGGGCATATCGACGATCACATAGTCAAAATGTGTCGCGGCCATATCGAGCACGCGGGTCACATCTTCGGATGTGATGAGATCAAGCGGGATCATGTCGGAGGGCGCGGTGAAGACGCTGAGGCGGTCTTCAAAGCCCACAAGCGCGTCTTTCAGCATCCCGTCATCCATGCTTTCGGTGTCGGTCCAAAGCTCGAACACCGGCTCAAGGCGGGGCAGATCAAGATAGGTTGCGATCGAGCCGAACTGGAGATCAAGATCAATCAGGCAAACTTTGGGCGGCTTTTTCTTATCGACTGTGGCCAGTTCGAAGGCGAGGTTGACGGCCAGCGTTGTGGCCCCTGTGCCGCCTGCGAGGCCATGGGTTGCGATGATCACCCCTTCTTTTTTGCCGGGGCCGGCCGCTACGGGCGCGGCGGCGACTGCGGCGGCGGCTGCGGGCGCTTTGAGACGGTCGATGGCGGCGTGAAGCTCGCCTTCGGGCAGGGGATAGGGCACAAATTCGTCGGCCCCGTCGCGCAAAAGCTGGTGAAGGGCGGCCGGCGTGACATCTTCGGCGATCACGATGACCTTAAAGCCTTTTGATTTGGCTGATTTGACGATTTCGCTCAGGAAAATTGTTTTGTCTTCATCCTCGGCATCCAGCGCAAGCGCCACAAAGTCGAGGGCTTCGGCTTCGGGCTGTTCGAAAAAGTGACGCGCTTCTTTGAATCCGATGTCGCCCCAAGCTTCTCCCAATGCGCTTTCCATATCTTCGATCAGCAGATCAAAGTTCTGCACATCACGGCTGACCGTGACGGCTTTGAGCGGGGGAAGCTCTTGCGATTGTGCGTCTGAATGCGTCATTGGCTCATTCCTCGTTTTGAGTGCACAGGCGGGCTTTTTGCGCCGATACCCTGCGACTCGGCGGCTTGCTTTTGGCAAGACACACCACTTCTTTTGAGAAAATATCGCTTTAGACTGGGGCAGAAATGGGGCTAAATCCCTGCTTTTCTGCGATTATTGCGGCCAGTTTGGACGCGCGGGAGCCACGAGCTGTGCCGCGAGGCCGCGGGAAGACTGGGCCAAGACTGGACGAAGACTGGACGAAGACTGGGCCAAGATTGGGCCAAGGTCGGGGGAGGGGCGGAGCCGGACCACTCCGCCATTTTGCTATTCGGAGGTGGACAGATCGCCACCTGTGATGCCGGTGAGAGTTGTTTCGGCGCCCGCCCCTGTCACATAGTCGCGATAGATGATTTGGGCGAATTTGCCATCCAGCACCGATTGGTGGCTGCGCACAAAGCCCGAGACTTCTGTCACGGCGCGGCGATTGCGGCGCTCGCGGCCTTCTGTGGCCACGAGGGGCTGTGTTTCGCCGAGCGAGGAGACCGCTTCGAGGCGGCTTTGGCTGATGCCCTGGGTCGCGAGAAAGGCCACAACGGCCTTGGCGCGGCGCAGACCAAGCGATTTGTTATAGCTGTTTGAGCCGGGGGCATCGGCATGGCCAAAGACGCGGAAGGTGATCTCCGGGAACTGGCGGATCCAGTTGGCCTGCTCACGCAGCGCATCTTGCGCGCCGGCGTCGAGCTGTGAAGAATTGAAGGCAAAGTGAACCGTTGTGATCACTTCGGCGGCAAATCTGTTTGCCAGATCAATGGCATAAGACTTTTCGCCAGACATGATCTGGGTGTTGTTCATCGTTGCGTTGCCAAAGTCGCGACCGCCCAAAAGAACGCCTGCTTCGCTTTCAAAGCGCATCATGGCTTGGTTGTTTGAGGAACAGGCCGTGAGTGCCGTAAAGGCCGCCAAAGCGACAAGCGCGTTTCGCGTCATTGGTTTTTTCATAAGCCCCACCATGTCCCTTACTCCATCACATAACCATAAGAGCCGCTGAAGTCCTGTTTTGCAACCTCTCCGACGACGCCGCCTTGTTCGCCAGTATTGGCAACGCGGCCATGCAGGAACAGGTCTTTTTCGGAGGGCGGGCGCACACGATCGGTGGGAAGGGCGAGGGCTTCGCCGCGTGTGGGCGTCACGAGGTGGGCTGTGATGATGATCACAAGCTCGGATTGCTGGCGGTTGTAGTCGGCACTGCGGAACAGCGCGCCGAGCACGGGCAGATCGCCGAGCCAGGGCACCTGACCGGCGGTGTCACGGAAATCATCTTGCAAAAGTCCGGCGATCGCAAAGCTCTCGCCATCGCGCAACTCGACTGTTGTTTTGGTTTCGCGGCGTTTGAAGGCATCAACGGTAAAGTTGTTGAAGGTTGCGCCGTTGTTGGGATCAATCGAGGAAACGGCGGCTTCCAGCTCGAGGTTGATCAGGTCGCCATCTACCACGCGGGGGACGAAATTCAGCTCGACACCGAAGGGCTTGTATTCGACCGAGACGGTGCCGCCTTCTTGCGCCACAGGGATCGGATATTCTCCGCCCGCGAGGAATTTGGCCTCCTGACCTGACAGAGCGGTCAGGTTTGGCTCGGCCAGAGTGCGCACAACGCCTTTTGTTTCAAGGGCTTCCAGCAGAACGCCGACCTGAACCGAACCGGCATTGAAGCCAAACAGCATTGCGCCGTTGTTTTCATTGAGGCTGGGCACGGCGCCGCCGAGGGCTGTTGAAATGGCGCCGGAGTTGTTTGTTGTGTTGGTGCCGCCGTTGATGCCGAGGTTGCCGCCGGCTGCGCTGCCGTTGAGCGACAGCGAGGAGCTGAGCGACTTGGACACGGTGCGCTGCATTTCGGCAAAGCGCACTTTGAGCATGACTTGCTGGATCCCACCGACAACCATGAGGTTTGACACCCGCTCGGGCGCATAGCGCTCGGCCAGATCAAGGGCGCGCTGGAGGCGGGCCGCCGAGGAGACTGTGCCCGAAAGCACGATGCCGTCATTGGCGGTGCGCACTTCGATTTTCTCGCCGGGGAGAATTTGGCGCAGGCGCTCTTTGAATTCGGTGATATCAGAGGCAACGCGCACATCCACGTTTGTGATGAGGCGGCCGTTGGCGTCCAGAATGGTCAGGGTCGTCAGGCCCGGGGCCTTGCCGAGCACATAGATTGTGCGGTCCGACAGCGACGAAATATCTGCAATCGCGGGATTTGCGATGCTCAGCTCTGCGAAGGGCTGATCGCTCTCGACGACAACTGCGCGGTTCATGGGCACTTCAAGCGTGCTTGATGTGCCGCGTTTGACCACGCGCAGGGACTCGGCCATGCTTGCGGTTGGAGCTGTTGCCAGTGCGAGTGCGATGCTTGCGACTGTTGCTTTGAAAAATCTGCTCAATATCATTGTGACCTGCCTCTCTGATCACATTACCCAATGGGCTTTTTGCCCTTTATTGCCGCGACCATGCGTTAGTTTGCTTTTTTTTGCAAGAATCAAAGCGTTCATCTGTTTTGTTTATGTTGATCTGAGGCAACAGCCACGCAGTTTGCCCCGCCAACAGAGACAAGGCCCCGCAGGTGCGGAGCCTCTTTGGGAGCTGCCTTTGGCGGGCTTCAATTGGTGCAGGGGATCTCGATTTCGACCACTTCAGCGCCGCGCCTCGTGCGGATGGTGCAGATCTTTTCTTCCTGCACTTCGAGCGGCGCTTCGACTTCGGTCAGACCGAGCAATGCGTTTTGATCGACCTCGATCACCTCGTTTGTGCGGGCGTCTCCCGAGCCGATGAGCGACAGCGACAGGCGGCCTGTGGATTGGGCCTGCGCCAGCGAGGCGACCTGCTGTGCGGAGACGGCGACTGTCACGGTGCGGGCGATGCCCGAACTTTCGACCTCTTCATTGGCGGATTGGTCTATCGCGATCAGCGGCAGGCTTGACTGGATCAGTTTGGTGACCTCGGCGCTGCGCTGGCTGTTTTGGACCAGACCTGTCCAGTAGACATCGACCGAATGGCCCGGACGCAGAAAGCCGGAGACCCCGGATGTGACATCAACCTCGATGGTGAAGGCGCGCTGGCCGGGCTGGAGCAGGGAGGTCAGCCCTGCCTGCTGGCCGGCTTCTGTGAGCTTGACTGTCAGAATGGCTTCGCCCGGCTCGATCGAGCGCAATACGGCGCGCGGCTTGTCAAACCCCTGCGGGAAAAGATCGGTCGGGACAGTATAGGCACCTTCGGGGACCGACCTGCGGGGCCATGGCACCAAGCGCACATCTTCGGCGGCGAGGCTATCGCCATATTTGACGGATTTTTTTGAAACGAAAATCTCGACAGTGTCGATCATACCGCTGTTGGCTTCTGCTGCGGCCAGCGCGCTCTGCGTGCTGTCGATGTAACCTTTCGCCATGTAGACAGCAAAGCCCGCGAGGGCGATGCCTGCTATGAGTACCAATCCGAAAACGGCTCGCATGATCTCTTCCTCAAGTTTGATGTGGGCGGCTCAAAGAGGCCGCGCCTTGGCGCATGATTAACCCGGGAATGTGGCAGGAAGGTGTTGGATGCGGGGTGATATCGTGAAATCTGCGGGACGCTTTCAAAACGACAAACCCGCTGGTGGTGCCAGCGGGCATCTACGAAATGCGGGGGCGGGCCTTAGAACTGGCCTGCGTCCTTGCTGATCATATAGTCGGATGTGCCGTCTGCCAGATCTGCTGTGCCTTGGCGCATCATGCCGTAGCCTGCTGCGAGCAGCCCGACAACCGCGGCTGTCAGAACGACCCAATCGACCGTTACGGCGCCATCATCACGTTTGAAAAAATGTTTGATCGTTGGCAACACTGGATTTGCCTCCGGAGTCTAAAAAGGGAGCAGAAAAAAGCGGAAGCAAAATAAGCGGGGGCCGCCCCTCCCCACCGAAGGGCGGCGCAACACTTTTTGCAAACTTAGCGGAAGCTGCCAGGGTTTTGGCGATCCATATAGGTGTTTGTGCGCGATGTCAGGTCTGACGCGCCTGTCTGGATCGACGAGTAAGCGGCAACTGCGAGGCCAACAACGGCGGCTGTGAGAACCACCCAGTCAACTGTCACCGCGCCGTCTTCGTCTTTACGGAAGTTCTTGAAAAAATTCATCATCGTATGTCCCTCCAAAGGATCATTTAGGTTTGTCCTACCTTGCGGTCATTTGATGGGCGCTCTCTCTTTGGCTCACCACCGTTTCGGTATGGGCAGATATAGCCAGTGGAAAACGGCAGGAATTGGGCACGAATTAAGCAATTTCAGCACATTTGGGTGCAATCCGGCGGCGGTAGGTTAGTTAACTGATATTCAACAATAAAATTTGCGCCTTTTTGTCTGAAAAGCCGGTGCATTTTGATGGAACGGGTAATTTTGCCGCAAATTTGATGTGAAAAGAGCTGTCAGACTGGTTCAAATTGAAAGAGTCTGCGATAGTTTGGAAGAGTAACAGGCAGAGCAGAACGCAAAAATGCGGGCCATATGTGTAATGAGTCTTCTCGCGCTACTGAGCGCGCCGCCTGTGCTGGCTGATCAGCCTGCGCAGTTTCGTGATTTTACCTTCAAGACGGTGAAGCCGCTCAAGGCGGGGGCGAAGAACAAGATTACCATTCAGATAAATGCAGCCGATCTTGAGCGCCAGCGCGGCAAGAGCAGTGGCCTTATGCCGCCCGCAACGCCCAAGCCTGCCACGCCCGCCACGCCCGACGCGGCGCGCGCGCCGGCCCCGCGCCAACCGACCGGCTCCTATAGCTGGTTCTGGGACAGGATTTCGCCAAGCCTTGCTGAGAGCGCCCCCGGACGGCTTGCGCCTGCGCTGGTGAGCGTGAGCAACGGGCCGGGCGGCAGGCGTGTTGCGACCCCCCGGCTTGACCTCTTGCGCGGGATTGTCGAGCGGCGGGGGGTGGATATTTTGAAGGCGACGATCGGCACCGAGGTGTCGCCTGCGCTTGTGCTTGCGGTGATTGCGATTGAGAGCGGCGGACGGGTGAACGCTGTGAGCGCGGCGGGGGCGCAGGGGTTGATGCAGCTTATGCCCGTCACGGCGGAGCGCTTCGGGGTCACGGATGCGTTTCAACCTGCGCAGAATATCAAGGGGGGCGTGGCGTATCTTGATGTGTTGATGAAGACGTTTGACCGCGACCCTATTCTTGTTTTGGCGAGTTATAATGCGGGTGAAAACGCTGTGAAGCGCGCCGGCGGTGTGCCGGACTATGCGCAGACGCGCGATTATGTGCCCAAGGTGCTTGCCGCGTTCAAAACGGCGCGGGGGCTTTGTCTGACGCCGCCGGAACTGGCAAGTGACGGCTGTGTCTTCAACTTCGCGATGGCGCAGGCCAAGTGATGGCTGTGACGGTTTTGCCCTGACGGGCGGGGTATGTGGCGCGCGGGGCGCGCGGGTCCGGCGAGCCTGCTTTTGGCCGTAAGACCGCGGCCAGCCTCTATCGGATCGGGGGAGGCAGAGCATCAGGCCGCTTCCTTTGCGCTTGATGTGTCGCGCGGTTTGGCCAAGAAAAAAGCGGGCCTCCGAGGAGACCCGCCTTTGTGCTCGCCGCAGAGGAGATCAGACCAGTGTGGCCTGTGTCGCCGCGCGCATTTCGTCTTCTGTCACGCCATCGGCCAGCTCGACGATTTTCAGCCCGCCTTCCACGACATCAAGCACCCCGAGATTGGAGATGATGCGGTCGACAACGGCCTTGCCGGTGAGTGGCAGGGTGCATTCCTTGAGGACTTTACTTTCGCCATGTTTGTTGGTGTGGTCCATGACCACAACCACACGGCCCACCCCGGCCACAAGATCCATCGCGCCGCCCATGCCTTTGACGAGCTTGCCGGGGATCATCCAGTTGGCCAGATCGCCGTTCTCGGCGACTTCCATTGCGCCCAGAATGGCCATGGCGATCTTGCCACCACGGATCATGCCAAAGCTCTGCGCGCTGTCAAAATAGGCGGTCTGGGGCAGCTCTGTGATGGTTTGTTTGCCTGCGTTGATCAAATCGGCATCTTCTTCGCCTTCGATCGGAAACGGCCCCATGCCGAGCATACCGTTTTCGGACTGAAGGGTTACTTCAATGCCCTCGGGGATGTAGTTGCTCACGAGCGTCGGAATGCCGATGCCCAGATTTACATACCAGCCGTCTTGCAGCTCTTGTGCGGCGCGTGCCGCCATTTGATTGCGATCCCACATATTATGCGCTCCGTACTGTGCGTTGCTCGATGCGTTTCTCGTGATCGCCTTGAATGATGCGGTGCACGTAGATGCCGGGCAGGTGAATGTGATCAGGGTCAAGCGAGCCTGTTGGCACGATTTCCTCGACTTCAGCGACGCAGATTTTGCCTGACATGGCAGCCGGCGGATTGAAGTTGCGCGCGGTTTTGCGGAAGACGAGGTTGCCTGTGGCGTCGGCTTTCCAGGCTTTTACAACAGCGAGGTCGGCGAAGAGGCCGGTTTCCAGGATATAGGTTTCATCCTGGCCATTTGGGCCTGTCGGAAAATCTTTATGCTCTTTGCCATCGGCAATCACCGTTCCGACGCCTGTTTTAGTGTAAAAGCCGGGGATGCCGCAGCCGCCCGAGCGCAGGCGCTCGGCCAATGTGCCTTGGGGGTTGAACTCAAGCTCAAGCTCGCCAGAGAGATACTGGCGCATAAACTCGGCATTTTCGCCGACATATGAGGAAATCATTTTCTTCACTTGCCGGGTTTGAAGCAAAATGCCGATGCCAAAGTCGTCAACGCCGGCATTGTTTGAGGCGAAGGTGAGATCTTTGGTGCCAGCGTCTTTGATGGCCTGCAACAAAAGCTCTGGCAGGCCGCAAAGACCGAACCCGCCGGAGGCAATGAACATACCGTCAAAGAGAAGGCCGTCCAGCGCTTCGGCGGCTGATCCGTAGACTTTTTTCATGGGATAACTCCTGAGGAATATGGTTGGCCGAGTTTTGGCGCGCGCGCGCAGAAGTGTCAATCATGGCAGGGTTTCTACTTAGGCGCCCCGGGGCCGGCCCTGCCATGCTGTTTAGTCTTTTTTCGCCGTCGCTTTTTTGGGCGCCGCTTTTTTCGCCGCCGGCTTTTTCGCTGCGGGCTTCTTTGCGGCGGCTTTTTTCTTGGGCGCGGCTTTCTTTTTGCCGCCCTTGGCCGCCTTTTCGGCGATCCATTCGACAGCCTGCTCCATGGTCACATCAGAGGCCTCGACGTCTTTGGGAATGGTTGCATTGACCTTTTCCCACTTCACGTAGGGGCCATAGCGGCCTTCCATGACATTGACAGCGCCGCCGCTCTCGGGGTGCTCGCCCAGTTCCTTGAGCGGCTTGGCCGCCGCCGAGCGGCCTCGCCCCGGATTGGCGCGCTTTTCGGCCAGAAGCTCGACCGCGCGGTTCATGCCCAGCTCAAAGACATCATTGGGGTCTTTGAGGTTGGCATAGGTCGGCTTAGCATCGTCGGGGAGCTGGTGCATCACATAGGGGCCAAAGCGGCCAAAGTTCGAGCTGATCATGCCGCCTTCGGGGTGTTCGCCGATCTGGCGGGGCAGGCTGAGAAGGGTGAGCGCCTTTGCAAGGTCCATCTCGTCTTTTTGCCAGCCCTTGGGCAGAGAGGCGCGGGGCGGTTTCTTGTTCTCGGGCGTTGGCTCGCCGCGCTGCACATAGGGGCCAAAGCGGCCCGACTTGAGCCAGATCTCATCGCCTGCATCCTCGCCGAGCACGCGCTCGTCGCCATCGGCGCCCTCGCCTGCGATGGGGCGGGTGTAGGTGCATTCGGGGTAGTTGCCACAGCCGACAAAGCCGCCGGTGCGCGAGGATTTGAGGTGCAACTGGCCACTGCCACATTTGGGGCAGAGGCGCGGATCGGATCCGTCTTCGCGCGGCGGATAGAGCTGCGGTGCGAGCGCCTCATCGAGCACATCGAGCACTTCGGAGATGCGCAGCTCGCTTGTTTCGGCAATCGCGGCGGAAAAGTCGCGCCAGAAGCGCTCGAGCACTTTCTTATAATCGCGGTTGCCGGCGGAGACATCGTCAAGCTCGTCTTCCAGCGAAGATGTGAACTCATAGCCGACATATTTGCGAAAGAAATTCAGCAGAAAGATCGTTACAATACGGCCCTTGTCTTCCGGGAAGAGGCGGTTTTGTTCTTTGCGCACATATTCGCGATCCTGAATCGTGGTGATCACGCTGGCGTAGGTCGAGGGGCGGCCAATGCCCAGCTCTTCCATGCGCTTGACCAGCGTCGCCTCGGTGTAGCGGGGCGGCGGCTGGGTATGATGCTGCTCGGGCGTGACCGATTTTTTGGGCGCGGCTTCGCCTTGACTGATCTGGGGCAGGCGCTTGTCATCGTCATCCACAACAGCATCGTCGCGGCCCTCTTCATAAACAGCCATGAATCCGTCAAACAAAACAACCTGACCGGTGGCGCGCAGGCCAACCTGCTCATCTTGTGAGCCGATTTCGACCGTGGTGCGCTCCATGCGGGCGCTTTCCATCTGGCAGGCGAGCGTGCGCTTCCAGATCAGGTCATAGAGCTTGGCCTGGTCGGCATCGCGCAGCTTGAGTGCTGCGGCGTCGGCCTCGAGATTGGTGGGGCGGATACATTCGTGCGCTTCTTGGGCGTTCTTGGCTTTGTTCTTGTAGATGCGCGGCTCTTTGGGCACATATTTTTCGCCAAAACGCGCGGCGATGGCGGCGCGGGCCTCGCTCACCGCTTCGGGGGCCATGTCGATCCCGTCGGTTCGCATATAGGTGATGTGACCTGCTTCATAGAGGCGCTGGGCGGTGCTCATACAGGCGCGCGCACCCATGCCGAACTTGCGGGAGGCCTCCTGCTGGAGCGTGGAGGTCATAAACGGCGCGGAGGGGTTGCGCGCGGCGGGTTTGGCTTCGACCGATGTGATCGACAGCTCGCGGCTCTGAATGGCCTGCACCGCAAGCTCGGCTTGGGTGGCGTTTGAGATGTCAAATTTCTCGAGTTTCTTGCCAGCCAGCACAGTGAGGCGGGCCTCGTAGTCTTGGCCGCGGGCTGTGCTGAGCAGGGCTTTGACAGTCCAGTATTCTTGCGGGTTGAACGCCTCGATTTCCATTTCGCGCTCGACAATGAGGCGCAGGCAGACCGACTGCACGCGGCCGGCAGAGCGCGCGCCGGGCAGCTTGCGCCAGAGCACGGGGGAGAGATTGAAGCCGACGAGATAATCCAGCGCGCGGCGGGCGAGATAGGCCTCTACCAGCGGCGCGTCGATTTCGCGGGGGTTTTGCATGGCTTCGGTGACAGCGGCCTTGGTGATCGCGTTGAAGACCACGCGGCTCACGGGGGTGTCTTTTTTGATCGCCTTGCGCTTGCGAAGGGCCTCTTCCAGATGCCAGCTGATCGCCTCTCCCTCGCGGTCGGGGTCGGTTGCGAGAATAAGGTTCGGGTCGGTTTTGAGCGCATCGGCAATGGCTTTGACGTGTTTGCGGCTGTCGACGCCGACTTCCCATGTCATGTCAAAATCATTCTCGGTGTCGACCGATCCGTCTTTGGGCGGCAGATCACGCACATGGCCATAGGAGGCCAGAACGGTGTAATCGGACCCCAAATATTTATTGATCGTTTTGGCCTTGGCCGGGGATTCGACAACAACTACGGGCATAAACTTCCTCTCAAATTCGCGCACTCGGTGGCCGCGCAAAATGTGGCCAGCGCATAGGGAATGTCAATGCGGTGATTTTGGTTCAACCGGAAAAGCGCGTTTATCGCCGCTTACTGGGGCAGGTTTTCCAGCTCTTTTGTCAGCAGACCGCCTGCGGCGCGGTTGATTTTACCGTCGAGCTCAAGCTCGACAAGGGCCGGTCCGACGAGAGAGGCCGGCGCGGCCAGATCGCGAATGAGCTGGTCTTCGGGAAGGGGAGAGGGGCCGAGGCGCGACAGGATTTGCTGGTGTAACGCGGCGGTTTCTGCGAGGCCGCGCCGCTCGGGCGGGGGCGGGGGAATATCGAGCGCCAGCGCGGGCTGGGCCGTCTGCGCGGCGGGGACAAGGGGCGCGAGGGTTTCAAGAACATCGCTGGCAGAGCGCACAAGCGTGGCCCCATCGCGGATCAGCATATTGCAGCCAGAGGCGCGGGCATCAAAGGGATGCCCCGGCACGGCGAGCACCTCGCGGCCCTGATCCAGCGCGTTGCGGGCCGTGATCAGGCTGCCCGATTTGGCAGCGGCCTCGACAACCACAAGACCGCTCGAGAGGCCCGAAATCAGCCTGTTGCGGCGCGGAAAATGGCGCGCTTGCGGCGCAAGGCCCATCGGCTGCTCGCTGATCAACAGACCCTTTTGTGAAATATCACGGGCGAGATGGGCGTTTTCAGAGGGGTAGATCACATCAACGCCGCCCGCGAGCACCGCGATGGTGCCGCCCTCAAGGCTGGCGAGATGGGCGGCGGTATCAATGCCGCGCGCGAGGCCCGAAACGATGACATAGCCTGTCTTGGACAGCTCCGAGGCAAGCATCCGTGCGGTACGCCCGCCCAGAGAGGAGGCATTGCGCGCCCCGACCATGCCGATCGAGGGTTTGTTGAGAAGGGAAATGTCCCCGCGCGCCCAGAGAAGGGGGGGCGGATCGGAAAGATCATAGAGCGCCTCAGGATACTCCGGCGCGCCGTAACACAGCAGACTGGCGCCCGCCTCGGCACCGCGGGTCAGCTCGGCGCGGGCGGCCTCTTCGGCGCAGGCCTTATAGCGCTCCACGCCGGCGGCGCGGGCAATCTCGGGAAGGGCAGAGAGGGCTGCGGCGGCGCTGCCGTGCTCTGACAAGAGGCGGAAAAACGTCGCGATTCCGACACGATGGGAGCGTAAGAGACGAAGCCACAACACCCGATCATCTTCCGTGGTGGGTGGGAGTGGGGGGTGAGTGGAAGGATGTAAACCTTCAGGCATTGTGACTCCGTTCTCTTACAAGAATCATCATTACCTTGGGATGGTTAACAGCTTCTGAATCGTTTTAACTTTTCCCGCGCAAAACGGCGCCCGGATTCATAATCCCCAGCGGGTCAAGCGCGGCTTTGATGCTGTGCATTGCGGCCAGTTTGGCGGGCGCGCCGTAGCGCTCCAGATCGGCGGCTTTGAGGCGGCCAAGCCCGTGCTCGGCCGAAAACGAGCCGCCCATCTCGACCGTGATGTCATGAACAATGTCTTGCACAGCGCTTGCGGCCCCTTTGTAGGCGGCCCGCTCGGCCCCTTTGGGGGGGTAGACATTGAAGTGCAGGTTGCCGTCGCCCAGATGGCCAAAGCAGTTGATCCGATAGGCACCATGGGCGGCCAGAGCCTCTGTGGCGCGGGGGATGAAGGCGGGAATAGCGCTCAGCGGCAGGGAAATATCATGGCTTGAGATGCCGCCGATGTTTTTGTTGGCGATGGGAATCGCCTCGCGCAGGCCCCATAGCTCGGCGGACTGGCCTTCGCTCTGGGCGATGATGCCGTCCTCTGCGAGACCCTCCTCCAAGGCAATTTCAAACAGCTCTTCAAACAGCGCTTGCGGTGTTGGCCCGCGGGCAAGGCCAAGCTCTGTGAGCACCATCCATTCGGGCGGATCGGGCCAAGGCAGGCGCTGCCCGGGCAGTGTTTCGGCGACAAATTCAAGCCCTTGGCGGTGCAACAGCTCAAAGGCGCTGATGCTTTCGCCGGCGATGTCGCGCAGCCGGGCGAGCAATGTGAGCGCGGCCTCGGGGCTTGTCACGGCAAAGAGCGCCGTGCCCGTCTGGGCGGGGCGGGCAAACAGCTTGAGCGCGGCGGCTGTGATGATACCAAGGGTGCCTTCGGAGCCGATCAGCAGATTGCGCAGGTCATAGCCTGTGTTGTCTTTGCGCAGACGGGTGAGGCCGTTCCAGATGCTGCCATCGGGCAGAACGGCTTCGAGGCCAAGCGCCAGATCGCGGGCATTGCCATAGCGCAAAACATTGATTCCGCCCGCATTTGTCGCGAGGTTGCCGCCGATCTGGGCTGTGCCTTTGGAGCCGATAGAGAGCGGAAACAGACGGTTGGCCTGCTCGGCTGCGTCCTGCACGGCCTGAAGCGTGCAGCCGGCCTCAACGACGATCACGTTTTCGCTGGGGTGGAGTTCGCGAATGCTGTTCATGCGTTCAAGCGAGAGAAGCAGGGGGGCGCCCGAACTTGTGACTTGTCCGCCGACAAGGCCTGTGCCGCCGCCATAAGGGATCAGTGCGATGCGGTGCTCTGTGCAAAAGCGCAGGATTGTGCTGACCTCTTCTGCTGTTTTGGGGGCCGCCACGGCGGCGGCGACGCCCTGCCATTTGGCGCGTGGCTCCTCAAGATAGCGTGGCGCTGCCTCGCGCAGGGTGCCTGAGGGGAGGCGCACGTCAAGCTGTGTGAGCAGGTCTGGTGTGAGGTCTGTGAGCATTGCCCTAGCCTATATCTGTTTTGCCGCGACGGTCCATCCTGAGGGCGGCATATAAGACATGGGTGCGCCAGCGCCCGTTGATTTGGAGATAGCTTTGCGCGACGCCTTCGTATTTGAAGCCGGAGCGCTCAAGCAGGCCGCGCGACGGGGTGTTTTCCGGCAGGCAGGCGGCCTCTATCCGGCTCAGATCCATCACGTGGAAGCCGTGGTGCACGACGGCTGTGAGAGCTTCATGCATGAAGCCCTGACGCGCAAAGCTCTGGCCTGTCCAATACCCGACGGTGGCGGCTTGGGCCGGGCCGCGGCGGATATTGTCGATGGTGATTGCGCCTATGAGCTGTTGATCGGCGCGGCGGAAAATGAAGAGCGGGAGCGCGGTATCGCCTGACATGGAGCGCTGTGCCCAATAGACACGGTTGGTAAAGGCGCGGCGCGACAGGTGGTCGATGTTCCAGCTTGGCTCCCAAGGGGTCAGATAGGCCTCGGACTCGTGGCGCAGTGTGGACCAGCTGTGAAAATCGGAATGAACGGGGGCGCGCAGTGTGAGGCGCTCGGTTTGGAGCCTCAGCTTTTTGCGCGCCCGCATGAGCATTAGGCGGCCCGCTTTTGCAAGAGGGTGCCAAGCTCGGGCGCGCCCTCGACGGGACCATAAAGCGCAACAGCGGTTTTGGCCGATGTTGCCATCTCGGCGCCGAAGTCGCGCACGCTCTGGCGGCTGACCGCATCAATTTTTTCGACCACTTCGTCAAGATCGGGCACGCGGCCCCAGATCTGTGTCATGCGGGCCAGGCGCTCGGCGCGGCTGGAGGGGCTTTCAAGGCCCATCAGCATTCCCGCCTTCATTTGCGCGCGGGCGCGGTCGACCTCGACATCTGACATATCGTCAGCCGCGCGGGCCATTTCGGCCAGAGTGATTTCGGCCAGCTCGCCAACTTGCTCGCCCGAGGTGCCAGCGTAGATTGTCATCATCCCGGTATCGGCATGAGCGCCGGCGGAGGCGAAAATCGTATAGCACAGCCCCCGTTTTTCGCGAATCTCCTGAAACAGCCGCGAGGACATACCGCCGCCAAGGGCGGAGGCATAAATCTGTGCGGTAAAGATCGCGTCATCACGATAGGTCGGGCCTTCAAAGCCCAAGGCGAGGTGGGCTTGCTCAAGGTCTTTGACAACACGGCGCTCGCCGCCTGTAAAATGCGCCGGCGTCTCTTTGGGGGCATTGCCACGCGGCATAGCAGAAAACAGCGCCTCGGCCTGTTTGACGAGCGCGTCATGATCGACGCCGCCAGCGGCCGAGAGTATCATATTTTCGGGGCCATAATACTGGGCGACAAAGTCTTTGAGATTGTCACGCGAGAAAGCCTTGATGCGCTCGCTTGGGCCAAGGATGGTGCGGCCAAGAGCCTGATCGGGGTAGGCTTCTTCCTGAAGCCAGTCAAAGATCACATCGTCAGGCGTATCAAGGGCCTGTCCGATTTCTTGCAGGATCACGCCACGTTCGATCTCGATTTCGCGGGGGTCAAACACCGGGTTCACCAGAATATCGCCGATCACGTCAACGGCGAGCGGCACATCGCCCGCCAGAACGCGTGCGTAATAGGCTGTGGTTTCGCGGCTGGTGTAGGCGTTGATATAGCCGCCAACATTTTCAATCGCCTCGGCAATGTCGAGGGCCGAGCGCGTCTTGGTGCCTTTGAAGGCCATGTGCTCCAGAAAATGTGCGATGCCGTTTTGTTTGAGCGTCTCGTTGCGGGCGCCTGCGGTGATCCAGATGCCGACAGAGGCAGACTGAAGGCCGGGCATATGCTCGGTGACGATGCGAAAGCCGTTGGGGAGAGTGTGCGTCTGGATGCTCAATGCGCGATCCGTTCTTTGATAAGGGTTTGCAGGGCGACGAGATCATTCTCGACGCGGGTGACGCGCTCTTCGCGCTCAAAAAGATCGGCCATGCGGGGCGGCAGCGGCGGGCGGATGCCTGTGGCCGCTTCGACCGCATCGGGGAATTTGGCAGGATGCGCGGTGGCCAGTGTGATCATCGGCGTGTCGGGCGCGAGGTGTTCTTCGGCCACTTTGACGCCGATGGCGGAATGCGGGCACAGCAGCTCGCCCGTTTCGGCCAGAGTGCGCTTGATTGTCTCGCTGGTTTCGGCCTCCGAGCAATTGCCGCTGTCATAGCTTTCGCGCAGGGCTTGCAGCGCGCCCTGGCTGACGGAGAAGCCCGACTGCTTCAGCTCGGCCATGAGCTGCGCGACGGGAGCGGCGTCGCGGCCATAGGCCTCAAACAGGGCGCGTTCGAAATTGGAGCTGACCTGAATGTCCATCGAGGGGCTGATCGAGGGGGTGACGCCATCGGGGCGATACTCTGCCGTGGAGAGGCAGCGGTGCAGGATATCGTTCTGGTTTGTCGCCACAACGAGGCGCTCAATCGGCAGACCCATGCGCTTGGCGATATAGCCTGCGAAAATGTCACCGAAGTTGCCTGTGGGCACGGTGAAGCTGACTTTGCGGTGGGGCGCGCCAAGGGCCACGGCGGAGGAGAAGTAATAAACCACCTGCGCGAGCACGCGGCCCCAGTTGATCGAATTGACCCCTGCAAGTGACACGCCGTCGCGGAAGGCAAAGTCGTTGAACATATCTTTCACGCGCGCCTGACAGTCATCAAAGTCACCTGTCACAGCGAGGGCGTGGACATTGCTTTCGCTCGGGGTTGTCATCTGGCGGCGCTGAACCTCAGAGACGCGGCCATGGGGGTAAAGAATAAACACATCGACATTGGACAGCCCGCGAAAGGCCTCGATCGCGGCGGAGCCTGTGTCGCCCGAGGTGGCCCCGACAATGGTGATCCGCTTGCCCGAGCGGCTGAGCGCGGCCTGAAACATCTGGCCGATGATCTGCATGGCGAAGTCTTTGAAGGCCAGTGTCGGGCCGTGGAACAGCTCGAGCAAAAAGTGCCCTGCGCCGAGCTGCACCAGCGGCGCGCGGGCGGCGTGACCGAAGCCGGCATAGGCTTTGGCGATCAGCTCTTTGAACTGCGCGTCAGAAAATGTCTCGCCGATAAAGGGGCGCATGATGGCAAAAGCGGTCTCTTCATAGGACAGGCCAGCCAAGGCGGCGATCTCGTCTGGGGAGAGCGTCGGGATCGTATCGGGCAGATAAAGCCCGCCATCGCGGGCAAGGCCGGTGAGCATGGCGTCTTCAAAGGAAAGTTCAGGCGCTTGGCCGCGGGTCGAGATATAATTCATTGTTTCGCTTTCGCGCTTCGGCGTTTCAGAAAGTAGACGGTCATTAGCACCCAAACGGCGGCCAATCCATACCATGTGATGATGTATTCCAAATGGCGGTTCGGGATTGTGCTTGTGTCAAGCGGCAGCGGCAGGATGTGCGCCGATTTGGGGGCCTCGGAGCGTGCCACGACAAGCACCTCTTCTGTGTTCAATGCCGCGGCCAGTGCGGCCACATCGCGGGCATACCATGTGTTGCCGGCCAGATCGTTCTCCGGGGTGTAGCTGTCGCGCTCCTCTGGCCAGTGCAGATTGCCCTCAACGGTTGCATCGCCGGCGGGGCGCGGGGCGTCTTTGTCAGCCACCCGGATATAGCCGCGATCAACGAGCAGGCGGCGGCCCCCGGTCTCGAACGCCTGCACAATCCGGTAGCCTGCGCCATAGTCGCGGGTCGAAACCAGCACACGGATATCACCACCTGTGAAGCGGCCAGTGGCCTGCACCGCAAGAAACTGGTCTGCCACCGGATCAGGCGCGGCAGGAACAGCCACCGGCGCAGCTTTGAGGCGGGCTTGGATGGCGGCGATATAGGCTGCTTTTTCGGCTTTGCGGGCGAGCTGCCAGTTGCCAAGGCTCACCAGAAGGGCGAGCACGAGGGCGGACAGAACGAGGAAAGGCCAGTTGTGTTTCATAGCGAATGAGTAGGGCGAGAGGGGGCCGGGGTGCAAGGGCTCAAACGCGAAACGCCCCGCGAAAAGGCGGGGCGCTTGCAAAGAGGTCTGCCCGGAGGCGTCAGGCCTTACTGGCCCCAGATGTAGACGCTGGCGAAAAGGAAAAGCCAGACCACATCCACAAAGTGCCAATACCACGCCGCCGCTTCAAAGCCGACGTGGCTTTGGGGCGTGAAGTGGCCCGCCTGAAGGCGGAAGAGGCAAACGGCCAGGAAGATGGTGCCGATCACAACGTGGAAGCCGTGAAAGCCGGTCGCCATGAAGAAGTTTGCACCGTAGATGTTGCCTGCAAAGCCGAAGGCGGCGTGGCTGTATTCATAGGCTTGGAAGCCCGTGAAGAGGACACCGAGAGCGACGGCCAGAATAAGGCCCCACTTCATGTCCTGGCGGTTGTTTTCATGAGCCATCGCGTGGTGCGCCCATGTCGCGGCCGCGCCCGAGCAGAGCAGGATCAGCGTGTTGATCAGCGGCAGGTGCCATGGATCGAATGTTTCGATGCCCGCAGGGGGGAACTGGCCGTCAACCATCGGGCTTTCAGGCCCCATCGGGTAGAGCGCGTGCTTGAAGAAGCTCCAGAACCAAGCGGCAAAGAACATCACTTCGGACATGATGAACAGCACCACACCGTAGCGCAGGCCGATCTGGACAACCGGCGTATGGTCGCCTGTGTTGCTTTCGTGGACAACCTCGGACCACCAGCCATACATCACGTAGAATGTGAACAGGAAGCCGGCGATCATCACGAAGGCTGTGACATCGTGGAAATAGAGCACAGCGCCGAAGAGCAGGACAAAGCAAGCAAGAGCGCCGAGAAGCGGCCATGCTGAAGGGGGTAGAATGTGGTAGTCGTGGTTTTTTTCGTGCGCCATGGTGTCCCTCGCCTGAGGCTAGATGTGATTAGTTAAGGTTCGTATTTTCGCCTGTCTCCAGTGAAGCTTGCGCTTCTGGCAGGTCTATTTCGTAGAACGTGTAGCCCAAAGTTATAGTATGGACATACTGCCCTTCGCGGTCTGTGACAATCTCTGGGTCAACAAAGAAGGTCACAGGCATTTGCACCCGCTCGCCAGGCTGAAGCACCTGTTCTTCAAAGCAGAAGCAATCAATCTTGGTGAAAAAGCCACCCGCCTCATAGGGCGTTACGTTGTAGGCCGCCGAGCCGGCAACGGGGCGGTCTGTCGGGTTGTGGGCCTCGTAAAACGCGAGGCCGGTCTCGCCGATGCGCACTTCCATTTCGCGCTGCATGGGCTTGAAGGTCCATGGGAAGTCGCGCTCGATCGAGGCGTCAAAGCGGATTTTGATCTTCTGGTCGAGGATCACATCAGAGCCAGCCTCGGCGGTATTGGTGACGCCGCCAAAGCCCGTCACCCGGCAGAACCAGTCATAAAACGGCACAGAGGCCCATGCGAGCGCACCCATGAGCACAACAACGCTCACGGTTTGGGCCAGAGTTTTGTTTTTACCTTTAAGGGCCATCAGTCACTTATCTCCTGTGAAGACGTTGATGTGGCTGTCCCTTGGGCTGCGGCTTCGGCCGCTACTTTTTTGCTGTGTTCTGCCGCCATGGCCGCGTTTTGCGCGGTCAGTTTGACGTAGGTCATCCCCATGACGAGAAAAACGAACGAGCCAAGCACAATCCCGAGGCCGACATTGCGGCTGCGGCGGCGGCCGTGAATTTCGTGCTCGACACGGGGGGCACTGTTGCTGTTGCCGTTGCTGCTCATGACCAGCCTCCAAGACCGTAGGGGGCAAGGCCCTTTTCCACCAGAATGGCGACGAAATGAGCGAAAAGATAGAAGATCGAGAACGCAAAGAAGCGCTTTTCTGTTTTGTAATCGTCTGCTTCGGCGGTGGCCTCGGCGCGGCGCCAGATATCCCATGCGCCTTTGAGGAAGACCGCATTGAGCAGTAGGGCGGTTGCCAGATAGACGGGGCCACCGATGCTTGTGAAGCCTGTGCCCACTGCGATTGGCGCGAGCAGGACTGTGTAGATGATGATATGGGCGCGGGTCGCTTTGCGGCCATGTGTGACGGTGAGCATGGGCACGCCGGCGTCGCGGTAATCTGACTTCATGAACAGAGCCAGCGCCCAGAAATGGGGCGGCGTCCACATGAAGATCAGAGTGAACATCAGAACGCTTTCGACACTGACGCCGCCTGTGGCCACGGCCCAGCCGATCATGGGCGGGAAAGCCCCTGCGGCACCGCCGATAACGATGTTTTGTGGCGTCCAGCGTTTGAGCCACATGGTATAGACCACAACGTAAAAGAAGATCGTGAAGGCCAGAAGCGCCGCAGCCACAAAGTTGCTTGCGAGGGCCAGCATTATCACCGAGAAAACCGACAGAAACATACCGAAGGCAAAGGTTTCGCTCTCCGAAATCTTGCCCGCCGGAATGGGGCGGCTCTGGGTGCGGCGCATGATGCGGTCGATATCGGCATCATACCACATATTGAGCGCCCCAGAGGCGCCGCCGCCGATCGCCACAAAAAGGATGGCGGCAAACGCCAGCAGCGGGTGCACAGGCACAGGCGCAGCGAGCAGCCCGACAAGCGCTGTGAAGACCACAAGCGACATCACGCGCGGCTTGAGCAAGGCGAAGTAGTCGCCAAACCCTGCGTCGCCGCTGTCAATTCGTGTGTTGGTCGAAATATCGCTCATGCCATCTCTCTGGATCGGGTGAGGACGGAAGGGGCAGCGCGCTGCCCCACCCGCAATTTATCAGTCAGCCAGTGCCACAGCAACGGGTGCAGTCACGCCGGCGAACTCTTCTTTCGCGCCAACCAGCCAAGTGTCATAGGCCTCCTGGCTCACGACTTCGAGCGTGATTGGCATATAGGCGTGGTCCTTGCCGCAAAGCTCGGAACACTGGCCGAAGTAGAGACCTTCTTTTTCGGCTTTGAACCAGAGCTGCGCGAGGCGGCCGGGAACGGCGTCTTGCTTCACGCCAAAGGCCGGCATGGCCCAGGAGTGGATCACATCTGCGGCGGTCACTGTCATAACGACTGTTTTGTTGACCGGCACAACGATGCGGGTGTCTGTCGCCAGAAGGTATTCATCGTCCGAGTAGCCATAGCTTGCGAGGTTTTCGCGCTGCACGAGGAAGCTTTCAAAGCCGAACTCTTCATCGGTGTATTCATAGCCCCAATACCACTGGTAGCCAGTGACTTTGATGTTCACTTCCCCTTCGGGGATGATCTGTTGCTTGAACAGAACCGGCAGAGAGAACGCCCCGATGAACACAAGGATCAGAACCGGGATCAGGGTCCACATGACCTCGATCGGTGTGTTGTGGGTGAAGGTCGCGGGAACAGGGTTGGCCTTGCGGTTGTGACGGACAATGATCCAGAGGACGAGGCCGATCACCAAAAGGCAGATCGCAAAGATGATCCAGTTGATCGCTGTGTCGAGCCAGTGAATGTCGCGGGCCAGTTCGGTTGCTGCGAACTGGAAGTTCAGCGCGCCGTCTACAGGCTTGCCGACACGCTCTACAGCGTCTTGTGCCATTGCAGGAGCGGCAAGAAAGGCTGTCATAAGAGCCAGAAGAGAAGAAAGAATTCGCATGGTTCACCCTGATCGGTTGAGTATCTCTGTTTTGTCGTAAAGCAAATAGAACCAGAGACTCACGTCTCGGCCCATTGCGTCTTGGAGCATCAGAAACCATATTCTGAGCGCAGAGACAATATTGTCGCTTGCGTCAAAGAGACGCTTTTTTGATTTAGATCAAGAAAATACGCACCGAGCCAGACAGGAAGAATCATGACACACGCGCCGTTTCGCCCCTTTGAGACAGAAGTCGACGAGCGAAAAGCCCTTAATTTAATAGAGAAAGCCTGTGCCGGCGCGGAGGATGGCGAGCTTTTTCTGGAGCGCTCAAAGTCTGAGGCGCTTGTTTTGGATGACGGGCGCGTCAAAACGGCCAGTTTTGACACATCGCAAGGTTTCGGTTTGCGGGCTGTGCTTGGCGAGGTGGCGGGATATGCGCATTCCACCGAGATCAGCGAAGCGGCGATGACGCGCGCCGTGGAGACGGCGCGCCTTGCTGTGGGTGCGGGCGGCGGCACCATGGCTGTCGGGCCAAAGGGCACAAACACGCGGCTTTACGAAGCGATTGACCCGATCGAGAGCGCGGGGTTTTCGGCCAAGCTGGATATTTTGAAAGAGATTGACGCCTATGCGCGCGGCCTTGATCGCAGGGTGGTGCAGGTGACGGCCTCTGTGTCTGCGAGCTATCAGGAAGTCGAAATTCTGCGTGTCGGGGGTCAAAGGCTGGCCGATGTGCGCCCGATGGTGCGGCTCAACGTCGGGGTGATTGTCGAACAGGACGGGCGGCGCGAAAGCGGCTCGGCGGGCGGCGGCGGGCGCATCGCGCTCACCAGCCTCTTGGAGCCTGCAAGCTGGCGGGCCAGAGCGCGCGAGGCGCTGCGTGTTGCGCTTGTCAATCTTGACGCTGTGCCCGCACCTGCGGGGCAGATGGATATTGTTCTGGGGCCGGGGTGGCCCGGTATTTTGCTGCATGAAGCGATCGGCCACGGGCTTGAGGGCGATTTCAACCGCAAGGGCAGCTCGGCTTTTGCCGGGCTGATGGGCCAGCAGATTGCCGCCAAGGGCGTGACCGTGCTGGATGACGGAACCCTGCCTGACCGGCGCGGCTCGATCTCGATTGATGACGAGGGCACGCCCAGCAGCAAGACCGTATTGATCGAGGATGGTGTTCTGGTCGGCTATATGCAGGACCGGCAGAATGCGCGGCTGATGGGGGTTGAGCCGACAGGCAACGGGCGGCGCGAGAGCTTTCAGCACGCGCCGATGCCGCGGATGACCAATACCTATATGCTGGGGGGCACGGCGGCGCCGGAGGATATTGTGGCCGAGCTGAAAGACGGCATCTGGGCCGTGGGCTTTGGCGGCGGGCAGGTCGACATCACCAATGGCAAGTTTGTCTTCTCCTGCACCGAGGCCTACCGTGTGAGAAATGGCAAGGTGATGGAGCCTGTGAAGGGGGCCACGCTGATTGGCGACGGGGCGACAGCGCTGAAAAACATCCGCGCGCTGGGCAACGATATGGCGCTGGATCCGGGCATGGGCAACTGCGGCAAGGCGGGGCAATGGGTGCCTGTGGGTGTCGGCCAACCCACTGTTATGATTGGTGGTCTTACGGTGGGTGGCTCTGCCGCCGGAGGCTGACAGGGGCGTTACAGCCCTTCGAATTCGCAGAGCGCCATGACGTCCATGCCAAGCGCCTCAAGGCGCTTGCGCCCGCCGAGATCGGGCAGGTCGATCACGAAGGCGCAGCTGATGATTTCGCCGCCCAAACGCTCGATCAGCTTGATGCCGGCTTCGGCTGTGCCGCCTGTGGCGAGCAGGTCATCGACCACGAGAATTTTCTCGCCCGCTTGGATGGCGTCATCGTGGATTTCGACAATCGCCTCGCCGTATTCGAGCGTATAGTGCTCCGAGATCACCGCGCCGGGGAGCTTGCCTTTCTTGCGGATCGGCACGAAGCCGACAGAGAGCTGGTGCGCGATTGCGCCGCCAAGGATAAAGCCGCGCGCCTCAAGGCCGACGACCTTGTCGATCTGCATCCCTGCGTAGGGGTGTAACATCTGGTCAATCGCCATGCGAAAGCCGCGCGGATCGGCAAAGAGCGTTGTGACATCGCGAAAGAGAATGCCCTCATGGGGGAAATCAACAATGGTGCGGATGTAGTCTTTGACGGCTTTCATGTCGGGTCCTAAGAGGTTGCGCGTTTGAGCGTGGCGGTGAAGAGACCCATGGCGATCAGGGTTGCGCCGCCGGTGCGGGTCATCCAGACGAGCGCTCTGGGCTGGGAAAAGAAGCTGCGGAGGTGATCCGCGAGGAGCGCATAGGCCAATGCGTTGAGCGTGGCAAGGCTGACGAAGGTGGCCACCAGAACGCCGATCTGGGGCAGAACCGCCGCCTCCGGGCGGATGAACTGCGGCACGAAGGCGATGAAAAACGCGATGCTCTTGGGGTTGAGCGCGGTGACGGCGGCGGCGTGGGCAAAGACGCCGCGCGGCGTGACGCTCTGATCTGCCTTGGGCAGTGCGAGGCTGTCCTCCTGGCCGTTGCGGGCCGAGCGCAGCAGCGTGACGCCGAGATAGACCAGATAGGCCGCACCGACCCATTTGAGCACCGAAAACGCCGTGGCCGAGGCCAGAACCAGCGCGCCAAGGCCCGCGAGCGAGGCCGACATGGCGACCAGATCCCCCAGAGCGACGCCCGCAGCGGAGGCCAGCGCCACCGAGCGGCCCTTGGAGATGGCGTAGCTCATCACCAGAAGGATCGTCGGTCCGGGGATCATCAGAAGCACCGAGGAGGCGAGGACGAAGGCGATCCATGTTTCGACTGTCATGTTGGCCTATCTTTCTTAACAAAGGGTAACGCGGCGGCGCGCGGGCCGATCACAGCACGCGGCCGGCCACGGCGTCAAGCTTGGCCAGAAGCGCCGGATCGCGGGCCTCGGGGGCTGTGAGAATGGCATAGTCCAGAGCGCGGTCGCAGCCATGCGGGCAGGGCGCGCGCGCGGCGCCCAAAAGGGCGGGCAGGCGGCTGACCAGAGCGCGGCCTTTCTCGGCGTTGCCCATCAAAGTTTTAATGATTTCAGTCACATCGACTTCGCCGTGCTCGGGGTGCCAACTGTCGTAATCGGTGATCATGGCGACGGAGGCATAGCACAGCTCGGCCTCGCGGGCGAGTTTGGCTTCGGGCATATTTGTCATGCCGATGACATCGGCGCCCCAGCTTTCGCGATACATTTTGCTCTCGGCGAGCGTCGAAAATTGCGGGCCTTCCATAGCGAGGTAAGTGCCGCCCTGATGGGCCGTGACGCCGGCGTCTTGCGCCGCCTCAAGGCAGGCGGCGGACAGGCGCGGGCAGGTCGGATGGGCCACCGAGACATGAGCGACGCAGCCTGTGCCAAAGAAGGATTTCTCGCGCGCGACTGTGCGATCAATGAATTGATTTACAATGACAAAATCGCCGGGCGCCATCTCTTCGCGAAACGATCCGCAGGCCGAGACAGAGACAAGATCGGTGACGCCGAGGCGCTTGAGCGCGTCGATATTGGCGCGGTAGGGCACGGTGCTTGGCGTGTGGATATGGCCGCGGCCATGGCGCGGAAGAAAGGCCATTTGGACGCCCTCAAGCGTGCCCATCAAAACCGCGTCCGAGGGCGCACCCCAAGGGGTTTCGACCTCTTGCCACCTGGCGTTTTCCAGCCCGTCGATCTCATAGATGCCGGACCCGCCAATGACGCCGATAACAGTCTCGCTCATGCTTTTCTCCCTGAGATATCCCGGCCATTTGTGACCCGTGAGGGGCGCAAAGGCAAGCCAGCGCGCGCTGTGTTAACGGGGCTGTGATGGGCCAAAAGGGGGGGGTGAAAAGCGTGCACAACCCGTGCACCATGCGTGCACCGCCCAAATCGGCTTGCGAGGCGCGGCGAATCGTTAACCTTTGGGCCATCTGACACAAAAAACTTGGGCAGGGGCGCAACGCGGCGCGCCACTCTCGTGTCTGGGGGCTGGCTATTTTGCGCCCGGCGCGGTAGGGCGCGGAGCGAACTGCGACCCAAAATGATGACCCGAGTAGGACCCATACTATGAAACGCGCCCTGATGGCTGCTTTTGCCACCAAAATTGCCATGCCCGATTTGCGGCTGATGCCTGACGAGCCTTGGAGTGTTTCGCGGCTGCGCATCGAGCTTCTCGCGGGGCTGACGGTTGCGCTGGCGCTTGTGCCCGAGGCGGTGGCCTTTGCCTTTGTCGCCGGGGTGCATCCGCTTGTCGGGCTATATGCGGCGTTTCTGGTCGGGCTGATCACGGCTGTCTTTGGCGGGCGGCCCGGAATGATCTCGGGGGCGACGGGGGCCTTGGCGGTTGTCATGGTGGCGCTGGTGGCGCAACACGGGGTGGAATATCTCTTTGCCACCGTCGTGCTCATGGGGGTTTTGCAGCTCGTTGCGGGGGCGATGCATTGGGGCAAGTTTATCCGCCTTGTGCCGCATCCTGTGATGCTGGGCTTTGTGAATGGCCTTGCGATCGTGATTTTCCTTGCGCAGATGACGCAATTCAAAGTGCCCGGCTCGATGGAGAACACCGGCCACGGCATGAGCGGGGGCGAATGGCTTTCTGGCACGCCGCTGATGATGATGTTAAGCCTTGTGGCGCTGACCATGGCGATTATCTGGGTGATGCCCAAGGTGACGCGCTTTGTGCCGGCCCCTCTGGCGGGGATCGGGCTTGTTGCGATCCTTGTGATTGTGCTGGGGCTGGATGTGCCGCGGGTGGGCGATCTGGCTTCGATCAAGGGCGGCTTTCCGAGCTTTCACAACCCGTTTGGCACAGGCGAGGGGCTTTACGGCACCGCACTTGCGCCGCTCACGCTGGAGACATTTTATATCATCCTGCCCTATGCTGTTATTCTGGCGGCGATTGGCCTGATCGAGAGCCTGCTCACGCTCAACCTTGTGGGCGAGATCACCGGTAAGCGCGGCGGGGCCTCGCAGGAATGTATGGCGCAGGGCGCGGCCAATGTTGTGACCGGCTTTTTCGGCGGCATGGGCGGCTGTGCGATGATCGGGCAGAGCATGATCAACGTGAAATCCGGCGGGCGCACCCGCATCGCGGGGATTGCGGCGGCGCTGTTTTTGCTCAGCTTCATTATGTTTGCCTCGCCGCTGATCGAGCAGATTCCGCTGGCGGCGCTTGTCGGGGTGATGTTCATGGTGGTGATCGGGACATTTGCCTGGAACTCGCTCACCATTTTGCGCCGTGTGCCGATGACGGATGCTTTTGTCACGATTTTGGTGACGATTGTCACTGTGGCCTATGACCTTGCGATTGCGGTTGTGGTTGGGGTGATTGTATCCGCACTGGCCTATGCGTGGAACAATGCAACCCGCATTCATGCTGTGACGCGCGAGTCAACGAGCGATGAGGGCGCGAAAGTCTACGAGATTCAGGGACCGCTGTTTTTTGGCTCAAGTGACGGCTTTGCCGAGATCTTTGAGCTTGAGAGCGACCCTGAGCTTGTGATTGTGGACTTCAAAGACAGCCGCGTTGTGGACCAGTCGGCTTTGCAGGCGATCGAGGCTTTGGCGGCGCGCTATGAGGCGGCGGGCAAGCAGATCCGCTTGCGCCACCTGAGCCGCGATTGCCACAAGCTTTTGACCAAAGCGGGGCATCTTATGGTCGATAGCGACGATGACCCCGATTATGCGCTGGCGGTGGATTATGATGTGCAGACCGGCATTCTGGACAGCGGGCACTGACACCTCGGCACAGACAGGCCCGCGCTGACAGGCCCGCGCTTGACAGGCCCGCGCTTGACAGGCCCGCGCTGATGCGCCTGCGCTAGGGGCGCGATTGTGACGGGCTGTTTGACATCCCCTGCCAGTCGGGCAGACTGCGCCCGATCAATGCGAGGGAAAGCGATATGAAACAGCGCGAATTGGGCCGCTCGGGGCTTGTTGTGAGCGAGATGTGCCTTGGCACGATGACCTTTGGCACGCAGACGAGCGAGGCCGAGGCCCATGCGCAGATGGATATGGCGCTCGATCATGGGGTTCAGTTCTGGGACTGTGCGGAGATGTATCCTGTGAACCCTTTGAGCCGCGAGACCCAAGGCGACGCCGAGCGCATCTTGGGCAACTGGTTTGAGAAAACGGGGCGTCGGGGCGAGGTTGTTCTGGCGACAAAACACTCGGGCGAGGGCTATAGGAATGTGCGCGACGGCGCGCCGATCAGCTCGGCGACGATCCCTGCGGCGATCGAAGGGAGCCTTGCGCGGCTGAAGACCGATGTGATTGATCTCTACCAGTTTCACTGGCCCAACCGCGGCTCTTATATGTTTCGCAAGAACTGGAGCTATGACCCGAGCGGGCAGGACCGCGCCCAGACTTTGGCCCATATGGAGGAGGCTTTGGGCGCGCTTCAAAGAGAAGTCGAGCGCGGCACGATCCGCGCCTTTGGCCTGTCCAACGAGAGCGCTTGGGGGACGTGCCAGTGGCTCGCGGCGGCCGAGCGGACGGGCGCGCCACGGGGCGCCTCTGTGCAGAACGAATATTCGCTGCTCTGCCGCTTGTATGATACGGATATGGCGGAGATGAGCGTCAATGAGGATGTGGGCCTGCTCGCCTTTTCGCCGCTGGCGGCGGGGTTTTTGAGCGGCAAATATCAGGGCGGGCAGGTGCCTGCGGCGTCGCGGATGAGCCTTGTTCCAGAGATGGGTGGGCGGATGACGCCACGTGTTCTGGAGGCTTCTGCGGCCTATCTGGCGATTGCGGCGCGCCACGGGCTTGACCCTGTGCAGATGGCGCTCAAGTGGACGCTGACGCGGCCCTTTATGGGCAGTTCGATTTTCGGGGCGACCACGCTGGCCCAGCTTGAGCACGCGCTTGGCGCGGCGGATGTGCAGCTGTCAGGCGAGGTTCTGGCCGAGATCGACGCGGCGCATAAGGCGCATCCGATGCCTTTTTGAGGCGGGTGTTGTGGCGTTTCGAATTTGCTTTGCAAATCCGACCGGCTGGGGGCGCTGCCCCCAGACCCCCGGGATATTGGGAGAAAGAGGAAGCCGGTGTTCAACGCTCTTGGCGCAGGGTGCGCAGGGAGCGGCCATGGGCCTTGCGGAAGGCGCGGGCGAAGCTGGCCTGAGAGGCAAAGCCGGTGGCGAGGGCGATGTCTTGCACCGGCAGGGAGGTATCGAGCGCGAGGCGATGGGCCTCGGACAGGCGCAGGGCGAGGTAGGTGGCTTTGGGGCTTTGGCCGAGGGCGGCTTTGAAGCGCAATTCCAGCAGGCGCGGGGAGAGCGAGAGCTTTGCGGCGAGCGCGGCGATGCTCAGGGGCGTCTCGACATGGGCCTGCATCAGCGCGAGGGCGCGGGCGACGGCGGGGTGATGGCGGGCGAGGCTTTGGCGGCTGGCGGGGTTTTGTGGCAACTCGGCGGGCTGGGAGGGATCATGCAGGAAAGCGCCTGCGACCTCCTGGGCCAGACGCGCGCCGAAGCGTTCCTCGATCAGGCGCAGGATCATATCGAGGCCGGGCAGGGCGGCGCCGGCGGTGGCGAATTTGCCGGATTGCACAAAGCGGTGGGGCAGGGTTTCGACCGCCTCAAAGCGGGCGGCGAAGCGCTCCAGATCTTCCCAATGGGTTGTGGCGCTCTGGCCGTCGAGCAGGCCGGCGCGGGCCAGAAGCCAGCTTGCGCCGTCAATCGCGGCAATCTGGCCTGCGCGCGGCGCGAGGCGGCGCAGGGCCGCAAGGAGCCGCGGCGTGGCATGGGCGTCGAGATTGAACCCCGCCACCACGATCAGCAGATCGCAGCTTTCCAGCGCGGCGAGCGGTATCCCCTGCACCTCTATGCCCGAGGTGAGCCGGGCGGGGGCTTGGTCCGGGGTTACAAAGCGCCAGGAAAACAGCGCCCGCCCGGCCCGGCGGTTGGCGGCGCGCAGCGGGTCAACGGCGGCGGCAAAGCTGAGGGTGTTGCTGTCGCTGAGCACGAGCACTGCTGTGTCGAGTGTTTTTGATGATATTTTTTCGGATAAAGACATATTCTTTTCGTAAATAATCAAAAGGCTGCGCGCAAGAGCGGTGATACTTTGAGCAACACGCCATGCAAAAGAGGATTCGCAGATGCCATTGACTATGAACAAAGAGGTTTTCATCACCTGCGCCGTGACCGGCTCGGGCGGCACGCAAGACCGCAGCCCGCACGTGCCGCGCTCGCCCAAAGAGATTGCCGAGAGCGCCCTCAAGGCGGCAAAAGCCGGCGCGGCTGTGGTGCATTGCCATGTGCGTGACCCCGAGACAGGCAAGCCGAGCCGTGATTTGAAGCTCTACCGCGAGTTGACAGACCGTGTGCGGGAGTCAGACACCGATGTTGTGCTCAACCTCACCGCCGGCATGGGCGGCGATATTGTTTTTGGCGGGGTTGAAAGCCCGTTTCCGACCCTTGAGGGCACAGATATGGTCGGGGCGAGCGAGCGGGTGGCCCATATTGCGGAGTGTTTGCCCGAGATTTGCACGCTGGATTGCGGCACGATGAACTTTGCCGAGGCCGATTATGTGATGACCAACACGCCGGGTATGCTCACCGCGATGGGGCGGATGATGACCGAGCTGGGCGTGAAGCCTGAAATCGAGGCATTTGACACCGGCCATCTGTGGTATGCCAAGCAGCTTGTGGCGGATGGCGTTCTGGCGCCGGATGCGCTTGTGCAGCTCTGCATGGGGGTGCCTTGGGGCGCGCCGGACGATCTGAACACCTTTATGGCGATGGTGAACAATGTGCCGGACAGCTGGACCTTCAGCGCCTTTGGCTTGGGGCGCAACCAGATGGCTTATGTTGCGGCGGCGGTGCTTGCCGGGGGCAATGTGCGGGTCGGGCTTGAGGACAATCTCTGGCTGGATAAGGGCGTTTTGGCCGAAAATCATCAGCTTGTGGAGCGCGCTGTGAGCATCATTGAAAACATGGGGGCGAAAGTGATCGGGCCTGCGGCTGTGCGCGAGAAGCTCAAGCTGACCAAGCAAGCGCCGAAGGGATGAGACGCGCCCGGCTCTTGGCGATAGGGCTGGCGGTGGGTCTGGCTATGGGTCTGGCGGTGGCGGGCTGTGCGCCTGTGCCGGAGGCGGTCGCTGTGAGCTATCGCAACAATGAGGTGGGACTCGCCTCGACGCTGCGGTTTGATCTTGCGCGGTTTCAGGGCGATTGGGTTGTGCGGGCGTCTTATCCGAATGATGGCTTGGCGCGGGTGACGGTCAAACCCGTGAGCGCGCGGCGCTTTGTCTGGCGCGCGGACGGGCGCGTGCAGCGGGGGGCTGTGACGGGGCCGGGGCGCTTTAGGCTTGACGGGGAGCACGCAGAATACTGGGTGCTTTGGCTGGATGACGGGTTTCGCACCGCTGCGATCGGGACGCCGGACGGGCGCTTTGGGCTTATTCTGGATCGCAAGGCCCAGGGCGGGGAGGACCGTATGGTGGCCGCGCGGGAGATGCTCGACTTTAACGGCTATGACGTGAGCCAGATCGTGGCGCGGCCGTGAGGCACAGCGAGATGAGGGTGCCAAAGAGGGGGCAAGGGGAATGAAGCGGAGTATTGCAATCGGAGTGACTGTGCTGGCTTTGGCGGCGCTGGCGTCTTGTCAAATGGCGGAACCGTCAGGCGGCGCTGCGGCTGTGGGCGGGCGCTCGCCTTTGCTTGTGGCGCAGGACTGTGAGGCCGCTGGCGGGCGTATGGTTGTGGGGCTGGCGGGGCCGCAATGCGCCCGAGCGCAGCCGGATGCGGGCAAGCAATGTCGTGACAATGCGGACTGCGCCGGGTTTTGTCTTGCGAAAAGCCGCAGTTGCACGCCTGTGACCCCCTATTTTGGCTGTTATGATGTTTTGAACGGCGGCAAGGCTGCCACGATTTGCGTAGATTGATAAACCTTTGAAGGACGAGAGAAGATGACAAAACGGGCGGCTATCATTGGCGGTGGTGTGATTGGCGGCGGCTGGGCGGCGCGCTTTTTGCTGAACGGGTGGGATGTGCGGGTGTTTGACCCTGATCCCGAGGCGGAACGCAAGATTGGCGAAGTGCTGGCCAATGCGCGCCGCTCTCTGCCGGGCCTTGGCAATATGGCGCTGCCCGAAGAAGGGCGTCTGAGCTTTCACGCCGATCTGGCCGAGGCCTGCGACGGCGCCCTTTGGGTTCAGGAGAGTGTGCCCGAGCGGCT
>JAHBAM020000070.1 GCA_018500125.2 Roseobacter sp. | reverse complement strand
GCCCCCCCCCCCCCCCCCCCGCCCACAATGCTCCCCCGGGCCCCCGAGGGCCCCGGGCCGCCCACGGGGGGGCCCCCCGCCACAACAATACGGCTCATCACCGGCAGGTCGCGCCGCCGCGTCGCCTCAAGCTGCGCCGCACTCCAGAGCGCGCCCTCGGCCTCCTCGATCAAGACCCCGTCCAGCTCCTGCCGCCCGAGCCGCGTGCCCGCATATCGCGCTTGAACTGCGGCAAGGAACCCACTGGCAAGATTGGCTTTATTGGCTTCGGTTGAGGCGTGCGTCATGACGGTCCCCTCGGCCTCCAGAAGCTCTTTCAACAGCCCGATGTTGCGCGGCGTCGTGGTGATACAGACCCGCGGATCATCGCCCAAGCGCAGGCCGAACGGGAGCATATCCCAGGTCTCGCGCGCCTTTTTCCACTTGGCCAGCTCGTCCACCCAGGCCCCGTCAAACTGCGGCCCGCGCAACGCCTCCGGCTCATGCGCCGAAAAAACCTGCGCCACAGCCCCGTTGGGCCACAATAGGCGGCCACGGCTCGCCTGCCACTCGGGCCTGCGGTCGGGCGGCGAACAGGCCATAATCCCGCTCTCGCCAAAAATCATCACCTCGCGCACCTGCGCCACCGTCTCCCCGACAAGCGCGATCCGCGCCAAGCGCCCCGCGTCGCGCGGCCCCGGCCCTTCCACAGAGCTGCGCACCCATTCCGCGCCGGCGCGCGTCTTGCCCGCGCCCCGTCCGCCCATGATCACCCAGTTGCGCCAGCGCCCCGCCGGAGCCAGTTGATGCGGCAGCGCCCAGAACTCAAAGAGATAGGGCAGCGCCAGAAGCTCGGCCTCAGTCAGGCTGCTCAGAAAAGCACTCTGAACCTGCGGCGGCTCGGAGGCGATCCAGCTTGCCGCCGATGCTAGCCCGCGCGGCGTCAAGATCGAGGGCGCCTGCGCTCGGGGTGTCTTGCTTTGGACCTTGGATATGCTTTTCATACGTTTCCTCCACTTCAAGAGCGATCCCGACCCACTGCACAACATCGCGCAACAGCGGCCCCAGCCCACGCAGCTGCTGCGCCTCGGGGGTGGCCTGCAGCGTGATGCGCAGCGCCTCAAGATCAATTTTCAACCGTGTAATTTCCTGCACCAGTGTCGCGACAGAGCTGCCAAGACCCGGCAAGGCCTGCGTTATTTTGCTGTCAGGGGGGTGTATGCTCATATGGTGTTTGCCTCATTTCGCTTGGCCCTCCGCCCGGCCCGCCGCCTTGCATCCCGCAAGACGAGCAGCCCGCATTTCAAGGCTAGCGTGGCAAAATCCACCCGTAAAGAGACTGACCCGAGCGGCGAACGCTCGGGTTAACAGAAGGTTAATCTGCAATAAAATGAGGGGGTTAGAAGCTGGCCTTGTCGCGCAGAAACGCCAGCGCCACAGAGAGGCCATCAGGCGCGATCCCGTGCCCTGTGCCTTTCATGATATGCGCAAAGACCTCGGTAAAGCCCGCATCCTGCAACGCCTGCGCCGCTTCGGGCAGGCTTTGAGGCGGCACAACATCATCCGCATCGCCATGCACAAGCAGGATCGGCGGCTTGCTCACCGCCTCCTCCTTCAGCCCCTCAGGCCCAAGCAAACGCCCCGAAAACGCAACAACCCCCGCAAAGGCCTCCTCGCGCCGCGGCGCAACCTCCAGCGCCATCATCGTGCCCTGGCTGAACCCGAACAAAGCGATCTGCTCGGGCAAGAGATCTTCCTCCACAAGCAGACCGTCCAGAAACGCGTTCAGATCCTCAACCGCCGCGCGCATCCCGCGCTCGGCCTCTTCCTCTGACGACCCGTCAATCCACGGAATAGGAAACCACTGAAACCCCATAGGCGCGCCCGCGCAGGTCTCGGGCGCATCCGGCGCCACAAACAGCGTATCGGGCAAATGCTCCCCCAAAGGGTCCGCCAGACCGAGCAAATCCGCGCCATTCGCGCCATACCCGTGTAAAAACACAACAACAGAACGGGTTTCCCCGGATACCGGCTCGCGGCGGCTGGCTTGCAAAGCACGTGTCATAAACTTCCCTCTCGGTCCTTGATCTCTTTGTAATAGGCCCAGAGCAGGCGCGCCGCAACCGCCCTCCAAGGTGCCCAATGCGCGGCCATCGCGCGCATCTCAGCCGCACCGGGGCGCGCCTTCAGCCCGTAAAGCACCCGCGCCGCCTCCTGCAATGCCAGATCACCATGAGCAAACACATCCGCCCGCCCGAGGCTGAACATCGCATAGATTTCCGCCGTCCAGAGGCCGATCCCCTTCACCGCCGTCAATATCCTGATCACATCGGCGCTCGGCAAGGCGCGCAACGCCTCATAGTCAATCCGCGCCCCCGCCAAAGCCTTGGCATAGGCCGCCTTCTGACGGCTCAAGCCAAGCGCGCGCAGCGCATCCTCGCTCAAACGGTCCACAGCCTCGGGCCGCCCACAGCCCGCCTCACCCAAGCGGTCCCAAATCGCGCGCGCACTGGCAACGCTGACCTGCTGGCTCACAATCGCACTCAAAAGCGCGCCAAACCCGTCCGGTTTGAGCCTGAGAGGCAGCGGCCCCGTGAGGGCATAGGCCTCGGCCATCTTCACATCGCGCTCAGAAAGCCACGCCATGCCCTCGGCAAGACACTCAGCCCCAAGGATCACCCGCTCATCCATGGGCCGCCGCCCAGTCAAGCGCCTCGGGCACCCCGCGCAAAAGCACAACGCCCGCCGGCGGCGCAGGCCGCGCGATCATCCCGACCTTCAGGCCAAGAGCGCGCGCCGCATGGAGCTTGGGCCGCGCGCCTTCGCCGCCGGCGTTCTTGACCACAAGCCAATCCACCCCCAGCCTGCGAAAAAGCGCCTGCTCCTGGGCAACACTAAACGGCGCCACACCGGCAAGATAACGCCCGCCCTCAAAGGGAAACGGCTCTGGCGCCGCCGTCCCGATCCGCCGCGCAATCACTTCACAGCCGCGCAAATTGGCAAAGCCGGCCAGCCCGCGCCGCCCCGTGGCCACAAAAACAGTCGACCCCTGCGGAATATGCGCCGCCGCCGCAGCCTCGTCTTGCAAGGCGATCCAGTCATCCCCCGCCACAGGCTGCCACTCAGGCCGCCACAGAAGCGCATAAGGCAGCCCCCGCGCGGCACATATCGCCGCCGTGCGGGCGCTGATCGCCTCGGAAAAAGGATGGGTCACATCCAGCACCGCGCCGATCTTTTCGCCCTCCAGATAGCGCTCAAATCCGGCCGCCCCGCCAAAGCCGCCAAAGCGTGTGGGCAGCGCCAACGCGCCGGCAAACCGCGCACTCCCCTCAAGAGAGGCCACAGCGTCGCGCCCCGCCTGTCT
>JAHBAM020000120.1 GCA_018500125.2 Roseobacter sp. | reverse complement strand
CCTTCGTCGGCAGCGTCAGATGTGTATAAGAGACAGATGCGGGGCAGCGGCCAAGGGAGTGGCGGTGGCAACGGCAGGGGCCACGGGAGTAAGAGTGGCCGATTTTGCGGCCCTCCTCTTTTGGGAGGCGCGGGTTCAGCCGGGTTGAAGTGCACTTGCGCAAATTGCAAAACCAAAGTCGCCCGTGGAACAGTCTGTGTCGAAAAGGGGACTTCCCCTTTGGGCCTGTCTTGATAGGCTGTTCAAAACCAAGGGCCGCGGTTTGCGCGCCACAACAGTCTATTGCCTGCGGGCGAAGGGGGTCATATGCGCTTTTCCGCGCTGAAAATTCTCAAAGAGGGCCTCACGGGCAACAAGGGCTGGACGCCGCATTGGCGCAACCCTGAACCGAAACCCGCTTATGACGCGATTATCATTGGCGGCGGCGGGCACGGGCTTTCGACGGCCTACTACCTCGCCAAGAACCACGGCATGACCAATATCGCGGTGCTCGAAAAGGGCTATCTGGGCGGCGGCAATGTGGGGCGCAACACAACGATTGTGCGCGCCAACTACAGCCTTGAGGGCAATTCGCAGTTTTACTCCCATTCGCTCAAGCTCTGGGAGGGGCTGGAGCAGGATTTGAACTATAATGCGATGATGTCCCAGCGCGGGATCATCAATCTGTTTCACTCCGACGGGCAGCGCGACGCGGCGGCCAAACGCGCCAATATGATGATCAGCCAGGGTGATGACGCGATTTTGCTCGACAAAACCACGGTGCGCGAGCTTCTGCCGAACCTCAACCATGACAACATCCGCTTTCCTATTTATGGCGGGCTGTATCACAAGCGCGGCGGCACGGCGCGCCACGACGCTGTGGCCTGGGGCTTTGCCCGCGGGGCCGACCAGCGCGGGGTTGATCTGATCCAGAACTGTGAAGTCACAGGGATTGATATTGTGAACGGGGTTGTGCAGGGCGTGCAGACCACGCGCGGCGCGATCAAATCCAAGAAGGTTGGTATGGTTGTGGCCGGGCGCTCCTCACAGGTGGCGGCGATGGCGGGGCTGACCCTGCCGATCGAGAGCCATGTGTTGCAAGCCTTTGTCAGCGAGGGGCTGAAGCCCTGTATCGATCATGTGGTGACCTTTGGCATGGGGCATATGTATATGAGCCAGTCCGACAAGGGCGGGCTTGTGTTTGGCGGCGATCTTGATTTTTACGCCTCCTATGCGCAGCGCGGCAATTTGCCGACCGCAGAGCACGTCATGGAAGCGGCGATGTGCCTTTTGCCCCAGATCGGCAAGGCGCGGGTCTTGCGCTCTTGGGGCGGGATCATGGACATGACGCCGGATGGCAGCTTTTTCATTGATAAGACGCCGGTGGACGGGCTGTTTGTCAATGCGGGCTGGTGTTATGGCGGGTTTAAGGCTGTGCCGGCGTCGGGCTATTGCATGGCGCATCTGATGGCGACAGGGCAGCCCCATGAGGTTGCGATGAAGCACCGTCTGGACCGTTTCGAGACCGGGCGGGGGCTGATGGACGAAGAGCACCGTGGCAGCCAGCACAACCTGCACTGAAGGATAAGGAAAGACAATGCGTATAGCCTGCCCCCTGTGTGGCGAGAGAGACAGCCGCGAATTTTCCTATAAGGGCCACGCTTTGGCACTTGAGCGGCCCGGAGAGGATGCGTCCTTGGCGGTCTGGGATGACTATTTGCACAACCGCGAGAATGTGGCGGGTGTGACCCAAGAGCTATGGTTTCACGACTTTGGCTGTGGCAGCTGGCTTGTGGCCGAGCGCAATACGGTGACGCATGAATTTGGTGCCGTGAAGCTGGCGCAGGACGTGAAGGAGGCCAGGGCATGAGACTTGAGGGCGAGGGCCTGATCAACCGGGGCCGCAAGGTGAGCTTTCGTTTTGACGGGCACAGCTATGAGGGGTTTGAGGGCGATACGCTGGCCTCGGCGCTGCTTGCCAATGGCGTGAAGCTTGTGGCGCGCTCGTTCAAATACCACCGCCCGCGCGGGATTTTGACGGCCGGCTCGGAGGAGCCGAATGCTTTGGTGACGGTTGGCACGGGCGGCTCGCAAGACCCGAATGTGCGCGCGACCGTGCAGGAGATCTATGACGGGCTTGAGGCCGTCAGCCAGAACCGCTGGCCGAGCCTTGATTTTGATGTGATGGCGGTGAACGACCTTGGCGCGCCTTTCCTTGGCGCGGGGTTTTATTACAAGACGTTTATGTGGCCCAAGGTCTTTTGGGAAAAGCTTTATGAGCCTGTGATCCGACGCGCCGCAGGGCTTGGGGCCATTTCGGGTGATCCGGTCACGGACAAATATGAGCGCGGTTTTGCGCATTGTGATGTGCTGGTGATCGGCTCTGGCCCCACGGGGCTTATGGCGGCCCTGACGGCGGCCGAGGCGGGGGCGGATGTGATCCTTGCCGAAGAAGACAGCACCCTTGGCGGGCGGCTTCTCAGCGAAAGCGGCGAGATTGACGGCGTGCCTGCGCGCGACTGGGCGGCGGCGATGGCCGAGCGGCTCGCGGAGATGGGCAACGTGCGCATCATGACGCGCACAAGCGTGACGGGGGCTTATGACGGGGGCACCTATGGTGCGCTGGAGCGTGTGGCGCATCACCGCCCGCTGGCCAAGGGCCTTGCGAAAGAGTGCTTCTGGAAGATCGCGGCCAAGCGGACTGTTCTGGCGGTGGGGGCTTTGGAGCGTCCGATTGCCTTTCAGAACAACGACCGCCCCGGTGTGATGATGGCGAGTGCGGTGCGCGCCTATGTGAACCGCTGGAATGTCGCGCCCGGTCAGAAGATCGTGCTGTTTGGCAACAACGACAGCATCCACGACGTGGCCGCAGACCTGCTGGCGGCGGGGGTGCATATCGCCGCTTTGGTGGACAGCCGTGCCGATGCCACCTGCCAGCTTGATGTGCCGTTTTACGCGGGGGCGCAGATCGTCGGGACCGAGGGGCGCAAGGCGCTTGAGGCGGTGAGCATTTCGCGGGCCTCGGGCGTTGAGAAAGTTGCGGCGGATTGTCTTGGAATGTCGGGCGGCTGGAACCCGACCTTGCATCTGACCTGCCATATGAACGGGCGGCCAGAGTGGAACGAGGCGATTGCGGCCTTTGTGCCCAAGGTGGGTATGGTGCCCGGCCTGATCGCGGCGGGGGCGTGCAACGGCGCCTTCTCTACGGCGGCCTGTCTGGGCGAGGGTGTGGGCGCGGCACAGGCGGCGTGCGATGCGCTGGGGCTTCAGGCGAAAGCGCCTAAGAGAGCGCCTGAGATGCCGAGTGCGGAAGACCGCCCTTACAGCATTGCCCCGCTTTGGGCAGTGGCGGGCAAGGGCCGTGCCTGGCTTGATTTCCAGAACGATGTGACTGTGAAAGACGTCAAACAGGCCGCAGCCGAGAATTTCCGCTCGGTGGAGCATATGAAGCGTTACACCACGCAGGGGATGGCGACTGATCAGGGCAAGAACTCCAATGTGCAGGCGCTGGCGGTTTTGGCCGATGCAACGGGGCGCGGTATTCCCGAGACGGGCACGACGACCTACCGCCCGCCGTTTACGCCTGTGGCTGTGGCGGCCATGGCGGCGGGGGCGGCGGACAAGGGCTTTGCGCCCGAACGGTTTACCACTTCGCACCGGTTGACAGTTGCGGCGAATGCGCCGCTGATCGAGGCGGGGCTGTGGTATCGCCCGTCCTATTTCCCCAAGGCGGGCGAGACGACATGGCGGCAGTCTTGTGACCGCGAAGTCGGCTATGTGCGCGAGGCGGTGGGCATTTGTGATGTTTCCACGCTCGGCAAGATCGACATCAAGGGCCGCGATGCCGGGGCGTTTCTGGATCTGCTCTATACCAATATGTTCTCCACCCTGAAGGTGGGCCGTGTGCGCTATGGCCTCATGCTGCGCGAGGACGGCCATGTGATGGATGACGGCACGACCGCGCGCCTCGCTGACGACCATTTCGTGATGACCACCACCACGGCGGCGGCGGGCGAAGTCATGAAACACATGGAGTTTGTCAGTCAGGGCCTGCGGCCTGATCTGGATGTGCGCTTTGCGTCGGTGACAGAGCAATGGGCGCAGTTTGCTGTGGCCGGGCCACAGGCGCGCGATTTGCTGAACGGCTTGCTTGACAGCCCGATTGACGGCGAGAGCTGGCCGTTTATGGCCTGTGGTGATGTCAAGATTCTGGGCGTTGATGGCCGCCTTTTCCGGATCAGCTTTTCGGGCGAGCACGCCTATGAGGTGGCTGTGCCTGCGCGCTATGGCGAGAGCCTGTTTCAGCTCTTGCGCGCGCGCGCCGAGGCCATGGGCGGCGGTGCCTACGGGATGGAGGCGCTCAATGTGCTTCGGATCGAGAAGGGCTTTATCACCCATGCTGAAATCCATGGCCGCGTGACCGCGTTTGACATCGGAATGCAGGGGATGATGAGCAAGAAGAAGGACTTTATCGGCAAAGGCGCCGCCGCGCGGCCCGGACTTGTCGAGGACGATCGCGAGATGCTTGTCGGGCTGAAGCCGGTGGGCGCTGTGAAGCAGCTTCTGGCGGGGGCGCATCTTTACAATGATGCGGCCGAGCCGACCCGCCCCAACAATCAGGGCTATCTGACCTCGGTGGGCTATTCGCCGACGCTGGGCAGCTATCTTGGCCTTGGCTTCCTCAAGGGCGGGCGCGCGCGCCATGGCGGGATTGTGCAGATGGTGGATCATGTGCGCGGGGTCTCGACGCGCTGTGAAGTGTGCCACCCAGTATTCCTTGATCCAGAAGGGGAGCGCAGCCGTGACTGAGCTTAAGGCCGTATCGCCCGCAGCGGGGCTTTTGCCGCTGAGCATTGGCGGCGTTACGCTGCGCGAAGACGAGATGCGCCCGCTGACGCTGATTGCGCCCTACAAGGGCCAAGAGGCCGCTTTGGCCAAGGCGTTGAGCGCCGCGCATGGGCTAAGCTGGCCTGCGGCTGGCGCAACCTCGGCAAACGGCGCGGCGCGGCTTGTCTGGTTTGGCCGGAACGCGGCGATATTGGTCGGGGTTCAGGCCGCCGCCAAGCTTGCAAAGCACGCGGCGCTGACCGATCAGTCGGATGCCTGGAGCTGCGTGGTGCTGGAGGGTGCGGGCGCGCGCGATGTGCTGGCGCGGCTGACGCCTGTTGATCTGCGCGACGGGGCGTTTCCTCTGGGGGCCACGGCGCGCACCGAGGTGTTTCACATGGCGTGTTCGATCACCCGGCTTGAGGCCGAGAGCTGGCAGATCATGGGCTTTCGATCGATGGCGAAAACGCTGGTGCACGATCTGAAAACCGCCATGGAAGGTGTGGCGGCGCGCGCACTTTAGGCCGGCTCTGATGTGAGCCAGACCCCGCCCTCGGGGCGCAACGTCAGGATCATGACGGGCTTTGGCGCCTTGCCGGCCACGGGCGTAAAGCGGCGCTTTGCGAGCAATGTGGCGAGGATAATCACCGCTTCTTGCAGCGCAAAGCTCGCCCCGATGCAGATACGCGGGCCATCGCCAAAGGGCAGGTAGGCATAGCGCGCCGGCTTCTCGGCAAAGCGCTCGGGGCAAAAGGCGTCAGGCGCCTCCCATAGAAGAGCGTTGCGGTGCAGCGCATAGATCGGGATCATCACAGTGTCGCCGCGGCGGACCTCGCGCCCTGCAAGCGTATCGGGCGCTTTTGCGGTGCGCGAGATCAGCGCCGCGGGCGGATAGAGGCGCAGGGCCTCGTCAATGATCATCCGGCAATAGGGCAGGTTTGGCAGGTCTTCTGCTGTCGCGGTGCGGCCCTGAAGCGCGGCTTGCGCCTCGGCGCGGGCCTTATCTTGCACGCGCGGATCAAAGGCACAGAGATAAAACGCCCAAGCCAGCGTGAGCGCGGTGGTCTCATGGCCCGCGACAATGAAGGTCAGCAGGTTGTCGCGCAGCTCGGCGGTGCTCATGGCGCGGCCTGTCTCGGGGTCTTCGCCCTCCAGCAAGAGATCAAGCAGATCGGGCACCGCGCCCGCGCCCGCCGCGCGCCGCGAGCGGACCGCATCATCGGCAATGGTTTTCATCTGTTTGAGCGAGCTGCCCGCCAGCACGCGCGAGGGGCGCGGAACCCACATGGGCAGACCCAGAATATCAAACAGCGAGACTTTGCCCGCCGCCGCGATATAGGCGTCGATCGCGCGGTGGACCTCACCGGCGGAGAAGGTGTTGCTGCCTGACAGCGTGACCTTTGCGGTGATGTCAAAGGTGGCGCGCACCATCTCGGCATAGATGTCGCTGGCGCGCGGGCCGGCGGCCTCGATCCGCAGAAGGCTGGCCTCTGCGGCGGCGCTCATCACGGGGGCAAGCGCGCTCACGTTGCGATGGGAAAACACGGGTGCTGCGGCGCGGCGCTGCCAGCGCCAATGCGCCCCCTCGGCGATAAAGAGGCTCTCGCCGATCGCCGGGCGCAGAAGATTTTTGGTAACGTCTGATTTGGGGTAGGTCTCAAGCGCTTCGAGCAGCACCCGGCGGATCGCGTCCGGATCCATCAGCATATGCCAGCGGATGCCTGTTGTGCCCGACACAACGGGCTGTTGCGTGGCGATATAGGGGATGATCGAGAGGATATTGTTGCGCGCCGCAGAGAGGCTTTGGAGCAGCCCCAACGGCTCTCGGGCAAGCGAAACGGCAACGGGGGTCTGGCTCTCGGGCATGGCGCGCTCCTGTGATGTCTTCTGATATAGGGGGCCGGCGGGCGCGGGGCAATTGCCAGCGCGGCGGGGGTGGGACTGGTTCTTTTAAACATCTCCGAGCCCCCGAGAACGGACTAGATTTCGTATG
>JAHBAM020000173.1 GCA_018500125.2 Roseobacter sp. | reverse complement strand
CCAGCCGTTGATAAAGGCGCCCTCGGTCTGTGTGGGGGAAACCCATGCGCGGCCAAACTCGGCTGTGGCGTGTTCGCCGGCTTCGACCTTGCCGCCCAGATCATGCATCATGACCTGCTGGCCATAGCAAATGCCCAAAATCGGCACGCCCAGCGTATAGGCGCTTTTGGGCGGGCGCGGCGAGCCGTCGCGCATCACAGAATCAGGGCCACCCGAGAAGATGATCGCTTTGGGCGAAAGCTCGGCCAGAAAGGCATCGGTGACATTTTGATAGGGATGAATTTCACAGTAGACATTCAGCTCGCGCAAACGGCGTGCGATGAGCTGTGTGACCTGGCTGCCAAAGTCGATGATCAGGAGGGTTTCATGCGATATATCTGTCATGATCTGGCTCTAGGGCAGAGCGCGGCGAAGGTCAATTCCTCGCACCGCAAGAAAGCACAGCACTCTCCGGATTTATGCGCACGGGGCGGGCAATGTCGCTTTTTCCTGCCAAGGGGCGCAAAAGCGCTGCGCAAGGGCGCGGGCGCGGGCTATGGAGAAGCAGATTTTTCCTGTGTTCCAGAATCAAGGATGGCCCAATGACCGAGGCAACAGCAACACGCAAACGTGGACGCGGCGCAGGCGGAGGCGGCGCAGCACGTCGCGCCGAGCGCAGCGCCGTTTCTTTTGAAACAGCCAAATATATCGAGCGCAACATTCCGAACTTTGAAGTGCTCAACGAAGAGGCGCTTGCCGTCATCGAGGCCAATGCCGAGACCATTCTGGAAGAGGTCGGGGTCAATTTTGTCGACAATCCGGCGGCGCTACAGCGCTGGCGCGATGCAGGTGCGGATGTTCAGGGCGAGCGCGTGCGCCTGCCCAAGGGCCTTGCCCGCAGCCTGATCAAGACCGTACCTGGCCAATACACCCAGCACGCGCGCAACCCCGAGCGCAATGTTGTGGTCGGCGGGCGCAACTTGGTTCTGGCGCCTGTCTATGGCCCGCCTTTTGTGCGCGATTCTGCGGGCGGGCGGCGCTATGCGACGATGGATGACTTCAAGAAGTTCGTGAAGCTTGGCTATATGTCAAAGTGGCTGCACCATTCGGGCGGCACGGTCTGTGAGCCGACAGATATCCCTGTGAACAAGCGTCACCTTGATATGCTGTTGGCGCATATGCAGCTCAGCGACAAGCCCTTTATGGGCTCGGTCACAGAGCCAAGCCGCGCCCAGGACAGTGTGAATATGTGCGGCATTCTCTTTGGCAAGGAGTTTGTCCAAGAGAACACCGTCATGACCTCGCTCATCAACATCAACTCGCCGATGACGTTTGATGATGTGATGATGGGCGCGCTTGAGGTTTATGCGGCCAACAATCAGGCCTGTATCATTTCACCCTTTATTGTGGGCGGGGCGATGGCGCCTGTGTCTGTGGCGGGCACGCTGACGCAGGTCTTGGCTGAGGTTTTGGCGGGCGTGGCGTATTCACAGCTCTGCAAAGCAGGCGCGCCGGTGATTTTCGGGGCCTTTGTCAGCTCGATTGATATGAACTCCGGCGCGCCGACCTTTGGCACGCCAGAGGCGAGCCTTGTGACCTACGGCGCAGGCCAGCTGGCGCGCCGTCTGGGCTTGCCGTTCCGCTCGGCGGGGTCGTTCTGTGGCTCAAAGCTGCCGGACGCGCAGGCGGCCTATGAAACCGCCAACTCGCTCAACATGGGCTTGCTGTCGGGTGTGAACTTTATGTTGCACGCCTGCGGCTGGCTTGAGGGCGGTCTTGTGGCGGATTTTGAGAAGTTTGTTATGGATGCTGACCAGCTTGGCACCTTGCACCAGATGGCCAAGGGCATTGATATGAGCGAAGGGATGCAGGCGATGGACGCGATCCGCGAAGTCGGGCCGGGCGGGCATTATCTGGGTTGTGCGCATACTCAGGCAAATTTCAAGACAGCTTTCTGGAAGTCCGATGTGTTTGATTACAAGCCGTTTGAGACATGGGAAGACGAGGGCGGGCGCGACACACGCCAGCTTGCGAGCGCACGGGTGGAGCGGCTTTTGGCGCAATATCAACAGCCCGCGCTGGACCCGGCGATCAACGAGGCGCTCGAGGCCTATGTGGCCGAAAAGAAAGCCTCAATGCCGGATGCCTTTATTTAAGGCGCGCTGATCGGTCAGGCGTTTTGGGCGCATGAGAGTGGCCTCGCAGGAATGCGGGGCCATTTTTCATTATTCGGCTGGAGTCCGGGCTGCGGTGGCGCGCAAGAGCTGCGCCTCGGCCAGTGTGGCAATCAGCACTTCGATATGGCGCAGATAGCTGTATCCGGCTTCATTCTGGCGGCGTTTTTCGTTGAGGCTGTGTTCGAGTTCGAGCAGGTCGGCCAGCGCCTCGGCTGGCGCTATGGTTTGGCTTGGCTCATAGCGCCCCAAGGCGCGGGTGAGGTGGGCGGCGCGCATATATTGGCGCAGCCCGGCTTCGGCGGCTTTGAGCAAAAGGCCCGGACGACGCAGGGCTTCAAAACGGGACAGGGGATCTTGCATGGCAACCTCACACTAAAAAAACAGAGCTGTGAGGCAGGTTAAACAACCTGAGCGGGTGTTGCGCAGAGCCGTGACCCTGCGCGCGCAGGGTTTAGGTCTGTTTAGAATTTATCAACAATAGTTTCCAAGACGTAAAAATTAACGAATGCGTAACCACACAAGTTTAGGTTGTGGACAAACCTGTGGAGAAATCTGTGGATAACGTGAGGATACTGGATGACTGTCATTCGCTTTGAACTGGCCGATACGGAGCGCTTCGGGGCTGGGCAAGGCCGTTGGCCACAGTGGTTTCCCAGCTCGGCGCTGGCCTATCTGGCCCATACCGAACTCGGGGTGTCGATCCGGGCCTTGAGCCGGCTGAGCCAGTGTCATCCTTCGACCATTTCGCGGCAAATCAGCCGTTGGGAGCGCTTGCGCGACGAAAGCCTGATTGACGAGGCGTTCAGCCGTTTGACTGTGAAGCCCTGCCCGAACGCCCCCGGCACGACCAAAAAGGAGCCTGCTTTGATCCATGTAATGCCCCCCGAAAGCCCCTGTTTGCCTGATGACGAGACTTTTGCCGCCGAGGCGCGGCGCATTTTGCGCCGGTTGAGCGAGCCGGGCGCTGTTCTGGCGCTGGCGAATGATATGGAAAAGGGCGTTGTGGTCCGCGAGACGGAGGCGGGCACGACCACCCGCACCGCTGTTGTGGAGCGCGCCGTGGCGCAGGCGCTGGCGGTCAAGGACTGGATCGCCTGTGCCACGGAGGGGCGGATCTCGCGGTATCGGATCACATCTGCGGGGCGCGCGGCTTTGGGCGGGCTTCTGGCGCAGAGCGAGAACCGCGCCCGCGGCATGGCCGAGGGGCAGATACACGTTGATGCAAGCGGCGCAAAATCGCTGCGCCGGCGCAGCACCTTGGGCGAAACGCCTTTGATGATCCTGTCTCGGCGGCGCGAGAAGGATGGCCGTCTGTTTCTGAAGGCGGCGCAGGTCAGCGCGGGGGAGCGGCTGCGCGAGGATTATGAACTGGCGCAGATGGCCTCGGGCGCAAGTTATGATTGGGCCGCAGTTTTGGCCCATGAGACCCAGCCGGCGCGGCGCAAGACCCAGCCTTTGAGTGCGGAGGCGGCGGCGGACCGGGTTGCGGCGGCGCTGCTTTTGCTGGGGCCGGGGCTGGGCGATGTGGCGCTGCGCTGTTGTTGCCAGCTTGAGGGCGTGGAAAGCGCCGAGCAGGCGCTTGGCTGGTCGGCACGCTCGGGCAAGATTGTCTTGCGCATCGCTCTGGAGCGTCTGGCGCGCTATTATGAGGGGCTGGGAGAGGGCACCAAAATGATCGGGTGAGGCGCGCGCGCTCTGCGCCGGATGCAGAGCGGCTTGCCGCGCTTCCTGCGTGACAGGGCGCGGCGTTTTGGCTATGGGTGGGCGAACTGTGAAGGAAACTCTCTCATGCGTGATCTGAAGATACCCGAACACCGCCACCCGGAGAAGGCCCGCAAGCCCGACAACGCCCAGCCGCGCAAGCCGAGCTGGATCAGGGTGAAGGCGCCTCAGGGCGACGGCTATAAAAAGACCCATGAGATCATGCGCGAGCACAAGCTGACCACGGTCTGCGAGGAAGCCGCTTGCCCGAATGCGGGCGAATGCTGGAGCCAGGGCCACGCCACCATGATGATCATGGGCGAGGTTTGCACGCGGGCCTGCTCGTTTTGCAATATTGCCACGGGAAAGCCGCCTGAGGAGCTTGATCCGTTCGAGCCGGGGCGGGTGGCCCATGCTGTTGAAAAGCTCGGGCTGAACCATGTGGTGATCACATCGGTGGACCGCGATGATGTGGAAGACGGCGGGGCGGAACATTTTGCCCAGACCATTCGCGCCATTCGCCACCGCGCGCCCGCCACCACAATCGAAATCCTGACGCCCGATTTCTTGAAATGTGATCCGGCGGTGCTTGAGATTGTTGTTGAGGCCAAGCCTGATGTGTTCAACCACAATCTGGAGACCGTTCCGGGGCTTTACCCCGAGGTGCGTGCCGGTGCGCGGTATTTCCACAGCCTGCGGCTTTTGCAGCGGGTGAAAGAGCTGGACCCGTCCATTTTCACCAAATCGGGTATTATGGTGGGCCTTGGCGAGGACAAGCAGGCTGTGATGCAGGTGATGGACGATATGCGCGCGGCGGACATCGATTTTCTCACCATCGGGCAGTATTTGCAGCCCACGCCCAAGCACCATGTGCTCGACCGCTTTGTGCATCCTGACGAGTTCAAATCCTATGAGACGGCGGCCTATGGCAAAGGGTTTTTGATGGTGTCGGCGACTCCGCTGACGCGCTCAAGCTATCATGCGGGCGATGATTTCGCACGGCTGCGCGCGGCGCGCGAAAAGAAGCTCGCGCAGGGCTGAGGGCACCTAAGACTTTATCCCAATGATAGAAAACGCCCCGAAATTCGCGGGGCGTTTTTTTTATTTAGAAGAGGTTAGAACTTCCAACCCATCATGATTTCACCAGATGGGCCGTTGAGATTGTTTGACGCGTCTGTAAAGCTTGCTTTGAGATAGGCGTTGGACTTCAGGGTATATTCCAGACCGAGGCCGTAATAATTGAAGGCAGCCAAGAACGAATGCAAACTTGAAAAGGGGCTATCCAATCTGCCGAAAGAGGCCGTCAGCTTGAGATTGTCTTTGAATGTATAATTGACGTATGCCACGAGGGTTTGGTATTGGAACGCAACACCCTCTTCTTTATAGAGCACACCAAGAGTTGTGGGGCCATTCACAGTCTCTACGCCGAGGTGATGACCTGTGTGGTAGTCCCCATTGTCATAGTTGACACGTTCGCGGGCGGCTGAAAGGTGAAGGCGGCCCAAGAGCGTTTTTGTGTCAATATGACGCGAGAGGGCGAGGCTATAGCTATCCCCGCGGATGCTGCCTCTGCGGCGGTTGTTTAATTTATGGGCTGAAAATCCGATTTTGGTCTGACCCAGTGCGCCATCATAGCGAAGGCCATAGGGGATATTTGAGTGTTCCAGATTGAAAATTGAGACCGCTGACCGATAGAGGGAATAATACTCCAAAGAGGCATAGGAGCTGTTGCCGAGTGTGAAGCTGGGCAGATAGCCACGATCAACCACAGAGCGGGGCGCGCCAAGAGAGACGGTTCCAAGGGATGTGCTATACTCAAGGGCGGGGTGAACTGCGACCTCCTGTTCAATAGAGCCGCCGTAGCCGTCTATGCCAAGTGTTATGCCATATCCGGTTGGGGTGGGCCGATACGACAGATCAATATCCGCGCGCAACAGGCTTTGGTTGTGGTCTCCATTGTTGCTGTTCAGTGTGTGCACCTGCCCAAGCTCAATATATCCGTCAAGTGTGACGCCATTTTGGAAGCGGGTTTCAGCCTTGGCAGTTGTCGCCGATATCAGGGCTAAACCTGTAACAAAATGTATAATTTTCATGCTAAACCCTGTCTGCTTTGCTGAGCAAAAATAAGTGTTATTTCACACATCTGTTAGGGTCTGAGCGGTTGGCGCTCAAGCTTTATATAATAAAAACTTATAAAATTTAACTGTGTGAGGCGAGGATGTCACGCGAGCCTGTGATATTTCTCCGCTCCAATTAAGGCAGAGCCACGAGATAGGCGGCGATTGCGGCGCGGTCTGATGGGGGGAGTTTGGCCGTGTTTTCAACCACGGCCGCCATGTGGCCGCCGGCGCTGTCAAAATCGGGGGTGAAGCCTGTTTCAAGGTAATAGACGATGTCTGCTTCGCTCCAGTCCAGCGCATGGATCGCGGGGATGCGGCCTGTGCCCGACGGGTTGGCGGCCCCTGTGAGCCACTGGTCAGTCTGGGGCGCACCCAGCAGGTTGCGCGGGGTGTGGCATTCGCCGCAATGGCCGAGCGCCTCGACAAGGTAGCGACCACGCTGGAGTGGCGCGCTGTCAAGCGGCACGGACGCGACCCAGTCATCCTGTAGAAACACCCGCTTCCAGAGGCCAAGGCCACGGCGGATATTGAAGGGAAAGCCGACCTCATGGGGCTGGCTTGGGGCCGATGAGGCGGGCAGCGTTTGCAGGGAGGCGTGCAGATGGGCGATGTCTTGCAGGCCCTCGCGTCTGTGGGTCATGCGGCCATAGGAGCCGTAGGGAAAGGCCGGATAGTAATGTTGGCCGTCGGGCGATGTGCCAAAGAGCATGGCGTTTGCCAGATCGGTTTTGCTCCAGCCGCCAATTCCGTGACGCGGATCGGGGGAGATATTGGGCGCGATAAATGTGCCGAAGGGTGAGGCAAAGCGCATCCCGCCAGACAGCAGGCGTTTGTCCGCGCCTGTGGCCTCGGGGGCGGCGTGGCAAGAGGCGCAGCCTGCGGCGTGAAACACGGCTTCGCCAAGGGCCGCATCTGCGACAAAACCGGCGAGGGCCGTCTCGGGGAGCTGTTTGGGCCGGCTCATCTGCCAGAGGGCAAAGCCAGAGACCAGCCCGAGTGCGAGCACAGGGATCAAGAGGCGGCGCATGACACTCCTTCCATCAACAGAGATCAGGATAGAGCGTCGCCGGCGCAAGTAAAGCCTAGGCTTCGCCCTCGGCCAGAAAGCGCACACAGCCGATAAAGGGCAGGTTGCGATTGCGTTGGGCAAAGTCGATGCCGTAGCCGACGACAAATTCATCGGGGATTTCAAAGCCGATCCAGTCGGCCTTCACGGCTGTTTCGCGGCGGGTCGGCTTGTCGAGCAGGGCGATGGTGCGCAGTTTGCGCGGCTTGCGGCTTTCCAGAAGGTGCAACACGTGCTCCAGAGTGAAGCCCGTGTCGACGATATCTTCGACCACAAGCACATCGCGGCCTTCGATCTGGCCGCGGATGTCTTTGAGGATGCGCACCTCGCGCGAGCTTTCCATACTGTCGCCATAAGAGCTGGCTTCGAGAAAATCGACCTCCACGGCAAGATCAAGCTCGCGCACCAGATCGGCGATAAAGACAAACGATCCACGCAAAAGGCCCACGACGACGAGCTTGTCGGTGTCTTTAAACTCTTTTTTGATCGCGCGGCTCAGCTCTTCGATCCGTGCCGCGATGGCTTTGGCCGAGATAAGCTCGTCGATGACATATGGACGCTCAGGCATGCTTCCCCCTTGAATTCTGCGCGCTACCATACGAAATGGGGGGCCACTGTAAACGCGAAACTTAAGAGGCCCCATGCCCCAGCACGAAGAGACGCGGGTTTTGCCCTATAGCCCGGCCCAGATGTTCCAGCTTGTGGGCGATGTGGCGCGCTATCCCGAGTTTTTGCCATGGTGTTCTGCGGCGCGGGTGCGCTCTCTGACGCCGATTGAAGGCGGCGAAGAAATGCTGGCGGATCTTGTGATCGGCTTTCAGGTGTTTCGCGAGCGCTTTGGCAGCCGTGTGCGGCTGTTTGAAGAGGCGGGGCGAATTGAAACCGAATATCTGGACGGGCCGTTCAAATATATGCGCTCGAACTGGCAGTTTGTGCCCAATGAGAGCGGGTGTGAAGTGCGCTTTGATGTGGACTTTGAGTTCCGCAACTTCTTGTTGCAGAAAGCCGGCGGGCTGTTCTTTTATGAGGCGATGCAGCGGATTGTGAAAGCCTTTGAGGCCCGCGCAGAGGCGCTTTACGGATGACGGCACATGAGAAACTGGCGGCGTTCTATGAGACGCAGCGGGAGGCGGAGTTGCCTCGCTCGGCCCTTAATGTGATGCGTCTGTGTCTGCTGGATTGGCTGATCGTGGGGCGCGCCGCGAGGGGAGACGCCGTGGCCGAAGCCGCCTTGGCCTATGCGGGCGGTGAGGGGGAGGCTTCGCTCTTCTTTGGCGGCGGCGCTTCTGCGCGGATGGCGGCGCTGGCCAATGGCACTGTCAGCCATGCGCTGGATTATGACGATACGCATTTTGCCCATATCGGCCATGTGAGCACGGTTGTGATTCCGGCGGCTGTGGCGATGGGCGAGGCGCGCGGTGCCTCCTTTGAGACAATCCTGCGGGCGGCATTGATGGGCGCTGAGGCCGCGACGCGCTTTGGGGTCTGGCTCGGGCGGGATCATTATCAGATCGGCTATCACCAGACCGCGACAGCGGGGGCCATCGGCGCGGCTGTGGCGGCGGGTGTGGCGGCCGGGCACAGCGACGCGCGCGCCGCCTTGAGCAATGCTTGCGGCTTTGCGGCCGGGCTGAAAGCGCAGTTTGGCACCGCGATGAAGCCTGTGAATGCGGGTATGGCGGCGGCCAACGGTGTCGAAGCTGTCTTGATGGCTGAAGCGGGGCTGTCTGGCTCTGAGGCTGTGTTTGAAGCCTTTGCCAAGACCCATCACGGCATCAAGGACAACGCGGCCTGGGAGGGGATGGGCGAGACATGGCTTTTTGAGGCGGTCACGCATAAGTTTTACCCCTGCTGTCATGGCACGCACGCTATGATCGAGGCGCTGCGCGCGGCTTTGCAGCGGGTGCCTGCGCCCGAGCCTGAGCGGATCACGGTGCGCACCCATCCGCGCTGGATGAGCGTTTGCAACAAGCTTATGGTGCGCGATGCGCTTGAAGCGAAATTCTCCTATCGCGCTCTGGCGACGCTGCTCGTGCTCAGCGGCGGCGCGTCTGTGGATGAGGCGGGCTTGCAGGGGCTGTTTCCGATGACGCAGGCGACGCGCGATCTGATGGCGCGGGTCGATGTGATTGCGGATGAGGCGGTGGCTGAGGAGGCCTGCTCTGTCACGCTTGACGCTGGCGGCCAAGAGATCGTGGTGGCGCATGATTTGCGCGCGCCGATGGGCTTTGAGGCGCGGCTTGCAAAGCTACTCACCAAGGGCGAGGGCGTTTTGCCCAAGGGCGAGGCGGCGCGATATTGGGATGTGGTGAAGGGCGCCGACAGGGCGGCTCTTCTGGCTGTGATCGGCGCCTAAAGGGAGAGGCGCGAGCGCCCCGAAGGGCGCCCGCGCCTCCACGGCTTAGGAGCTGTGGTCGTAGGCGCGCTCGCCGTGAACGGCGAGATCAAGCCCGTTGACTTCGGTTTCGTGATCGACCCGCAGCGGCGTGATCAGCGCGCAGAGCTTGAGCAGCGCATAGGACACCACCAGCGTAAAGACACCGACAATGGCAAGGCTGCCGAGCTGTGCGGCCCAAGAGCCTTCGCCAAAGGCGGCGATCATGATCGTGCCAAAGATCCCGCCGACGCCGTGGACGGCGAAGACATCGAGCGTGTCATCAATCTTGAGGGTGTGGCGAATGAGGGTCACGGCCTCCTGACAAAGCACACCGGCCACCGCGCCGATCAGCAGCGCCTCAACAGGGCCGACATAGCCCGAGGCAGGGGTGATGCTGGCCAGCCCGGCGATTGTGCCTGTGACAAGGCCGACAAGCGAGGATTTGCCATATTTGATGCGCTCCCAGAGCGCCCAGCTGAGCGAGGCTGTGGCAGCGGAGATATGGGTGACGGTCAGGGCCATGGCCGCGCCGCCATCGGCGGCGAGCTGGGACCCGCCGTTAAAGCCGAACCACCCCACCCAGAGCATAGCCGCGCCGATAAAGACATAACCGGGGTTGTGCGGCGGGGTGGTCTGGTTGCGGCGTGGGCCGAGGGCAACGGCAATCACGAGGGCCGCAAGGCCCGCTGTTTCATGCACGACAATACCGCCTGCAAAGTCGCGCACGCCGGTTTCGCCAAACAGGCCGCCATCCGAGAGAAACCCGCCACCCCAGATCCAGGACACGACCGGCGCATAGCACAAAAGCATCCAGAGGCCCGAGAACAGCAGCACAAAGCCAAAGCCGATCCGCTCCACATACGCGCCCACAATCAGCGCCGGGGTGATGATTGCGAAGGTCATCTGGAAGGCAAAAAAGAGGATTTCGGGCAGGCTGCCCGTGAGGCTGTCAGCCTCTACACCCCAGAGAAAGGCCTTGCCCAGCCCGCCCCAGTAAGCGCCAGCGCCGCCAAAGGCGATCGAGTAGCCCACAGCAAGCCAGAGCACGCTCATCAGGCAGGCGATGGCATAGACTTGCATAAAGACGCTGAGCACATTGCGGGCGCGCACAAGGCCGCCATAAAAGAGCGCAAGGCCCGGCAGGGACATGAAAAGGACCAGCGCAGTTGCGACGATGATCCAAGCGGTGTCGGCTCCGTTCATTTTGAGCATTCCTTCTCTGTTTGAAGTGCTCAAAGCGCAGGCGGAGTGCTGAAAGAAGGGGCGCGTGCGCTTAAATCGCAGGCGTTTTGCGGAATGCCTGAAATTTAGGCGGTTTTTGGGGTCGATGCCCGAAAGCTGGGCATTATGTGGATGTGGCGGCCATGAGCAAGGCCAGCGCATGGGCCGTGGCCGCCTTGCGCACCTCGGCGCGGCCCAGCGCGCCGAACTCGCGGGTTTCTGTGCGGGTGGGCTTGCCCTGTGCGGCGAGGCCAAAGCAGACGCGGCCTTCGGGCTTGTGCTCGGAGCCGCCCGGACCGGCGATCCCCGTGACCGAAACAGCGAGGGCGGCGGCAGAATGGGCGGGCGCGCCCTCGGCCATTTCGCGCGCGACCGCCTCCGAAACAGCGCCGTGGTGCGCGAGCGTTTGCGCGTTGACCCCGAGCATCTCGCATTTGGCGGCGTTGGAATAGGTGACAAAGCCGCGCTCAAAGACATCGGAGCTGCCGGCGATTTCTGTCAGGGCGGCGGCGACCAGACCGCCGGTGCAGCTCTCGGCTGTGGCAAGGGTCAGCCCGGCGGCGCGGGCGGAGTCAAGCAGGGCCGCGGCGCTCACATCAAGAGCCCGTGCCAGATAAAGGCCGCAAGCCCGACTGCGAGCGCTGCGGCGACACCTGCGATGATATCATCGAGCATGACGCCCAGTGCATCGCCGCGGCGATCGGCCCAGCCGACCAGCCCCGGCTTGAGGATATCAAAGACCCGAAAGCCGACAAAGGCCACCAGCCAACCCGGCCAGAGCGCGAGGGCGTCAAGGCCTGCGTGCGATGCGCCGATCAGCACCGGCAACAGCGCAATCCATTGGCCCGCGACCTCATCGATCACGACTTCGGAGGGGTCGTGATTGTCTTGCCCCTCGATCATCACCGCCGTGGCCCACCAGCCTATGAGAAAGGCTGCGAGCGCGCCGAAGGCCACAAGCCAGGGGCCGCCCAAGAGAGTGAGCGCATAGGCGGCGGGCAGGGCGGCGGCCGAGCCCCATGTCCCCGGAAAGGGGCGCAGATAGCCAACATAAAAGAAGGTGCCTGCGAGGGTTGCGAGAGATTTCATGGTTTCACCAATGTTGCGGTTGCAAGGGCGGCGATGCCTTCTTCGCGGCCGGTAAAGCCGAGGCGCTCCGAGGTTGTCGCCTTGACGGAGATGCGCGATGGCCCAAGCCCCATGATGCGGGCCAGCTCGGCCTGCATGGCGCTGGCATGGGGGCCGATTTTGGGCTGTTCGCAGATCAGCGTGCAGTCGATATTGCCGATCTCATAGCCTTTGGAGCGGGCCAGATCACAGGCGTGTGCCAGAAAGATATGGCTTGCTGCGCCCTTCCATTGGGGATCGCTTGGCGGGAAGTGGCGGCCTATGTCGCCTTCGGCCAATGCGCCATAGAGCGCATCGGTGATGGCGTGCATTCCGACATCTGCGTCGGAATGGCCGAGTAGGGCCATGCTATGCGGAATCGTGACGCCGCAGAGCACCACATGATCGCCTTCAGTGAAGGCGTGAACGTCAAATCCGTTGCCAAGCCGTATGTCCATAGTGCCTCTCAAGATGCGCTCGGCGCGGGCAAAATCCTGCGCGTGGGTGAGCTTTAGATTGTCTTCATCGCCCAGGGTGATCGCGACATCAAGCCCGGCCATGCGGGCAATTTGCACATCATCTTCGGCTGCGCCCTGATGGGCGCGATGCGCGGCGAGAATGGCGGGCAGGGCAAAGCCCTGTGGCGTCTGGGCGCGAAACAAACCGTCGCGGGAGGCCGCGCCTGTGACGCGCCCGGCCTCTGCATCGCCTTGCCAGAGCGCATCTGTCACCGGCAGCGCGGGCGCCGCCGCCTCGGCGCTCTTGAGCGCCTCGATCACGCCGGACACAACCGCCGCAGAGACACAGGCGCGGGCGGCGTCATGGATCAGAACATGGCTGAAGCCACGGCCCTCAAGGGCCGCGAGACCCGCGCGCACAGAGGCCGACCGGGTCGCCCCGCCACTCACCGCCTCCAGACCGGCGGGCAAGTGGCTCTTCTTCACATCCGAAGCCGCCCGAGAAAGCGTAGGTGTAGGGCTCGGGGGTCCCGGCACCTT
>JAHBAM020000017.1 GCA_018500125.2 Roseobacter sp. | reverse complement strand
GTATAAAGAATGGTGCGTGGTCGCAAAACGTGCTTCCAGATCGGCTTGGGCTTCATCCCCGCGCGCTCGTTGGTTTCATCGGTGAGCGCAATATAATCGATCAAGCCACGCGGCTTGCCGATCTTGTCCATCACCTCGTCACAGGCATCAATACAAAGCGCACAGGTGATACATTCCATCTGCTGGCCATGGCGGATGTCAATGCCCATGGGGCAGACGTTCACACAGGCCATACAATCAATACAATCGCCATTCTCCGGCGAAACAGCGCCTTTGTGCAGCTTGCCGCGCGGCTCGCCCCGCCAGTCGCGATAGGCCACAGTGAGCGTGTCCTCATCAATCATAGCCGCTTGAATCCGCGGCCAGGGGCAGGCGTAGATACAAATCTGTTCACGCGCAAACCCGCCAAAGAAAAACGTTGTGCCGGTCAAAACAAGGATGGTCGTATAAGCAACAGGATGCGCTGTGCCTTGCACCAGATTGCCAAGCAACGTCGGCGCATCAGTGAAATAAAACACCCAGGCCCCACCCGTCGCCAGCGCAATCAGAAGCCAGCTCAACCATTTGGTCAGCCGCTTGCGCAGCTTGGCAAAGTCCCATGTCTTCTGGCGGTGCAAGCGCAGCCGCGCGTTGCGGTCGCCCTCGATCCAGCGCTCCACAAGGATAAAGAGATCGGTCCAGACCGTCTGGGGGCAGGCATAGCCACACCAAACGCGCCCCAGCGCCGAGGTAAACAGAAACAGCCCCAAACCCGCCATCACAAGAAGACCCGCCACAAAGTAGAACTCATGCGGCCAAATCTCGATCCAGAGGAAGTAAAAACGACGACTCGCCAGATCCACCAACACGGCCTGATCAGGCAGGCTTGGCCCACGGTCCCAGCGGATCCACGGGGTGATATAATAGATGCCCAAGGCAACAATCATGATCAGCCACTTGAGGTTGCGAAACTTGCCATAAACCTTTTTGGGGAAAACAGGTTCGCGGGCAGCATAGAGGCTGGGGGGGGTGTTGATGTCAGAATCAGACACGGACTCACTCCGTTAGATGGGTTTCTTCCCTGCAATGTTCGCAGTCCGGGCCGCGTTCCTCTTTGACCTGCATCAAATTTATATTTTTGACGTATCTTTTCTTCAGATTTCTCCACGCCACGCCCAAAAACGCCCAAACACCCGCCGCAAAAAGCAAAAAGCCGAAGGGCGACCCCTTCGGCTTTGCAAGAAATAGAGACACCGGACCTTCCAGGAAACGCGCGAACAGGACGGAAGCGCCGGTGTCTCTTCCAAGGGCGCGAACGCCCTCGGAACTGCTTATTCACCACCTCCAAGCTGGTGAACATAGGTTGCCACAGCGCGGATCTGCGCTTCGCTGAGGCGTTCGTTCCAGTCAGGCATCACGCCAAAACGCGAGTTGTGAACCGTCTCGCTGATGGAGGCATAATCCCCACCATAGAGCCAGATCGCATCGGCGAGGTTTGGCGCGCCTTGTGCGCGGTCGCCCGTGCCGTCTTCCATGTGGCAGGCCGCACAATTGTCTTCAAAGACAACAGCGCCGGCAGCGACAAGGGAGGGGTCTTGAGGCGGGTTCACATTGGGGGTCAAAGACATCACATAATTGACCACCTGGCTGATTTCTTCATCTTCCAGAAGCTCGTCACGGCCAAAAGCCGGCATCTCGGAGTAGCGCGAGTCATCGTCTGTCTCGCTGCGAATGCCGTGCAGAAGCGTCAGATGGATGTCTTCCATCGTGCCGCCCCAGAGCCAGTCATCATCCTGCAGGTTCGGGTAGCCTTTGGCGCCCGCACCGTTGGTCTGGTGACACTGCGCGCACCATGTCTTGAAGACAGCAGATCCGGCGGATTTGGCATAGCCCTCAAGCTCGGGGTCTGTGGCAATCGAGGCCAGCTCGACAGAGGCGAGCTTTTCGTTGATCGCGGCATTCTGCGCCTCAACCGAGGCAATATCAGCCGCCACTTCGGCGCGGGTGGAAAAGCCAAGATAACCAGCCGTGGCGCTCTTGATCCCGGGCCAGGCAGGATAGGCAACAGAATACCAGATCCCCCAGACGATACAGGCATAGAAAATCCACAGCCACCAGCGCGGCAAGGGGTTGTTGAACTCTTCAATACCGTCCCAGCTGTGGCCGGTGGTTGAAGGATCTTCTTTTTTTACAGGTTGTTTTGCCATGTCTTAGGCCTCCTTTTCGCCGCCAGAAATCTTGGCTGGCGCAGGCTTGTCTTCATGCCGGAACGGGATATTCGCTACATCGCTATAGGTCTTGCTGGCCCCCGGACGAAACATCACCCAGAGGATCATGCACACAAAGAAGGTGAACAAGGCCAGAAGCATCCAGCTGTCTGCAAATTGCCGCAGGAGTGAATAGGTTTCCATCTCTCTCCCTCCCTAGCGGCTTGCATCGGCAGTGAAGGTCGAAAAGTCGACCAGCGTGCCAAGCATTTGAAGATAGGCAATCAGCGCATCCGCTTCCGAGATACCGGGCTGGCCGTCAAAGTTACGCACATTGACGTTGTCACCATAGCGCTCAAGCAAGCCGTCATAGTCGCTGTCAGGGTCCGCTTGTGCGAGGAAGTCGGCCTGCGCACTCGCCACCATCTCCTCGCTGTAAGGCACACCCACAAAAGCGTGTGTCTTCAAGAGATCGCCCATATATTCGCCCTCGATCATCTTGTTTTCAAGGAAGCCGTATTTGGGCATGACAGATTCAGGCACAACAGACTGCGGGTCGCGCAAATGGTCGACGTGCCAGTCGTCGGAGTAGCGGTTGCCAACGCGCGCAAGGTCTGGCCCGGTGCGCTTTGAGCCCCACTGGAACGGGTGGTCATATTGTGACTCCGCCGCCAGTGAGTAATGGCCGTAGCGCTCCACTTCGTCGCGCATCGGGCGGATCATCTGGCTGTGGCAGACATAGCAACCCTCACGGACATAGATGTCGCGCCCGGCCAGCTCCAGAGGGGTGTAGGGGCGCATACCCTCTACATCCTCAATGGTGTTTTCGAGCCAGAAAAGCGGTGCAATCTGCACAATCCCGCCAACTGTCACAACAAGGAAGGCAAAGATCGCAAGAAGCGTCACGTTGCGCTCAAGGATCGCGTGTTTGTCAAGAATAGCCATTCTCTATCCCTCCTTATTCTGCTGGGACGAGCTGGTTCGTGGCATCGACTGCCGGCGAACGTTTGACCGTCATCCAGAGGTTGTAACACATGATGATTGCGCCGGTGAGGAACAGGGTCCCGCCCAAGCCACGCACAACATACATCGGGAACTTCGCGCTCACAGTGTCGGCAAACGAGTTCACAAGGAAACCGTTGGCATCCACTTCACGCCACATCAGACCTTCCATAATGCCGGTCACCCACATCGAGGCCGCATAGAGAATGATCCCGATGGTGGCGAGCCAGAAGTGCCAGCTCACAAGCCGCAAGGAGTAAAGCCGCTCGCGGTTCCAGAGCTTAGGCACAAGGAAGTAAAGCGCGCCAAAGGTGATCATGCCGTTCCAGCCGAGCGCACCGGAGTGCACGTGGCCAATGGTCCAGTCAGTATAGTGCGACAGCGAGTTCACCGCCCGGATCGACATCATCGGCCCTTCGAATGTGGACATACCGTAAAAGCCGACCGAAATCACCATCATACGGATGATCGGATCGGTGCGCAGCTTGTCCCAAGCGCCCGAAAGCGTCATCAGACCGTTGATCATACCGCCCCAAGACGGCATCCAGAGCACAATAGAAAACACCATGCCCAGCGTCGACGCCCAATCCGGCAGCGCTGTGTAGTGCAAGTGGTGTGGACCGGCCCAGATATAAATGAAGATCAAGGCCCAGAAGTGGATGATCGACAGCTTGTAGCTGAACACAGGGCGCTCGGCCTGCTTTGGAATGAAGTAATACATCATCCCCAGAAAGCCCGCTGTGAGAAAGAAGCCCACGGCGTTATGCCCATACCACCACTGCGTCATCGCATCCTGCACACCCGAGAACACCTGAACCGACTTCGAGCCGAAAATGCTGACAGGGATACTCAGGTTGTTCACAACATGAAGCATCGCAACCGTGATGATGAAGCTGAGGTAGAACCAGTTGGCCACATAAATATGTGGCTCCTTGCGCTTCACAAGCGTGCCCACAAAAACCGCAAGATAAGCGACCCAGACAATTGTCAGCCACCAATCGACATACCACTCAGGCTCCGCATATTCCTTGGATTGCGTCGCACCGAGCACATAGCCCGTTGCGGCCAGAACAATCACCAGCTGGAACCCCCAGAAGACAAACCAGGCCAGATTGCCGCCCCAAAGGCGCGCCGCACTGGTGCGCTGCACCACATAAAAAGAGGTCGCAATCAGCGCATTGCCCCCGAAGGCAAAAATAACCGCACTGGTGTGCAAGGGCCGCAGGCGCCCGAAATTGGTAAAGCCCTGCGCCCACTCAAGATTGAGCGCGGGAAACGCCAGTTGAAACGCAATCGTGACCCCGACAAGGAAGCCCACAACACCCCAAAGTGCTGTCGCAACCACGCCCGCGCGCACCACGCCGTCCATATATTCGCCGGAAAGATCGACCGTGCTGGCCGGCTCTCCTGTTCTGCGCAGCGTCCAGATGAAAAGCCCACCTGCCACAAGCGCAACTGTCAGCGCATTGACCAGATACGCTAGGTCGCGCGCGTAGTTGGTCGCAATCAGCGCAAAAAGCGCAATAAGTGCAAGCACAACCAGTTTGATATAGTTACCCATCTTCCGTCCCTTCGTCTTGCCCGCGCACGAT
>JAHBAM020000036.1 GCA_018500125.2 Roseobacter sp. | reverse complement strand
AGATGTGTATAAGAGACAGAAACACCCGGCAACAGCCTCAACAAGCCCCAACCAGCCCTGAAAGACAGACCATGGATCGCGCCGAAATCGTTCACCAAAACTTTCTGACACGGGTGGCCGCCCAAGACTTTCCGAGCGGCAAGCCCGCAACCGAGGCTCTGTCAAAAACCGAGGCTGTCAGCCTGTTTCGCACCCAATGCCTCAGCCGCGCGCTCGACCGCACCAGCCGCGCCATGCAAAAAGCCGGTCAGGGCTTTTACACCATCGGCTCCTCGGGCCATGAGGGCATGGCGGCCGTGGCCGCCGCTCTCCGCCCGAAAGACATGGCCTTTCTCCACTATCGCGACGCCGCCTTCCAGCTGGCCCGCGCCGAGCAGGTCCCCGGCCAATCCGCGCTCTGGGATATGCTCCTGTCGTTTGCCTGCTCCTCGGAAGATCCGATCTCGGGGGGGCGCCACAAGGTGCTTGGCTCGCGCGCGCTGATGATCCCGCCCCAAACCTCGACCATCGCCAGCCACCTGCCCAAAGCGGTGGGCGCGGCCTATAGTCTGGGTCTGGCGCGCCGCCATCCGCCCGAGCACCGGCTCTTGCCAGAAGACGGCATCATCGCCTGCTCCTTTGGCGACGCCTCGGCCAATCATTCGACCGCCCAAGGCGCATTCAATACGGCAGGTTGGGCGGCCTATCAGTCAAGCCCGCTGCCCCTGCTCTTTATCTGCGAAGACAATGGCATCGGCATCTCGACACCGACACCCGAAGGCTGGATCGCCGCCAGCTTTCAAAACCGTCCGGGCCTGCGGTATTTCCATGGCGACGCGCTTGATATCTACGACACATATGCCGCAGCCCGCCGCGCCGCCGACTATGTGCGCCGCCGCCGCAAGCCCGCTTTCCTGCATTTGCGCACCGTGCGCCTCTATGGTCACGCCGGGGCCGATATGCCCACGAGCTATATGTCCAAAGCCGCCGTGGAGGCCGAAGAGGCCAATGATCCGCTGCTGCATTCGGTGCGCCTTCTGTCTGAGGCAGGCGCGCTCAGCCCGTCAGAGGCGCTTGAGATCTATACCCAAACGCTTGAGCGCGTCACCCATACCGCCGCCGAGGCCGTCAAGCGCCCGCGCCTTGCCACAGCGCGCGATGTCATGGCCTCGATCCTCCCGCCCAAACGCGCCGTCACCCCGCGCAATGGCCCGAGCGCCGAGGCCCGCGCAGCCGCCTTTGGCAGCGATATAAACGCAATGGACAAGCCCCAGCCGATGTCGCGCCTGATCAACTGGGCGCTGACAGACCTCATGCTGCGCCACGAAGAGATCGTGCTCTGCGGCGAAGATGTCGGGCGCAAAGGCGGGGTCTACGGCGTCACCCAGCGGTTGCAACAGCGCTTTGGCGAAGACCGCGTGATCGACACAGTGCTGGATGAGCAATCCATCCTCGGCCTCGCCATCGGACTGGCCCAAAACGGCTTTATTCCGGTGCCCGAAATCCAGTTTCTCGCCTATCTGCACAACGCCGAAGACCAGATCCGCGGCGAAGCGGCCACGCTGCCGTTCTTTTCCAACGGCCAGTTCACCAACCCGATGGTGCTGCGGATTGCCGGGCTGGGCTATCAAAAGGGCTTTGGCGGGCATTTTCACAACGACAACTCCATCGCCGTTCTGCGCGATATCCCCGGTGTGATCATCGCCTGCCCCTCCACGGGCGCAGATGCGGCGATGATGCTGCGCGAATGCGTCCGCCTTGCGCAGCAAGAACAGCGCGTGGTGGTGTTTCTGGAGCCGATTGCGCTCTACCCGATGCGCGATATGGAGGCCGACGGCGATAACGCATGGATGTGCAGCTACCCTGCCCCGGACCAAAGCATCGCCTTGGGCCAGATCGGCCAGCACGGCACAGGCACCGATCTGGCCATTGTGACCTATGGCAACGGCCATTACCTGTCGCGCAAGGCCGAAGCCGCGCTGCGCGCCAAGGGCATTGATCTTCGCATCATCGACCTGCGCTGGCTTGCGCCGCTGCCCGAAGAGGCGCTGCTGGCCGCGACCAAAGACAGCAAGGCTGTGCTGATCGTTGATGAATGCCGCCGCACCGGCGGACAGGCCGAGGCGCTCATGGCGCTTTTCTCGGAGGCCAATCACAGCCGCATCGCCCGCGTCACAGCAAAGGACAGCTTTATCGCCACAGGCCCCGCCTACGGCGCGACCCTGCCGGATGAAGCCCAGATCATCGCCGCCGCCGAGGCCCTTCTCGCATGAGGCGCGCGGTGGTCATCTGCCCGGGGCGCGGCACCTATAACAAGCCCGACCTGGGCAGCCTGATGCGGCTCAACCCCGACAAAGCCGAGCTTTTTCAACGCTTTGACGCCATCCGCCGCGCAGGCGGACAGGACACAGTGACAGAGCTTGACGGCGCGGCCACCTATTCTGTCGCCCGCCACACCCGCGGCGACACTGCCGCGGCGCTGATCTATGCGGCAAGCTATGCCGACTTTCTCTCGCTGAAAGACATTGATGTCCTCGCCGTGACAGGCAACTCGATGGGCTGGTATACCACGCTCGCCTGCGCCGGCGCGCTGAGCGCCGATCAGGGCTTTGAGCTCGTCAACACCATGGGCCAGATGATGCAGGAGAGCCTCATCGGCGGGCAGATTGTCTACCCGATCACCGATGACACATGGCAGCCAGACACAGGCCGGCGGGCAGAGGTGATGCAGCTTGTGACCCGGATCGCAAGCCGGGCCGATCACAGCCTTGCGCTCTCGATCGACCTTGGCGGGCTGCTTGTTCTGGCGGGCAATGACGCCGGCCTTGCCGCCTTCACAGAGCAGGCCGAACCACAAGGCCAGTTCCCTCTCCGGCTGCCCAAC
>JAHBAM020000078.1 GCA_018500125.2 Roseobacter sp. | reverse complement strand
GGCTGTCAGTTGCGACAACGCGGTAGAAAGGGCGCTTTTTTGAGCCGCCGCGGGCGAGACGAATTTTCATAGCCATGGTGTGTTCTCCTTAAATGGCGTAGCAGGCGGGTGCCTGTTATTCTTGGTGTTTTTGGTGGTGCTGAATGACTTCAGCGATGATGAAGTTAAGAAACTTCTTGGCGAATTCAGGGTCCAGATCGGCCTGAACCGCCAAATCTTCAAGCCGCGCGATCTGGGCCGCTTCGCGGGCTGGATCGGACGGGGGAAGCTCGTGTTCGGCCTTGAGCTTGCCCACGGCCTGGGTGTGCTTGAAGCGCTCCCCGAGGGTGTAGACGAGAATGGCGTCAAGGCGGTCTATGCTTTGGCGATGCCCTTTGAGCAGGGTCGCGGCGCGGGTGACAGGATCAGTCAAGTGCCCATCCTTTCGGTTTGAACAACGGATCAGAGTAATGGCTGATTTCCATGTCGATGCCATGGGCCAGCTGTGTGCCATCGAGTTTTGCCGGGGACGGGTGACGGTAGACGGCATCGGAGCCGTCGATTGTGACGGCTTCGGTGTCGCGCTTTGCGCCGAGGCGCTCGGCAAGGCGGATGCTGTCGAGATTTTTGGGGTCAATATAGCTGACCGCCGTCTCCCAGCCCTGGTGTTTGTAATAGTAGCTGCGCGCGGCGTGAGTCGCCTCGAGGGCGTAGCCTTTGCCGGCTTTGTCGGGCCAGATGATCCAGGCAATCTCGGCTTCGGGCCAGCGGGCCGGCTTCCAGCCCCCTGCCATGCCGTAGGTTTCATCGGTTTCCTTGTCGTGGATCATCCACATACCATAGCCGCGGATGTTCCAATGGCCGATTTCGGCGGCATAAAGCATCCAGGCTTCATAGGCGTTGAGCGGGCCGCCCATAAAGCGGGAGCGGTAGCTTGAAAAGGTGGCCTTGAAGTCGGGGTAGTCCTCGGCTTCGGGGCCGCGCAGAACGAGACGCTTGGTTTCCAGAACGGGGATGTTTGCTGTGTGCATCAGGCGTAGGCCTCCATTCCGCCGTTCACGATTTCGGCAGGGGCGAGGTGACGCCAGATTTCGATCTCGCCATATTCCGGGTCTTGGTGCATTTGCTCAAAGCTTGCGCCAAGGCGGCGGGCAACAGCTTTGGAGGCCGTGTTGGACGGAGCAATCTGGCTGATGGCTGTGTCCCAGCCGAGCACATCATAGGCGTGGGCGCGCGCGGCGAGGGCCGCTTCGGTGGCGTAGCCTTTGCCTGTGGCGTGGTTCATCAGGGTCCAGCCGATCTCGCGCTCGGCCCAGCCTTGGGGAAACCACAGGCCCGCGCGGCCCATGTAGCGGCCTGTCTCTTTTTCTTCGAGCGCCCAGAAGCCGAAGCCGCGAAAGGCCCAGTGGCCCACCATCATCGCCAGCATCCGCCATGTCTTGTGTTCGGGCACAGGGCCTCCGACAAAGCGCGAAGCCTCTGTTGCGTAGAATTCGGCCTCCAAACGGAAGTCCTCCTCGCGGTGTGCGCGCAGGATGAGCCGCTCGGTTTCGAGCCGCGGTATGTGGAGGGCGAGGGCCATTTACTTTTTCTTCCCGAAGCCGGAGAGGCCGGGCGGCAGGCCCATACCGCCGCCGAGGCCGCCAAGGCCACCGGGCAGCTTGCCAGATGCGCCGAGCTGTTTGGCGGCGGCTTCCATGGCGGCGGGGTCCATGCCTTGGCCAAGATCGGCGGGAAGACCGCCTTTGCCGCCGAACATACCCTTCATGGCCTGTTTGAGCATACCACCTTTGCCCTTGCCGAGCTTTTTCATCATGTCCGACATCTGGCGGTGCATTTTGAGGAGTTTGTTGAGGTCTGAAACCTCCATACCTGCGCCTTTGGCGATGCGCTTCTTGCGGGAGGCCTGAAGGATCTGCGGGTTGGCGCGCTCGCGTTTTGTCATGGATTGGACAAGGGCGATCTGGCGGGTGATGATTTTGTCGTCAAAGCCTGCGTCTTGCACTTGCTTTGCCATTTTTCCCATGCCGGGCATCATCCCCATGATGCCTTCCATGCCGCCCATTTTCTGCATTTGCTCAAGCTGCATCTTGAGGTCGTTCATATTGAACTGACCTTTCTGGAAGCGCTTCATCATGCGTTCGGCCTGTTCGGCCTCGATGGTTTCTTGCGCTTTTTCGACGAGGGCGACGATATCGCCCATGCCGAGGATGCGGCCTGCGATGCGCTCTGGTTCGAAAGTCTCCAGCGCATCCATCTTCTCGCCGAGGCCGACAAAGCGGATCGGCTTGCCTGTCACGGCGCGCATAGAGAGGGCCGCGCCGCCGCGCCCGTCGCCGTCCATACGGGTGAGCACGACGCCGGTGATCCCGATTTTGGCGTCAAATTCTTCGGCCACTTCCACGGCGACCTGACCTGTGAGGCCATCAACCACCAGAAGCGTTTCGCGCGGGTCGACCACGGCGGCCACATCGGCCACCTCTTTCATGAGCACTTCGTCGATTTGAAGGCGGCCAGCCGTATCGAGCATATAGACATCATAGCCGCCGAGGGCTGCTTGCTGTTTGGCGCGCTTTGCAATGTCGACAGGTGTCTGGCCCTTGACGATCGGCAGGGTATCAACGCCGATCTGTGCGCCGAGGATGGCGAGCTGGTCCATCGCGGCGGGGCGGTAGATGTCGAGCGAGGCCAGCAAGACTTTCTTGCCTTCACGCTCTTTGAGGCGCTTGGCAATCTTGCCTGTGGTGGTGGTTTTGCCGCCGCCCTGAAGACCCACCATAAGGATCGGCGCCGGTGGATTGTCGATTTTGAGGCGGCCCGGATCTTCTGTGCCTTTGAGCGTCTCAACCAGAGCGTCATGCACGATCTTGACGACCTGCTGCCCCGGTGTGACCGATTTGGTGACGGCCTGACCTGTGGCCTGATCCTCGACTTTCTTGACAAATTCGCGGGCCACGGGGAGGGATACGTCGGCCTCAAGCAGGGCCACGCGAACTTCGCGCAGGGCTGTTTTGACATCGTCTTCAGAGAGCGCGCCTTGCTTGGTGAGGCGGTCAAAGACACCCGAGAGGCGTTCGGACAGATTTTCAAACATCTTGTCGGCTCCTTCACCGTTGCGTTTTAGCCCTAAATAGGAAGCGGGCCGCCCAATGACAATTCGCCCCCGTGGGCGAAACTCGCTGACGGGGGGCGATCTCGACAAGCGAGACCGGAAGATTAAGACTTCCGTATGATTGAATGCTCCTTAGCCTTTTGATGTGGGGCGGTCAAGTTGCACTGCGCGGGGAGCGTAGTTGTGCATTTTGAGCGCGCAAAAGAGCGGTATTTCTGCCAGATCTTAACCAACCCCTAAAAAGACGGAACAAAGCGCTTGATGTGAGGGGCTGACAAAGATACTTTGAAAACTGTAATTACCATTATTTTAACGAGGTCCAATATGAGAACTGTAGCAAAATTTGCCGCAATCGCCCTTATCGCAGCACCAACATTCGCCGCTGCGGATACAGCAACCACCCCAACAGCGTCAGAAGATGCCCTGATCACAACATCGTCGCAAGGCGGCCTGTTTGGCTTGGGTCTTGGCGGAGCCGGTGGCGGAACCCTCACTGCACTCGCTGTTGTCGGGCTTTCCACGCTTGCAATCATCGCCGCTGACGGCACGTAAGTCCTTCTGACTGAACGGATTTAGAGCGCCCGCACGACCTTAGCTGTTGTGCGGGCGTTTTTTGTGTCGGCTTGCGTGTTCTGGCGGCTGGCGAGGCGTGAAATCAAGACGGCTCACAGCGAGCCATTGCAATAGGCGATTCGCCCGCTACTCTGGCCGCTATGGAAACGGGAGCGGCGGCGATGGACAACTGGGACGAGATCAAAACAGCCTATCATGTGGCACGGGAGGGCACGGTGAGTCGCGCGGCGGATGTGTTGGGAATCCATCATGCAACCGTCATCCGACATATTGATGCGCTTGAAGACCGTCTGAAGGCAAAGCTGTTTCAACGGCACGCGCGCGGATATACGCCGACGGAGGCGGGCCGGGAGCTGCTGCGTGTGGGGCAGGCGACGGCAGAGCAGTTTGCACAGCTCGAATCACTCATCCATGGCACAAGCAGTGCTGTGAGCGGTGAGCTGGTGATTACGTCCTTGACGGAAATTGCCCCGCGTATTGTGCCCTTGCTCAAAGAGTTTCAGGATATGCACGCAGGGCTGAGCCTTCGTTATCTGGCGGGAGAGCGTGTCTTCAAACTCGAGTATGGCGAGGCGCATATCGCCATTCGGGCGGCATCGCGCAAACCGGAGGAGCCGGACAATGTGGTTCAGCAGCTATGTCGCACCGAAGTCAGCCTTTATGCGTCACGGACCTATGTCGACAGCTATGGCGCGCCCGAAACGCTCGAAGACCTCACGGGGCATCGCTTTGTTGGCCGCGCCGATGCGAACACCGGGGCACCTTATTATAAATGGCTGACAAGCCATGCCGCGCCGAGCCAGATTGTTTTTCATGCGGGGGATTCCCAGATTGCCAATGCGGCTGTCCGTGCGGGGATCGGGCTTGGATTTATGGGCGATGGGGCCGAGGATGTTGCGCCCGACCTTGTGAAAATCGCTGGCCCCCTGCCTGAGTGGGGGGCCAGCTTGTGGCTGATTACGCATATGGATCTGCACCGCACGGCGAAAGTTCAGGCGATTACAAAGTTTCTGAAGGAGCGCCTGAGCCAGGATTAGGCGGTGTCGGGCAGTTCGCTTTCCAGAAAGCGCTCGAATGCGTCAAGGTTCACCGGCTCGAACTGTCCGAAGCCCTGCATCCAGATAGAGGCAGATTTTAGGGCATCAGGCTCGAGCTTGCACCATTTCACGCGCCCGCGTTTTTCCTGAGAGATGAGCCCTGCACGGCTGAGCAGTGCCAGATGTTTGGACACGGCGGCGAGACTCATTGTGAAGGGTTCGGCCACATCTGTGACGGCCATGTCATCTTCTAAAAGCATGGTGAGGATGGTGCGGCGCGTTGGGTCTGCC
>JAHBAM020000016.1 GCA_018500125.2 Roseobacter sp. | reverse complement strand
TTCCTCTTTCCAGAAATATCCTGGGGGAGTGTGAGGGGGCAAAGCCCCCTCACGGGTCGGATTTGCGAAGCAAATTCGAAACCCTTCAGTCCAAGGCGTGTTCCGTCAAGACCCTGAGCGGAACGATGTCGAGGGCGCGGGCGTGGGTCGCGGCGAGCGAGACTTTGGGCGCGCAGCCTTCGTCGTGGGCTTGCAAGAAGCGGGCGGCGCAGAGGCACCAGCTGTCGCCCGATTTCAGGCCGTCAAAGCCGAATTCGGGGCGCGGCGTCGAGAGATCATTGCCAACATATTTGGAGAAGGCGAGAAATTCGTCTGTCATGACGGCGCAGACCGTATGGGAGCCTGTGTCGGCCTTGCAGGTGTTGCAGGCGCCATCGCGGAAATAGCCGGTGAGCGGATCTGAGGAGCACTGCAGGAGCGCACCACCAAGAACATTGATCGGGGCGTCAGCTTTCATTGGGCGGCCTCTGCTATGGCGCGGAACATGGCAATGTTGGAGAGCGTCACGCCCGCGTCGCGGAAGGCTCTGTCGGCCGCGTTGATTGCTATCACCACGCCGAGGGGCTGGTTGATATAGATATACTGCCCGTAGATGCCGCGGGCGAAGACCTCGCCTTGGCGCGCGTCCGCCGGCATCCACCATTGGTAGCCGTATTGCGTATTGCCTTTGACGGTCTTGGCGGAGGGGCGTGTGCTTTGGGCGATCCAGGCGGCGGGCACGACTTGCACACCGTTCCAGAGGCCGTTTTGGGCGATCAGCTGGCCAAAGCGGGCATAATCGCGGGTTGTCAGATTGAGGCCGCCAAGGACAAAGGCGGTTCCGTGGCCGTCTGTGAGATAGTAGGGCGCTTGCTCAAGCCCGAGGGGGGCGATGATGCGCTCGGCGAGCAGCTCGGGGATGGGGCGGTTTGTGGCGCCGCGGATCACCATGCCGAGGATATGGGTGTCGATCGAGACATATTGCCAGCTCTGTCCGGCTTTGGCGTCTTTTTCGGTGAGTGCGGTTGCGAAGCCGTCCATCGACTGGCCAAGCGCCAGAACACGACCCATTTTGTTGATGTCAGACCAGAAGTCGAGGTAATCCTCGTTGAAGCGCACGCCGCTTTCCATCTGCAAGACATCTTCGAGGCTTGCGCCGTCATAGGCTGTGCCGCGCAGGGCGGGGGCGTATTTGGTCACGGGGTCATTGACTGAGCTGATTGTGCCGTCTTCCAAGAGCACGCCGAGGAGGGCCGAGAGAAAGGATTTGGCAACCGACCAGGAGATGCGCCGGTCGTCGGGGCCGGTTTCCAGATAATAGGCCTCATGGCGCAGAAGCCCGTCTTTGAGCACCACCACACTCGTGAGCGCGCGCGCGCTCACCCATTGGGCGTAGGCATCGGGCAGGGTGATGGGCTGGCCGATGACCAGCTCGGAGACCGGCGCTTGCCCGCGGGGCACGGGGGCCGCGAGAAACAGGCTGTCCATATGGGAGAAGTTGTGCACGATCTTTTCGGCGGAAAAGAGCGAGTTGACCGCCATCAGCCGTGTCACTTCTTCGCGTTTCCAAACCAAGAGCGCGCCTGTGAGCAGGATCAGCACCAGAAGGGTGCGGCCAAGCCATTTGCCGAATATGCGCATGATGCCTCCGTTTTCAGAAAGCGTAAGGGGCTTCGGGGCGCGCCGCAAGGGGGGCTATTTGAACTTGTCCATCAGCTTTTGCATCGGGCTGCGGGCGTCTGGCGCGGCCCTCTGGTCGGGCGTTCCGGGCGTCTGAGCCGGCGCATCTGCGGGCTTGGCTTTTCGCGGCGTGTCACGGGGCGGCTGCACACGCAGGGCAACAGCGTTCATAAAGCGCCCTGTGTCGCCTTGGGCGAGGGCGGGGGCGCCATCGGCAATGCCGCGCAGCAGATCATCAAGCCAGCCGGCTTCGGCTTTGGCAAAATCGTTGAGCACATAGCGTGCGACCGCGTCTTTATGGCCCGGATGGCCGATGCCAAGGCGGATGCGGTGATAGTCGGGGCCGATGTGGGCGTGGATCGAGCGCAACCCGTTGTGGCCCGCGTGGCCGCCGCCGAGCTTGGCGCGGCATTTGCCGGGGGCAAGAGCAAGCTCGTCGTGAAAGACCGTGATGTCATCAGGGGCGAGCTTGTAAAAGCGCATCGCCTCGCCGACCGACTGGCCCGAGAGGTTCATAAAGGTTTCGGGCTTGATCAGCACGACTTTGTCTGAGCCAAAGCGCCCCTCGCTGACAAGGCCCTGAAAGCGCGCTTTCCACGGGCCAAAGCCATGGGCGCTGGCGATCTCATCGAGCGCCATAAAGCCGATGTTGTGACGGTTCTGGGCGTATTTGGCGCCCGGATTGCCGAGGCCGACGAAGATGTGCATAGCAGCCTTTCTCACGCTGGTTGTTATTGTGGTTTAGGCATCCGGGGCCTAAGATTCAACCGGTGAGCGTCTGTGGTGAGCGGGAGTGTGGTTTGTGGAGCGGTTTGAGCTGAATGGTGTGGCGCTGCTGTGCCCCAAGGAGCAGTTGACAGATAAAATCCGCGGCAAGCTCGCCTCGGGCGAGTATGAAGGCTCTGAGGCGCGCGCTGTCTTGATGCGCCTGAAGGCGGGGCAGCGGGTGCTCGAGCTGGGCGCGGGGCTTGGCTATATCGGTGCGCTGGCGGCGCGGATTGTCGGCGCGCAGAATGTGACCTCGGTGGAGGCCAACCCCGATATGCTTGCTGCCATCAGGGCCAATTATGCGCTCAATGGCGTGGCCGGGATTGATCTGCGCCACGGGGCTGTTGTGGGGCCGGCCTATGAGGGGCAAACGCTGGCCTTTGCCTGTGCCAAGCAGTTTTGGGCCTCGCGGATTGCGGCGTTTGAGGACCGCCGTGCGCGCGTTGTAGAGGTGCCTGTGCTCAGGATCGGGGCGCTGCTTGCGGATGTGGCCCCCCAGTTTGTGATCATGGATATCGAAGGGGCGGAGCAATATCTTTTCGCGTCGCAATGGCCGCGCTCGGTCAGGCAGGTGGTGATCGAGCTGCACCCCAAGCAGTATGAGAGCGCCAAGGTGATCAAAGAGATTGTGGATATGCTTTCGCGCTCGGGCCTGACCTATGACCCTGTCGCCTCGCGCGGCACGCTTCTGGCGCTGCGGCGGGTCTGAGGCAGACATGAAAAAAGCCCGCCGGTGAGGGCGGGCTTTTCTGATGGGTTGGCTTTGGCCGGCTTATTCGGCTGTCTCGCCTTCAGCCTCTGCCTCTGCCGCGTCGTCCTCATCGTCGCCGGCTGAGCGCAGGCTGGATGGGGCCGAGATGTTGGCGATGACGAAGTCGCGCTCAACAGTTGGCTTTGCGCCTTCGGGCAGGGTCACATCCGAGATGTGAACAATGTCGCCGATGTCCATGCCTGTCAGATCGACTGTGATGCTCTCGGGGATATCGCCCGCAGTCACCATCAGCTCGACTTCAGGGCGCACGACCGTCAGAACGCCGCCTTTTTTGATGCCGGGGGCGGCCTCTTCGTTGATGAAATCAACGTGGATGAAGAGAGCGATTTTTGACGTGCGGCGCAGGCGCAGCAAGTCGATATGCGTTGGCAAGTCTTTGACAACGTCGCGCTGCACGTTGCGGCAGATCACGCGCACGTCTTCCTGGCCTTCAACCTTGAGGTTGAAAAGGGTCGAGAGGAAGCGGCCTTCTTTGAGCTTTTTCAGAAGCTTGTTGAAGGGAATGTTGATGGGCAAAGGCTCGCCTTCGCCGCCATAAACGATTCCGGGAACCATGCCGTCGCGGCGTGCCTGACGAGCGGCGCCCTTGCCTGTCCCCGTGCGTGCCTCGGCGTGAAGATCTGGGATCTGTCCAGCCATGTTGAATACTCCATAAGTTAGGGCGGGGATCCTCCAAGGCTGTATCCCCGCGTGAAGGCTG
>JAHBAM020000202.1 GCA_018500125.2 Roseobacter sp. | reverse complement strand
ATACCGAACAGATTGTTCGTGAGCTGCCGTTGAACCAGCCTGATGTTGTGGTTGAATTTGATTTGGCATATTCGAAAATCAATGAAAAGCGGGTGGAACGGATCTGGCTGGACCTTATTTTTGAGGGGCCGGATATGAACCAGGTGACATTGCGGGACCTGACCTTCAGCCGCAGACCAAGAGCCGAACTTTAGGGGGCACGGAATGAGCGATTTTGTCGTTACAAAACGCCGCATGATCGAAGCGCGCTGGGAGGCTGTTGTCAGCCGGGCAGACGGGGCTGCGATTGAGGCGCCACCCAAGTTGACGGCCATTCTGGACGGGAAGCCGCTGTTGGGCGTGACGTTCAAGCGTGGCGAAGACGGCGCATGGGAGATGGCGGTGCCGATTCCTGCGGAGGCGATTGCGGATGGCATTCGCACGATTGTGATTGTAGATGCCGAGACGGAGGCGTGTCTTGCCAGTATTTCAATCTTGTTGGGCGATGCTTTGGATGAGGATTTGCGCATCGAAGTCGATTTGTTGCGGCAAGAGCTGGATATGTTGAAACGCGCGTTTCGCCGGCATTGTGTAGAGACCGAATGACGTCATGACCGATACACCGAATGTCAAAGACGATGCGTTCCGGGCGCTTGAGCTTGAGGCTTTGTTTCCCCGTGAGCGCAGCACCCACAAGCCGCGGATCCTGCTCCTTTATGGAAGTTTGCGAAAGACATCCTACAGCCGCCTCATCGCAGAAGAGGCAGCCCGTATTCTGACGCGGCTGGGGTGTGAGGCGCGGCTGTTTGATCCGGCGGGCTTGCCGCTTGTGGACGATGTGTCAGAGGGCAATCCCAAGGTGCAAGAGCTGCGCGACCTTGTTCTCTGGTGTGAGGGGATGGTCTGGTCCAGCCCCGAGCGGCATGGCGCCATGACGGGTCTTATGAAAACCCAGATCGACTGGATTCCGCTGGCGCCGATCGGCGGCGTGCGCCCGACGCAAGGCAAGACACTGGCGCTGATGCAGGTCGAGGGGGGAAGCCAGAGCTTCAACACCGTCAACCAGCTGCGCATCCTCGGGCGGTGGATGCGGCTTTTGACGATTCCGAACCAGTCGTCTGTTGCCAAAGCATGGGACGAGTTTGACGAGACAGGGCGCATGAAGCCCTCGCCCTATTATGACCGTGTTGTCGATGTCATGGAGGAGCTTGCGAAATTCACCTGGCTCACGCGCGACATCAAAGACCATCTTGTGGACCGCTATTCCGAACGTGTTGAGAGCCGCGAAGCGCTGTCTAAGCGGGTGAATGCGCCTAAAGATTGACGCGGCGTTTGGGGTGACTTGAGACTCGTTTTGCCGCAGTTTGAGCGGCAATCAGGGAGTTTTACCATGTCGCACTATCCACATATGCTTGCCCCGCTGGATTTGGGCCATACCACACTCAAGAACCGTGTGATTATGGGCTCGATGCACACCAACCTTGAGGAAACCAAGGACTGGAACCGTGTCGCCGAGTTTTATGCCGAGCGGGCGCGCGGCGGTGCGGCGCTGATGGTGACGGGGGGGATTGCGCCCAACCCTGAGGGCGGTGTTTTTCCGGGGGCCGCGGGGCTTTATTCTGAGCAAGACATTGCCAACCATAAGATTGTGACCGACCGTGTCCATGCGGCGGGGGGCAAGATTGTCATGCAGATATTGCACGCCGGGCGCTATGCCTACGGGCCTGATTGTGTCAGCGCCTCGCCTGTTAAGTCTCCGATCTCGCCCTTTGCGCCCAAAGAGCTGGACGAAGCCGGCATTGAAAAGCAGATCGCCGATTTTGCAACGGCCGCCGTGAATGCGAGGGCGGCCGGGTATGATGGCGTCGAGGTGATGGGGTCTGAGGGGTATTTTATCAACCAGTTTCTGGTCACCCATGTGAACAAACGCACCGATCGCTGGGGCGGCTCGTATGAAAACAGAATGCGCCTGGCGCTCGAGATTATGAAGCGCGTGCGTGGGGCTGTGGGGGATGATTTTATCATCATCTATCGTTTGAGCATGATTGATCTCATTCCCAACGGCTCGACCCATGAGGAAGTTGTGCAGCTGGCGCAAGAGATCGAGAAAGCCGGTGCAACCATGATCAACACAGGGATCGGCTGGCATGAGGCGCGCATCCCGACCATTGCAACGAGCGTGCCGCGCGCGGGCTTTGCCTGGGTGACGAAAAAGCTGATGGGCAAGGTGGGCATTCCTTTGATCACCTCCAATCGCATCAATATGCCTGATGTTGCCGAACGCGTGTTGGCAGAGAGCTGCGCCGATCTTGTCAGCATGGCGCGACCGTTTCTGGCCGATCCTCATTTTGTGGTGAAGGCCGAGCAGGGGCGCGCTGCGGAAATCGCGCCCTGTATCGCCTGCAATCAGGCCTGTCTTGACCACACGTTTCAGGGCAAGATTTCGAGCTGTCTTGTCAATCCGCGCGCGTGTTTTGAGACAGAGCTGCGGCTTGAGCCTGTGGATGGGGCGAAAAAAATCGCGGTTGTCGGGGCCGGGCCTGCAGGCATGAGCGCGGCGATTGCGGCGGCGGAACGCGGCCATGACGTCACGGTGTTTGAGCGCGCGACCGAAATCGGCGGCCAGTTGAATATGGCAAAACAGATACCCGGCAAGGAAGAATTCCGGGGGTTTGTCGACTGGTTTGGCACGATGGCGGCAAAGCATGGTGTGACGCTTGAACTGGGACGCGAGGTGGGCGCGGGCGATCTTTCGGGGTTTGACGAGGTGGTCCTTGCGACGGGTGTTTTGCCCCGTGATCCGAACATCGAGGGGCAGGATTTGCCGCAGGTGATGAGCTATGTTGATCTTTTGAGCGGCCGGGCAAAGGCCGGAAAGCGCGTGGCGGTTGTCGGGGCCGGGGGCATCGGCTTTGATGTCTGTGAGTTTCTTGTCCATGAAGGCGTCAGCCCGGCGCTGGACCTTGCGGGCTGGAAAGAGGAATGGGGCGTGGGCGACCCCGCTGAGACGCGTGGCGGGCTTGCGCCTGACGGGCCAAAGCCGGAGGCGCCGGCGCGGGAGGTGATTTTGCTTCAGCGCAAGGCCGAGCGGCATGGCAAGCGGCTTGGCAAGACAACCGGCTGGATCCATCGGGCCGCGCTCAAGATGAAGAATGTCGAGATGATTGGCGGGGTCAATTACGAGCGCATCGACGCTCAGGGGCTTCATGTCAGCTTTGGCGCGGCGCGGGAGACCCCGCGTGTGATCCAATGTGATACGATCGTTTTATGCGCAGGACAGGTGAGCGAGCGCAGCCTCGCAGAGGCTCTGGAAGCACAGGGTGTCTCTGTTCATGTGATCGGGGGCGCCGATGTCGCGGGTGAGCTGGATGCGAAGCGGGCGATTGATCAGGGCACCCGTCTGGCGGCTGTGCTTTAGGGGGTCGAACTGTGCTTTGCACAGTCCGACAGGATGAGGGGGGCCAGCCCCCCTCAAACTCCCCCCGGGATATTTTGGGAAAGAAAAAGGATTAGAGCAGCGCCTCTTTGGCCGCTTTCAGCGCGGATTTGGTTTTGATGCTGCGGTTGAGGCGCAGGAAGTCTGCCTGAAGCTCGGGCGGGTTTGCCGTGTTCTGGCGCGCCACAGGCCGCAGACGGCTGCGCAGGGCGGGCGGGATCTCGAGCAGATCAAGCAGGGCGGCGGCAGGGCCTTCGGGGGCGCTGGCATAGGTTTCGAGTGCTGCCGTATGGACAGGCACGGGAGACAGGCGCTGTGCCAGCCGCCGGGCCTCTATTTCAGGGCCGGGCAGCTCGGGAAAGCGGGCGCGGAAGCTTTCGTAATCCTCTGTGAGGCGGATTGAGCGCAGCAGGTGACCGTAGACAGAGCGCAGCCAGCTCTCGCGCTCGCGCGTTGTATAGAAAAACGTGATCTCGGTTGTCGGGCCGAAGCGGCGGCGCAGTTCGGATATGATGATTTTTGCCAGCCGCGTGGCGGGACCTTGATAGGATGTCATCAGGCGGCCAGAGAGGGTGCGATGGCCGGGCATTCCGCCGGAAAAGGTTTCGCGGCTGAGCACGACTGTCGCGTGATCGGGGATGCTTTGGAGAAAGGCGCGCAGGGCGCGGCGGAATTTGAACAGACGGTGTGGGAAGGGGCGCTGGGCATAGAGGCGGGCCTGTGTGCCGGCGGCGGGAAAATCGTCTTTGCCATAATACGCCAGATAGGGCGCGAGCGCGGATTTGTTCTGGGAGAAAAAGCTTTGAAGGCTGGTTGTGCCTGTTTTGTGAAACCCGGCGTGGACGATCACTTGGACCCGTGGATGGCTCATTCAAAAAGCCCGTCGGGCGGGTCGGCAATGATCCGGCCTGTGGCGAGATCCACGGTCGGGACGGCGGCTTTGGTAAAGGGCAAGAGCACCGTGGCGCTGCCACTCTGGATCTGGATTTCCAACAGATCTCCGGCTCCATGGTTCTGAACGGCTTTGACGCGCCCCAGCTCGGCTCCGCCTGTGTCAAGCACCGTGAGATCAACCAGATCGGCGTGATAGAACTCGTCATCTGGCAGGGAGGGCAGTTGGCTGCGCTCGGCAAAGAGCTGGGTTCCGCGCAGGGCATCGGCCTGTTCTTTGGTTGTGATGCCGCTCAGGCGCGCAGAAAAGCCGTTGTTGATCTGGCGGGTGATATGGACTGTGAAACGGCCTGTGCCGTCTTCTGTGAGGAGCGGGCTGTAGCGGGCAATATCCTGGGGATCAGCTGTGAAGCTTTTGAGGCGGACTTCGCCGCGCACCCCAAAGGCACCTGCGATAACGCCGACACAGACGGGTTCGCTCATGGGCGGGCTCCTTCACAGAGGCCAAATGTGACGTGTCCGCCGGCTGCGAGGCAGCGGTCACTGTGGTTATATTTTTCATAGGCTACACCCGCAAGAAAGGTCGTGCCAATCAATAAAATGCTGCGGATGGGGCGGAAAATGAGGCGCATGGGCACAGAGCCGGAAGACGGGCTGGAGCAGCGATGGCCCCAGCCCGATCAGGCTTAGCTTTCTGACGCTTCTTCAGCGGCAGGAGCCTCTTCAGCAGGGGCTTCTTCGGCGGGCGCGGCAGCCGCTTCCGCAGCGGCGGCGGCTTTGGCGGCTTTTTCTTCGACGCGGTCTTTGGCTTTTTTGCCTGGCTCGCCTTTTTTCAGGTTGGCGCGCTCTTTTTTCTCAAGCAGGCCAGCCGCTTCGAGCATACGGGCGACGCGGTCTGTTGGCTGGGCGCCTTCTCCGAGCCAGTATTTGATACGATCCAGGTCAAGCTTGACGCGGTCTTCGCTGTCTTTGGCGAGGAGGGGATTGTATGTGCCGAGTTTCTCGATGAAGCGGCCATCGCGTGGCATACGGCTGTCAGTTGCGACAACGCGGTAGAAAGGGCGCTTTTTTGAGCCGCCGCGGGCGAGACGAATTTTCATAGCCATGGTGTGTTCTCCTTAAATGGCGT
>JAHBAM020000235.1 GCA_018500125.2 Roseobacter sp. | reverse complement strand
AGATGTGTATAAGAGACAGGGGCATGAGAGCCGGTTTGGACAAGCGCGCCGGCGCTGAGGCCGAGGCTGTCGAGGTGGGTTTTGGGCGCGGCCCAGCCCGACTGGGACATCGGCTCGTTGAAGGCAAAGCGCCGGCCTGACAGCTCGGGCAGGGCGGTGATCTGGTCACTGCGCCGGGCGAGAAAGACGGAGGTGTAGTGGCCTGCGGGGCATCCGGGGAGGCCGAAATCGGGGGTGGCGACGAGCTGCACATGGCCATGCAGGCGCGCGCGATAGGGAAAGCCGCAGGTCTGGGAGAGCAAGAGATCGGGCGATTGCCAGTGGTCCCAGAGATCGCCGCTGCGCAGGAGCGTGGCGGGGCCATAGCCGAGGGCTGCGCGGATGGCCTGCCAGAAACGATCATGGGCGCTGTGCAGCGCGGGCAGATCATACATCGGCAGGGAGGCGATCATGCGCCGGAGGCGCGCTGGCGCGCGAGGTGGCTGTCGCGGTCGGACACGCCGAGAAGATTGGCGACCACGCGCAGGAGCGCGTCCTCATGGGCGTCGCGGCTCTGATCGGCGAGAACAACGGACCAGAGCGCCTCGATCACGCCGGTGCGCTCTTCATAGGGCACGGCGTCTTTGAGGGCGCGGGTGAAGCGCACGGTATCGGGGGCTGTGGCCTCCAGCGCTTCGGCCTCCTCGCGCAGGGCTATGGTTTGCTCGGGGGTAAGCGCATAGCGGCGCGCTATCACCTTGTCGATCTGGGCCTGCTCGGCGGCGTCATAGACAAAATCGGCGCGCGCCACGCGCACCAGAAGCGCTGTGAGTGCAAGCCGCGCGTCGGCGTCTGTTGCGCGCTGATCGGCGCTGCCGGTGAGGCGTTCAAAAAGACCTTTGATCATGGCTTATCCCTCTGGCTCATGGCCTTCCACGATCACCACATCGGCGATGGAGGAGAGTTTTCGCACCGCCATTATCGCCTGGAACTGGGGGTCGTGATAGCAGGCGACGGCGGCGTCATAGCTTGGGAACTCGATCACAACGGTCCGGCTGCGCCAGTGGCCTTCGGGGCTTTCCTGACGGCCACCGCGCACAACATAGCGCGCGCCGTAGTCTTTGAACGGCTCCACATCGGCGAGCTTGTAGGTGTTGTAGATCGCCGGGTCTGTGATGTCTAACTGACCAATCCAATAGCCTTTTGGCACGGGCTTTTCCTTTGCGATATGCGTGGCATCCAAGGTGGCGCGACCTGCCGCGAAGGTCAAGTCTTGCGGCGGGTGGTGTCAGGCCCCGTCATAGCCTTGAACGATCACCATGTCACCGATCGAGACCTCTTTGCGAATGTCAAAAGCGGCTTGATAGGCGGGGCTGTCATAGCAGGCGCGCGCGGCTTCATAGCTTGGAAACTCGATCACAACCGTGCGGCTGCGCACAGCGCCTTCCCGCACCTCCTGATCGCCGCCGCGCACCAGAAAGCGCGCGCCAAACTCGGCGAAGGGGCCTGCATTGGCGGCTTTGTATTTCTCATAGGCCTGTGGATCAGAGACATCCACATGGGCCACCCAATAGGCTTTGGTCATGGCTTTTTTCTCCCGTTTGATCGAAGGCAAGGCTGCGGCGAAAGGCTTTGGCCGTCAAGCCTGACGCGTCTTAGACGAGCCGCGATGTCTCTACGGCGGCGCGCACGAAATCGGCAAACAGCGGATGCGGCGCGAAGGGCTTTGACTTCAGCTCGGGGTGAAACTGCACACCGATGAACCACGGGTGATCTTTCCATTCGACGATCTCGGGGAGGCTGCCGTCCGGGGACATTCCCGAAAAGGTCAGGCCGCAGGCTTCGAGCTTTTCGCGGTATTTCACATCGACTTCATAGCGGTGGCGGTGACGCTCTTCGATCGCGGTTGTGCCGTAGACCTGTGCGACTTTGGAGCCTTCGGCCAGCGTGGCATCATAGGCGCCAAGGCGCATGGTTCCGCCTTTGTCGTCGGTTTCCTTGCGGGTCACGGTATAGTTGCCTTGCACCCATTCTTTGAGGTGGTAAACCACCGGCTCAAAACGCTTTTTTCCTGCCTCATGGTCAAATTCCTCAGAGCCGGCATCTTTGATTTTGGCCACGTTTCGCGCCGCCTCGATCACCGCCATTTGCATTCCGAGGCATATCCCGAGATAGGGCACCTTGCGCTCGCGGGCAAACTGGGCGGCCTTGATTTTGCCTTCGGTGCCGCGCTCGCCAAAGCCGCCGGGCACAAGGATCGCATGGTAGCCTTCAAGGTGGGGCGCGGCGTCGCCCTTATCAAAGACTTCGGCATCAACCCAATCGACATTGACTTTGACACGGTTGGCCATGCCGCCGTGCATCAGCGCTTCCTTGATCGACTTATAGGCATCTTCAAGCTGGGTATATTTGCCGACGATGGCGATGTTCACATCTCCGTCAGTATGGGTGATGCGGTCTTTGACATCTTCCCAGACCTTCAACTCGGGCTTGGGCGCGGGGCTGATCTGGAAGGCGTCGAGCACGGCCTGATCAAGACCGGCCTGATGATAGGCCAGAGGGGCCTCATAGATCGACTTCAGATCATAGGCGGGGATAACCGCCTCGGGGCGCACATTGCAGAACAGCGCGATTTTGGCGCGCTCTTTCTCGGGGATGATCTGTTCGGAGCGGCAGACCAGAACGTCGGGCTGAAGGCCAATGGAGCGCAGTTCCTTGACGGAGTGTTGGGTGGGTTTGGTCTTCAGCTCGCCGGAGGCTGCAAGATAAGGCAAAAGGGTTAAGTGCATGAAAATGCACTGTCCGCGCGCCCGCTCCTGGGAAAACTGGCGAATCGCTTCAAAGAAGGGCAGGCCCTCGATATCGCCCACTGTGCCGCCGATTTCGCAGAGCATGAAGTCGACCTCATCATCGCCAACGCCGATGAAGTCTTTGATTTCATTGGTGACATGGGGGATGACCTGAATGGTCTTGCCCAAGTAATCGCCGCGGCGCTCTTTTTCGAGCACATTGGAGTAGACCCGCCCCGAGGAGACCGAGTCTGTCTTGCGGGCGGCGACGCCTGTGAAGCGCTCGTAGTGGCCCAGATCCAGATCGGTTTCGGCGCCGTCATCTGTCACGAAAACCTCGCCGTGCTCGAACGGGCTCATAGTGCCCGGATCGACATTGAGATAGGGGTCAAGCTTGCGCAGACGCACGGAGAATCCGCGGGCTTGCAAGAGCGCGCCGAGGGCCGCAGAGGCAAGGCCCTTGCCAAGAGAGGAAACAACACCACCCGTAATGAAAATGTAACGTGCCATGTGTGTAACTCCCGTGAATGCAGTGCGAAGGACGCTCAAAAAGGCTCCGAAACGGTCTGAAAAGACCGCATCATCACGGGATTTGAGCTATAGTAGATTCGGCCCCGCTTGGCAATGGAGGCGCAACATAATGTTGCGCTTTTTAACGCGGGGTCAATGTGTAGTGGTCAGTCGGCGGAGGGCACGAGCGGCGCATCGTCGCCTTCAGCGGGCGGCAGGAGCGTATCTGTTGCGCTCTCCTCTTGCACAGCTTCGGGCGCTGTCACATCGCCGAGCCGGTCGATCACCGAGCCACCTGCGGACTTTTGCGCCGCGATGATTGTGAGCGAGATCGAGGTGCAGATAAAGGCAATCGCAAGGATCCATGTGACTTTGCCAAGGGCTGTTGCCGCCGCGCGCCCGGAGACGCCCGCGCCGCCGCCGCCCATGCCAAGGCCGCCGCCTTCGGAGCGCTGCATGAGCACAACACCGATGAGGGCCAAAGCCAAAATGAGATGGACGATAAGAACGACGTTTTCCATGAAATGCCCGATGCCTGAGACTGGTCTGGGCGGGTTTTAGGGGAAAGCCCGAAGGCGTGCAACCCGTGATCTTGGCTCGGGGGCGGCACGGTTTGCTTAACAGGCGCTTAAGCCTGCGTCAGGCATGGTTAAGCGGGGCCGGAGGGGCGATTTCGGGGGGGTGATAAGCGTGCACAGGGCGTGCACAAAGCGTGCACCGGGTCCGTCGGGGCTTTGGTAAGGAAAAATTAGCTAACGCAGCGTGCGCTGGCGGGCGGGCCTTTAGGCTGTGTTAAGGAATCTGTGCCCCCGTTTTGCCCCCGTTTTTATGCCCCGGATTTGCGGATTAAGGGTTTGGTAGGCTTTGCCTGTCAGGATGCTGCAAAAGACTGTCAGAGGATTGAAATGAATATTTATCATTGCGAAATTGATCTGCGCGACAATGCCAAGGCGCTGGCGTTTGCGGCGGCGCTTGAGGCCTGGATGGGGCATCTTCTGGCGCATAAGGTTATTCTCGGCTGGCGGCTCTGCCGGCGCAAGCTCGGCTTTGGAGCGCCACAGTCGCGCGACTTTTTGCTTGAGATCGAAGTCAACGATCTGACCCAGCTTGATCAGGCGTTTCGCTATGCCGGACAGGCGGGCGAGGAAGTCGAGCAGCTCTACACCACGGTGCACCAGATGGTGGGGGAGGTTGATATCGGGCTTTACCGCCCGTTTCCCGACCCCGAGCGCGCCGAGCGTATGGCCCTGATTTGAGCTTTGCTGTTGCCTGACTGCCGTGATCTGCGAGGGGCTGCGGCGAATTAGGTGTTTCGCCCCGTCACACAGCGCGATATAGGAGCGCGGGTTTGACACGGAACTCAAGGCAGAATCTGAGGGGGCCAGCATGGCAAATGTAGTGGTTGTCGGCGCACAATGGGGCGACGAGGGCAAAGGCAAGATTGTAGACTGGCTGTCTGAGCGCGCCGATGTGATCGCGCGCTTTCAGGGCGGGCACAACGCCGGCCATACGCTTGTTATTGACGGTAAGGTTTACAAGCTCCATGCGCTGCCTTCGGGTGTTGTGCGCGGCGGCAAGCTGAGTGTGATCGGCAACGGGGTTGTGCTGGACCCATGGCACCTGATGCGCGAGATCGAGACCGTGCGCGCGCAGGGCGTCGAGATCAGCCCCGAGACCCTGATGATTGCGGAGAATACGCCGCTGATCCTGCCGATTCATGGCGAGCTTGACCGCGCCCGCGAAGACGCGGCGAGCAAAGGCACAAAGATTGGCACGACCGGGCGGGGCATTGGCCCGTGCTATGAAGACAAGGTCGGGCGGCGCGCGATCCGTGTTGCCGATCTGGCAGATGAGGCGACGCTTGTGGCGCGTGTGGATCGCGCGCTTCAGCACCACGACCCGCTGCGCAAGGGCTTGGGCATCGCGCCGGTGGACCGTGAGGCGTTGATCGAGGCGCTGCGCGATATTGCCTGGCAGATCCTGCCCTATGCGGCGCCGGTCTGGAAAGTGCTCAGCGAGAAGCGCAAGGCGGGCAAGCGGATCTTGTTTGAGGGGGCGCAGGGCGCGCTTCTGGACATCGACTTTGGCACCTATCCGTTTGTGACCAGCTCCAATGTGATTGCCGGGCAAGCCGCGACGGGCGTTGGCATGGGGCCGGGCGCGATCGATTTTGTGCTCGGAATTGTCAAGGCTTACACCACACGCGTGGGCGAGGGGCCGTTTCCGAGCGAGCTTGAGGATGCCGATGGCGAGCGGCTGGGCACGCGGGGCCATGAATTTGGCACCACGACGGGGCGCAAGCGGCGCTGTGGCTGGTTTGATGCGGCGCTGTTGCGCCAGACCTGCGCGACGAGCGGTGTGAACGGGATCGCGCTGACCAAGCTTGACGTTCTGGACGGGTTTGAGACGCTCAAGATCTGTGTCGGCTATGAGCTGGACGGGGAGCGGCTGGATTATTTGCCGACCGCCGCCGAAGCGCAGGCGCGCTGCACGCCGGTGTATGAGGAAATGAAAGGGTGGTCGGAGAGCACCGAGGGCGCGCGCTCCTGGGCGGATCTGCCGGCGGAGGCGATCAAATATGTGCGCCGTGTGGAGGAGCTGATCGATTGCCCTGTGGCGATGGTGAGCACCAGCCCCGAGCGCGAGGATACCATCCTTGTCACCGATCCGTTTCAGGACTGAGGCGGATGTTTGACGCTTTGAGCTTTAAGGCGCGACGCTGGCTGGCGCTGCTGGTTCTGGTGATCGGGATGCCGCTCTATGTGGTGGTCTGTGTCACGGTTGTGAGCTGGCTGCCGCGGCCCCATCTTGTGTTGGAGCTGGGGATTTATATCGGTCTCGGGCTGGCGTGGATCTTTCCGTTCAAGGGGCTTTTCAAGGGGATTGGCAAGCCTGACCCTGACGCCGAGCCGATCCTTTGGGAGGATGAACGCTAAGGCGTTGCGCTGCCTGCGGCAGCGCCGCGCGCGCGCGCGCCAGACCTTCGGTCTGACCCGCGCGCGCCTTAGCCTTTGGGGCGCGTGCTGCGCCCGGCCTGAGGCGTTTTGCGCCGGGGCAGCGGCGGAGTGGATATTTTTGGAAAGAAAAAGAGCGGAGCCGGGCGGGACTGGCCCGGACCCCCTCGGGCGGCCTCGGGCGGCTTCGGGCCGGGGGGCGCCGCGCGGAAGGCTGTGGAGCAGGCTTTGGAGCGGGCTTTGGAGCGGGCCGATCCGCTTGCGGGGCTTGGGCGCGGCTGCTAAAGGGTTTTATACCCGATGAAACCTGTCGGGTTGCTCTATCGGCAACTGCAAGAGGCGATCTGTGACCAAGCTCCCCCCGAGGCTCGATATTCGCAATCTGAAGCGCTCTTTTGAGGGGCGCGTTGTGGTGGATGATGTGTCGCTCACCCTTGAGCCGGGGCAGGTGACCTGTCTTTTGGGGCCGTCGGGCTGCGGCAAATCGACCACGCTGCGGATGATTGCCGGGGTGGATATGCAGGACAGCGGGCAGATATATGTCGACGGGGCGCTGGTCTGTGACACGGTGTTCCGGATTCCGCCCGAGCGGCGCAACACCGGCTTGATGTTTCAGGATTTTGCGCTGTTTCCGCATTTGAGCGTGGCGGAAAACGTGGCCTTCGGGCTGAGCGGCGGGCGGGCCGAAAAGGCGGCGCGGGTGCGCGCGCTTTTGGCGCGGGTCGGCCTTGCGCGATTTGAAGAGAGCTATCCTCACGAGCTTTCGGGCGGGGAGCAGCAGCGGGTTGCGCTGGCGCGGGCGCTGGCGCCGCGGCCACGGCTGATGTTGATGGATGAGCCGTTCTCGGGGCTGGACAACCGGCTGCGCGACGAGATCCGCGACGAGACGCTGGATGTGCTCAAGCAGGAGGACACCGGGGTTTTGCTGGTGACGCATGAGCCGGATGAGGCGATGCGTATGGCGGACGAGATTGCTTTGATGCGGGGCGGCAAAATTGTGCAGCGCGGCGCGCCTTACAATATTTACAATGCGCCCCGCGACAAAGAAGCAGTCGGTTTTTTCAGCGATATCAATGTGATCGACGGTGTTGTGCGCGGGGCGCTGACGGATACGCCTTTTGGGCAGTTTCTGGCGCCTGGTGTGGCGGACGGGCAGGCTGTGGAGATTGTCATTCGTCCGCAGCACTTCAAGATTGATTTTGACCGCGACGGGCGCGGCCCCGATCCGACGCCGAGCGACGGGGCGGCGGCGCGCGGGATTGTGGAGCGCGCGCGCTTTATGGGCAACGAGAGCCTTGTCGAGTTTCGCATGGATCATGACGGCTCAAAGCTGCGGGTGACGGTTCCGAATGTGTTTTTGCCCTCGGTGGGCAAGGCGCTCTGGCTGTCGATCCGCCGCGATCGCTGCTTTGTGTTTCCGAAGGTGGCATGAGGCGGCTGCTGCTTCTGGCGGGCGCGGGGGAGGCGCGCGCTGTGG
>JAHBAM020000227.1 GCA_018500125.2 Roseobacter sp. | reverse complement strand
GTTGTGGCGTCAACCTCGCGTATCTGCGCTGCGCGGGCGTCTGTGAGTGTGCCGGCCAGAAGATACAGGATCGGCAGCCCGAGAGCGATCGCGACAAGGGCCAGCTCACCTGCGATCCAGAAGGCGCTTAGGGCAATGGCGGGCACAAAGGCCAACATATGTGGCCCCAAGAGCCACTCGGCCAGCCGCTTTGAATGTGAGTGGAATGCAGCCCTACCGTGCGACGCCATCTTTACTTCCTTCAAACCAATTTGGAGGAGGCTAGCGCGATAATATCAACAGGCTCTTAACGAAAGAGCGGGGGCAGCTCGTTTTCTGACATTTTGTCAGTGGGCGCGCGCATCAGTGCTTTAAAGTCGAACAAGTCGGGGTCAAGCAAATGGCTCGGGCGCGTGTTCATCAAGGCGCGAAACATCACTTGGCGTCGGCCGGGGCTATTCTTTTCCCAGCCATCCAGAATCTGTTTGACCTGCTGGCGTTGCAGCCCGTCCTGGCTTCCGCAGAGGTCACAAGGAATGATCGGATAGTTCAGATCGCGGGCAAATTTCTCGCAATCCACTTCCGCGACGTGTGCGAGCGGGCGGTAAACAAACAGATCGCCCTCTTCGTTCACAAGCTTTGGCGGCATGGTCGCAAGCCGTCCGCCGTGAAACAGGTTCATAAAAAATGTTTCAAGAATGTCGTCACGATGATGACCCAGGACAACAGCCGTGCAGCCCTCTTCGCGCGCGATCCGGTACAGATTGCCACGGCGCAGACGTGAGCACAAAGCGCAAAATGTCCGCCCCTCGGGGACCTTGTCCATGACAATCGAATAGGTGTCCTGATACTCGATACGATGCGCAACCTCGCGTTCTTCCAGAAACTTGGGCAAGACCGTCGCCGGAAAGCCGGGCTGTCCCTGATCCAGATTGCAGGCGAGAAGGTCCACAGGCAGAAGCCCCCGCCACTTAAGCTCGTAGAGCACCGCAAGAAGAGTATAGCTGTCTTTGCCCCCCGACAAACAGACCAGCCATTTGCCGCCGGGTTCGATCATGCCATATTGCTCTATCGCCTCGCGCGTCTGGCTCACGATGCGTTTGCGCAGCTTCTTGAATTCGGTGCTTTTGGGGGCGCCGTTAAAGAGCGGGTGAATATCGTCGGCTTTGTCTAACATGGCGTTGCCCTTAACGGCTCAGGCACGGCAGGGCAACTAAATCCGCCCCATCTCGCGCAAACGCTCATGCAAGAGAGGCGCGCGCCCATCGCCCGCCTCCAGCGCAAAGACAAATGCATGGGTCAGAAAGAACGAGCGCTCGATAAGATCGCCCGCACGATCCGCAGCCTCGGTGTAAAGCGCAATCAGCCCCTTGCGATCGTCTTTCTCATGCGCCGCCAAAAGTCGGTCGTGCAGCTCGCTCATTCCGCCGCCATGTGTTGACGGTGCGAAGTGAGCTGATTGGCAACCCAGTCGTGGAAGCAATGCGTCGGCCCGTCCATGGCCGGAGAAAACCGCCCGCCGTCAAATCCGCGGCCATAGCGGCCCTTCTGCATCCCCTCGACAACGAAAATATCCTCGACAAAGACGGTTTTCCACTGGGTCGCATTCTTGGCGCGCAGGGCCTCGTCAACGTTAGGCTCGGCATAAAACAGATGAACGTGCTCGATCGTCTTATCAACCGATTTTGGCTCAAGAATAATCGCAAAGGCGTGGTCACGCTGCACGCCCAACAGAACATTGGGATAGACGGTGATATATTCGCCGCCGGTGTCCCATTTTGACGACAGGTTCGGGAAGTCGGGAAAGGTTTCGCCCTCTTGCCCGGTCAACTGGCGGTAAACCAGCGTGCCCTGTCCCGAATAGCGCCCGTATTCTTCAATGTTGTAATGGTCTTCAAGGCGCGAATAGCTGTTCAGACCCGGATGAACCCAAGGCAGGTGATAGCTCTCGCAATAGTTTTCGACCGCCAGTTTCCAGTTGGTATTGACCTCAAGCTCGAACTTGCTGTCTTCGCCTCCGTGATAGATCGGCAGGTCGAATTCTTTCCAGCGCTCAAGAAGCTCGGCATGAATCTCTTCAAATGGCGCCGCGGTTCCAGAGGCGTTGATATAGACAACACCGAGCCAGATATAACTGGGAACTTCATGAAGCCCCAATTCGTTGCGTGGCATATCTTTATGTGTGTTCATGCCGGGGCCGCCGACGTGCGGTGTCGCGACAAGCGCGCCTTTGGTGGAGTAACACCAGGAATGATAGGGGCAGCGGATCGCACCTTCGATCTTCTTGGGTTCTGACACCAGAATCATGCCACGGTGACGACAGGTGTTCTGAAAGACCCGCACATCTCCGTCTTTGTCGCGGATCAAGAGCAGGGGCATACCGAGAAATTCGATTGGCTTGGCATCGCCGTTTTCAGGCACATCAGCGGTTACAGCAATCCCCGACCAATTCTTGTAAAGAACAGCGTCCCGCTCTTCCAGAAAGACCCGCTCGTCAACATAGTGCTCATTGGGCAGGCCATTGGCCGTGGCCACAGGGCGCATCACGCCAGAAACGTCGGTTGTCATTGCGAATCCTCCTCCAAGTTCCCTCTCTCCTAGGGCCGTGGCATCGCCAAAACTTTTCTCACCGCGACACAGTTTTTCTCACCGCGACCCATTCCAACTATTTTCCATCGGTTTCGGTTTTTTCGCCGTAGCAAGAATATGAAACATATCCTGATCACTCTCGCCTTTCTGTTTCTTGCGTCTTGCACAGGCAAGCCATCCTTTGATCAGCCGGCTTTGTCCGATCGCAAGCTCGATCTGGAGCAATTCTTTGACGGGAGATTGCAAGCCTATGGGCAGTTTCAAGACCGTTTTGGCAAAGTCCGACAGCGGTTTGCGGTTGATATCACAGGCGACTGGGATGGCGAGATCCTCACGCTCACAGAAGATTTCACCTATGAGAGCGGCGCAACAGAACAGCGGGTCTGGAGGCTTGTGAAAACAGGGGAAGACACATGGCGCGGCACGGCCGATGGCGTGATCGGCGAGGCGGCGGGGCGCGAGTCCGCAGACCGGTTCAATTGGCGCTATACTATTGATCTGCCCCAGCCTGACAAAGGCGGTGTTTTGCGCGCCGAGTTTGACGACTGGATGTGGCTTCTGAGCGATGACCGCTTGCTCAACATTGCCTATGTCGAGCGTTTTGGCATTCGGCTTGGCACTGTGACGATTACTTTCGAAAAGCAATAATCATCGCTTCGGGCAAACTGAAAACAAAGCACCATCGGCGAAAGCCCTCTTGAGCATAATGCGCAACAGTCCCAATACTGTGTGAACAGTCTTCGGGAGGGCTTTGATGAATATCGATAAGAAGATCACGGATGATCTGGTGGCGAATGACATTTCCTTTGTCACAACCGTGCCCTGCAAACAGCTCGCGGGGGTGATCGAGGAAATTGAGAACCGCGAAGAGATTTTCCATATCCCGTCCAACAAGGAAGACGAGGGCATGGGCCTCTGTGCGGGGGCATGGATGGGCGGCAAACGGCCCGCGATCATCATGCAGAACACAGCAATCGGCGTCACGATCAACACTTTGGCAACGCTCATTCAATATTACAGAATGCCCCTTCCGATGTTGATCAGTTATCGGGGCGAGCTGCGCGAGCCGGTCGCTTGTCAGGTTGAAATGGCGGTGCACACGAAGGCTCTTCTCGCGCAGATGAATATCCCGACCTATCACTTTCACAAACAGTCAGATGTTCAGGAGCTGGACATGATCCTGAAATATACTTTCATGTGCAACAAACCTGTGGCCATCCTGACCGATGCCAACTTCTGGGGAGGCTATGGCGACCAATGATCCGTTCTGAAATCCTGAAAGAAATCGCCCCGATCCTGCGGGATCAGCTTGTCGTTTGTAACATTGGCATCCCGAGTCAGGAGCTTCATGCGATTGATGACCAGCCGAGCAATTTTTATATGCTCGGAACCATGGGCCTTGCCTCAAGCATTGGTCTGGGGCTTGCGCTGTCGCAGCCAAAGCCTGTGATCGTGATTGACGGCGACGGCTCCATCCTCACCAATATGGGCACATTGCCGACAATCGCCAACAATGTGGCCAATAACTACATTCTGATGATTATTGATAACGGCTCTTATGGCTCAACAGGCGATCAGCCGACTTATACGGGCAAGAAAACCTCCCTTGCCAAAGTCGCAGAGGCCTGTGGCTGTGAGCGGGTGATAGAATGTCGCGATGTTGATACAGGCCGCGTGCTTCAAGAGGCGCTCGACAGTGGAGAGATGACCGTGATGGTTGTGAAATGTGACAGCGGCAATGCGAAAATGCCGGTGATCACACTGGACCCGGTGATTATCCGGGACCGTTTCATGAAAGCCGTGGCCAGCTAAAAGGCGCTCAGGAGTGCGGGGCAGGGGGCCAGAACAGGGACTGGATAGTGTATATACAGACTGCCATACCCACTGCCCCACCTGCTGCCACACCCAATAAAACGACCAAATCAATCGGACCGCCGATGTCTGAAAAGCCCGATCGCGTCATGGTCTGGACAAATAAAACAGCGGCGATCGCGCCAAACGGCATCGAAAATTGCGCCCAGAGAAACTTTTTCCAGCTGACCGAGCGGTCGCGGATCAAAACGTAAATATACAGCGCCGTAATAACCGCTGCCGCCACCACCATAGCCCAGAACAGCAAAGGCCCGAAGATTTCCTCAAAGACAGCGAGAAGTGTTGTAACTGTAAGATCTTGCATGATATTTTCCTTAGGCTTTGCCGCGTAGCATGGCGTTGTAAGTGGCTTTCAAGGCCACTTCTTTCATCAGCCAGCTGATCCAGAGCTCTTCCAGAGGCGCGATGATTCCGGGGAAACTTGGGGTGAGATTATTGTTATAATCAAATTCGATTAACATTGCGCGCCCCACTTGGGTGATCAGCGGACAAGAGGTATAGCCATTATAGGCGGCATCTGTTGTGTCCCCTGCGATCTGCGCCACAAGATGTTCCTCCACCACGGGCACCTGCCACTTCACACTTGCCGCCGTTTTGCCCTTAGGCACACCGGCCACATCTCCCAGAGCAAAAACATCAGGGTAGCGCAGATGGCGCAGACTCGCTTTATCAACTTCTACCCAGCCCTGATCGACCCACTTATCAGCCCAGCTCAAACCGGACTGGCGCACGACATCTGGTGCGCGCTGGGGTGGGATGACATGAATGTAGTCATAATCGCGCTCCACAGTGCCTTCGGGAGTGTCAAACCTTGCCCGCTTTGCGCCGGCATCGATGCCTTTTAATACGTGTGAGTAGTCAGGCGCGATCCCGCGATCCTCGAACAGCATCCGCACCTTTTCCGAGACAATAGGCACACCAAACAGGCTGTTGTTGTTTGCCATATAGTGCATTTCCATCTTGCCGCGCGCGCCGGTTTTGCGGGCCAAATCGTCGATCAGAAACGTGTGCTTCAAGGGCGCACCCGCACATTTCATTTCGGTCGCAGGACGTGTAAACAGCCCCACACCGCCCTCTTGGGTGAACTTGGAGGCTGCTGTCCATGTCTTGGCGGCATAGTCAGGCCCGGCATAAAGCGCGCCGATCCCGTTTTCTCCAACCATATCAAGGCTAAAGCCTTCAATTGCATCATGATCAAGCGTCAAGCCCGTCGCAACGATCAGGTAATCATAGCTCAGAACTTCGCC
>JAHBAM020000149.1 GCA_018500125.2 Roseobacter sp. | reverse complement strand
TTCGTGAAGTTTCATGTCGCTTCTCCTAGCCGGAAGCGCCCCCGAAGCGGTAATGGGCGAACACGGCGTTTCTTGATTTTGATTCTGCAGCTCTCGTGAGCCACCGGAGGCGTATAACTAGGAAGGTCCGCGCCTTCAAGTCTTTATCTGCTTACGTCAGTCACAGAAGTGCGCCAAGCACCGCGCGCCTTATGTGACACTTAATACTTGACACATCGCTTTCTATGTGGCAAGTATTACTTGGAACACAGCACAGGAGAAAGCCGATGACTGAAGCGATCAAATTCTCACTTAGCCTTGACTTCGAAGTTTATGACGCAATTGCCAAAGAAGCCGCGACAAGAGATATGGAGCCAAAAATGCTGCTCAGAGAAATCATCGTTGACTTTGCTCTGAAGGAGGACCTGCTCCCCGTCGCCGTAAAAGAAGAGATCCTCCTCTACAGAGATCTTTGTGAACGTGCCGCAAGTAAAGCGGTCCTGCTCGAATACAGTGAGGACATCGTATTCAAAACGATTGTCGCCTGCGAGAACGATCCTAGCTGGATGGCAGACTACACGCGCTATATTGGAGCTAGCCCATATTCAACGAACAACCCCAAAAAACAAAACATCAACCCCAACATCTCTTATAGGATAAAAATCGCGACGCGCTCTGATATCGTAAAGACTGTCACAGGCACGCGTAAAAAGCGTAATGTGACAGGACAGCATATCATCAGCAGTTATAGCTTGTTCAAACGAAGGGACTGATAGGGAGATCACGCCGCGCCGCAGCAAGCCATTGACTTTCACGTTATACTACCCCATATCCCCCTCAGCACAGCCGAGCCCGCCGCGTGAGCGGGCCGCGCATCATGGCGCTGATCGGCGTGCAAATTTTCCCAACGGTTCCCATTTCACGCGGGGGGTCACACGCCAGTGGCGATTTGTGGCAATTCGGCTGCATATCTCTTTTGGCGTCACCCACGAGTGAGGCGCAGCCCTGCATTGAGGGCTTCGGCGCACTTATGCGCGCTTTTGGCGCGTTCTACACAAAGGATATCCATCTTGGATTTTGATATGCTGGGCCTTCCCGCCCGCCTTTCGACAAACCTGCAAGAGCTTGGCCTCACCGAGCCGACGCCCATTCAGGCCAAAGCCATCCCCCATGCCATGAATGGCCGCGACGTGCTCGGCCTCGCCCAAACCGGCACAGGCAAAACCGCCGCCTTCTCGCTTCCGATCCTGACCGCCATTGGCCGTATGGAGGGCAAGCCCGCGCCCAAGTCTGTGCGCGGCCTGATCCTCGCGCCGACGCGCGAACTCGCCAAGCAAATTCAGGAAGCCATGATCGGCTTTGCCAAAGGCACAGGCACCCGGATCAACCTCGTCATCGGCGGCGCCTCGCTCAATGTGCAAGCCAACAAGCTCGAGCGCGGCACAGACATTCTCGTCGCCACGCCGGGCCGCCTGATCGACCTGCTCGACCGTCGCGCCGTGCGCCTTGATGAGGCCCGCTTTCTTGTGCTGGACGAGGCCGACCAGATGCTCGACCTCGGCTTCATCCACGCGCTGCGCAAAATCGCGACCCTTCTGCCCAAAGAGCGCCAAACCATGCTCTTCTCGGCGACCATGCCCAAAAACATGAACGAAATCGCCAATGCCTACCTGAGCGATCCGATCCGCGTCGAAACAGCCCCCCCCGGCAAACCCGCCGAGAAGATCGACCAATCCGTGCACTTCGTCTCCCAAGCGGCCAAGCCCGCCCTGCTGATCGAGCACCTCGGCAAGCACCCCGACGAAGCGGCCCTTGTCTTCGGACGCACCAAACACGGCTCCGAGAAGCTCAAGAAAAAGCTCGAAGCCGCCGGCTTTGCTGCTGACAGCATCCACGGCAACAAAAGCCAGGGCCAGCGCGAACGCGCCATCAAGGCCTTCAAAGAGGGCAAGGTGAAAGTCCTCGTTGCGACAGATGTGGCCGCCCGCGGGATCGATATCCCGACGGTGCGCTATGTCTACAACTACGAGCTGCCCAATGTCGCGGACAACTACGTTCACCGCATCGGCCGCACCGCCCGCGCCGGCCGCGACGGCAGCGCTGTCGCCTATTGCTCGCCCGAAGAGATCGGCGAATTGAAAGACATCCAGAAGCTCATCGGCAAGGATATCCCGGTCGAAGGCAAAGCCTCATGGGCCGCCGAGCTTCTCGAGAGCACCAAAGCAGGCCAAAAGCGCCCCAACGGGGGCGGCGGCGGCCGTGGTCGTGGCGGTAAAGCGGGCGGCGGCGGCGGCCGTGGCCGTGGCAAGCCGCAAGGCGCCTCGGCCAATGCGGGCGGTGGTGGCGGCGGCGGCAAGCCGCAGCGCTCCCGCCGGCGTCGCAGCTCCAGCGCGGCTTAAAATCTGTAGGGTGCGCATTGACTGCGCACCTTACCCCTCTGCCGCATAGCTTCCGCTCTCGTCATGCACTTCAGCCCCCGTCAAAGCCGGGGTAAAGACACAAACAAGCCGCAGATCGCCCTTCAGCGCGCGCAAGATATGGCGCTCATGCGCATCGAGCACATAGACGCTCCCCGCCGCCAGCGGCCAGACCCGCCCTGTTGAGACCTCCTCGACCTCGCCCTCCCCGGCGATGCAATAATTCGTCTCCACATGGTTCTTATACTCAAGCTCAAGCGCGGCCCCTTCGCGCACCACCGTGTCATGCAACGAATAGCCCAGCCCGTCACTTGCCAGCAGAATACGCCGGCTCTCCCAGCCTGCGCCGCGCGCGTGGGCGGCGGTTCCTAAAACTTCGCTCAAATGCTTCACAATCATGGCGCGCTCCTTTTTCTGCGAGCTTAGCCAGCAAACCCACGCACGCAAAGCAAAACGCCCCCGGATTTCACCGAGGGCGTTCAACTCTTAGGCTGTCGTAGGCTGCGCAGTCACTGCGCGCCGCATTTAGCCTTTTTCTTCGATGATCTCTACAAGATGCGGGATCTTGTTGACCATACCGCGCACAGAAGGCGTGTCTTCCAGCTCGCGGGTTTTGTGCATTTTGTTGAGGCCCAGGCCAACCAGCGT
>JAHBAM020000056.1 GCA_018500125.2 Roseobacter sp. | reverse complement strand
GCTCTCTCCAATTTGATCAAATCATCTGGACAAACCTATGCGCAAATGGTTTCCCTTGGCGAGATACAATCGCGCGGAGGCTGCTATGCTTGATACACCCACAAACCTCAAATCCCTGCTCAAAGACCCCTCGCTCCTGAGAACACAGGCCTATGTCAACGGCGCATGGATCGACGGCGAGGGCACATTTGATGTGATCAATCCCGCCCGTGGCGATGTGATCGCTCAAGTGGCCGACCTGACCCGCGCCCAAGTGAGCGAGGCCATTTCCGCCGCCGAAGCCGCACAAAAAGACTGGGCCAAATGGACCGGCAAAGAGCGCGCTGCCGTGCTGCGCCGCTGGTTTGATCTGATGGTCGAAAACACCGACGATCTCGCAACAATCCTGACCGCCGAAATGGGCAAACCTCTGGCCGAAGCCAAAGGCGAGATCGGCTATGGCGCATCCTTCATCGAGTTCTTCGCCGAAGAGGCCAAGCGCATCTATGGCGAAACAATTCCCGGCCACCAGCGCGACAAACGCATCACCGTGATCAAGCAGCCCATCGGCGTCGCCGCCTCGATCACACCATGGAATTTCCCCAACGCCATGATCACCCGCAAGGCCGCGCCCGCGCTCGCTGCCGGCTGCGCCATGGTCGCCCGCCCCGCCGAGCTGACCCCGCTCTCCGCCCTCGCCCTCGGCGTTCTGGCCGAGCGCGCAGGTCTCCCCGCCGGTGTGCTCAATATCCTCACCACATCAGATGCCTCCTCGACCGGCAAGGAGTTCTGCGAAAACCCGACCGTGCGCAAGCTCACCTTCACAGGCAGCACACAAGTTGGCCGCATCTTGCTGCGCCAAGCCGCAGATCAGGTTATGAAATGCTCCATGGAGCTGGGCGGCAACGCGCCGTTTATTGTCTTTGATGACGCCGATCTCGACGCCGCCGTTGACGGCGCGATCATGTGCAAATTCCGCAACAACGGCCAAACCTGTGTCTGCGCCAATCGCATCTATGTGCAAGCCGGTGTCTATGACGCTTTCGCCGAAAAGCTCGCCGCCAAGCTCGCCGATATGAAAGTCGGCGACGGACTGGACGATGGCACCGTCTTTGGCCCGCTGATCAACGAAAAAGCCGTGACCAAAGTGCGCAGCCACATCGACGATGCCCTCGCCAAAGGCGCAAAAGTCGCCTTCGGCGGCTCACAGCACAACCTCGGCGGGACATTCTTTCAGCCCACCATCATGACAGGCGTCACCCAGGATATGCAGGTCGCCCAAGACGAGACGTTCGGCCCCATGGCTCCGCTCTTCAAATTTGAAGACGAGGACGAAGTGATCGCCATGGCCAATGATACGATCTTCGGCCTCGCAAGCTACTTCTACGCCAAAGACCTCAGCCGCGTTTACAAAGTTGCCGAGGCGCTCGAATACGGGATCGTCGGCGTCAACACCGGCATTATTTCAACCGAACTGGCGCCCTTCGGCGGCGTCAAACAGTCAGGCCTCGGGCGCGAAGGCAGCCACCACGGCATCGAGGACTATCTGGAAATGAAATATATCTGCATGAGCGTCTAACGCGCACAGAACTTCAAAAGGGCGCTGGCGGACTATCCAGCGCCCTGTCTCTTTTCAAAGCAATCAGTTTACAGCTTTCGCATCCACAACATCTGCCGCGCTGGCGGGCATAGATGCAATCTCGATGCGCCGCGGCTTCAACGCTTCGGGCACTTCCTGCACCAGATCAATATGCAGCATCCCGTCGGCGTGGCTCGCCCCTGTCACGCGCACGTGCTGCGCAAGCTGGAAGCGCCGCTCAAAGGCACGCGTTGCAATGCCCCTGTGCAAAAATGTCCGCTCGGTTTCGTCCTCGGCCTTATTGCCCGACACGACAAGCGCATTTTCTTTCACTTCCACAGACAGATCGGCATCAGAAAATCCGGCCACAGCAATCGAAATTCGATAGCCGTCATCGGCGGTTTTTTCGATGTTGTAGGGCGGATAGCTGGTCTGCCCCATATCCTTTGCCAATGCGCGGTCCATAAGGTCGGCGATCTGGTCAAAGCCGACAGTGGCGCGGTAAAGCGGGGTCAAATCAAAGTTACGCATGGGTTATCCTCCATTGAGCGATTCCAAATATGCAGCCTTCCCAAAGGACAGGCCGTAGAGTCGCAAGGCCCGTCAGCGGCACCTTGCCCCATACAAAGTGGGAAGTGGATTTCAGAGTTTCAAGAGGGCAGCCGCAGCGCTCAATTCTTGATAAATTTCGCCCCGGTGTCGCGCGACTGGCCGACAGTGATCCGGTTCATCCTTGGCCCCCTGTCCTGAAACCCGCCCCCGCCCGCCGCAAGCTCGGCGCGCAAAAGCGCCAATGGCGTCTCAAGCTGCGTGCCAAGCGAAACAGGCAGCCCCTCGACTTCGGCCTTGGCCGACACAATAGAAACAATCCGCGGTGTCCCGTCCCGGAAGCTGAAGATCGGCGCCCCGGACGAGCCAAAATCAACCGCGCAGGAGGTTACCAAAACGCCCTGTTGGCGCGCCAGAACCCCGCACACCTCTTGCAAGCTCGGCGCTTCCGCCCGATCCAGCGCATAAGACACCACCCCGATTTCATCGCCCTTGGCCGGGCGCTCGTCGGTGGCAAACGGAATGATTGTGGTGTTGCGAATGGGGTGATGCAGCTCCAGAAGCGCCACATCATTGCGCACACGCTCCGCCGTCGCCTTGCTCGCATAATCATACTCAGGATGCACCACAGCCCGTTTCACCATGCGATAGGCCGAGGCGCGCCCGTTGCGCCATCCGGCCAGAAATTCGACCTGCGCATGATCAATGCGCTGCTTGGTGCGCGTATTGTAAAGACAATGCGCCGCCGTCAGAACCAAATTGGGCGCAATCAACGCCCCGGTGCAAAAGCCCTTTCCGTCGATATTGAGCCGCCCGACAGCCTCCCAGCCCCGGCTGTCATCGCCGGTATCAAGCCGTTTGAGACGCGTGGATTGCGCATTCGGAGGGCTCGCGACCAGCACAAACAGCACAGAAAAGAGAAGCGCGCGCAGCAGCAGCATAAGGTCCGAAGCCTTTTTCAATCCAGAGGGCTGAACTATCTAAAACTTATGGCAAAATTAGGGCGTCAGCCCTCACCTCATCAGTGCACGCGGCTTCGGCCCGCCCGTCGCCCAGTCCAGAAGCTCCACCGTATGCACAACAGGAACACCGGTGCCCCCGCCAATCTGCATCATACAGCCAATGTTGCCCGCGGCAATCACATCCGGCTGTTTGGCCTCCAGCGTGCTGACCTTACGGCGCTTCAGCTCCTTGGATATTTCGGGCTGCATCAGGTTATACGTCCCTGCCGAGCCACAGCACAAATGGCTGTCCACCGGCTCCACAACCTCAAACCCGACCCGCTTGAGCAAATCTTTGGGAAAGGTCTTGATCTGCTGGCCATGCTGCAAGCTACAGGCCGCATGATAGGCCACACGAATCCCCTTGGCCGCGCCGTCCGGCAGATCAAGCCGCATCAGAAGCTCGCTCACATCCTGCGCCAGATCGGCCACCTGCGCTGCCTCTGCGGCCTTGCCCGTCTCGCGGAACATATGGCCATAATCCTTCACAGTCGTGCCACAGCCGGAGGTGTTGATCACAATACTATCAAGCCCGCCGCTATTGGCCTCTGCGACCCATGCGTCGATATTCTTCTCTGCCGTCGCGTGGCTCTCGCCGGTTTTGCCCATATGATGCGTCAGCGCCCCGCAACAGCCCGCCCCCTCGGCGATCACAACTTCACAGCCAAAGCGGCGCAGCAAGCGAATGGTGGCATCGTTGATATCGGTGTTGAGCGCCTTTTGCGCACAGCCCGTCATCAGCGCAACGCGCATCTTCTGCTCGCCCTCGGGCTGAAAGGTCTGGGGGTCGTCATTGCGACTCACAGGGGGGATGTCTTTTGGCGCCATCTCAAGCATGGCCCGAAGGCGCGCATCCGACACAAACGCCTTGAATGGCCGCGCCATCTTCGCGCCCAATAGCGCCAGCCGAAAGCGCATCGGATACGGCAAAATCCGCGCCAGAACCCAGCGCAAGGCGCGGTCGGTCAGCGGGCGCTTGTACGTCGTCTCGATATACTCGCGCGCATAGTCCACAAGATGCATATAATGCACCCCGCTGGGGCAGGTTGTCATACAGGCCAGACAGCTCAAACACCGGTCGATATGCATGACCGTCTTCTTGTCAGGCACCCGCTCGTTCTCGATCATATCCTTGATCTGGTAAATCCGCCCGCGCGGGCTGTCCAGCTCGTCCCCGAGGATCTGATAGGTCGGGCAGGTCGCCGTGCAAAACCCACAATGGACGCAATTGCGCAGGATCTCGTTGGCGCGGGCAGTGCCCGCATCCTTGAGCTGCTCGGAAGTGAAATTTGTCTGCATCAGCCAGTCATCCAATCTGCCGCCGCCAGCCCGATCCAGGGGATCACAGAGGCCATAGCGCCTATCGCTTTTGTCAGGGCCAAGCCCCGTTTTGTTTCCACCCGTCGCATCACGACACGCACACAGAGCGCGACAGTCCCGACCCAGGCAAGCCAGAGCATTGCCACGGTCTCAAGCCCCGGCACGCGCCCCCAAAACACTGCCAAAGCCGTCAAGACCGCCACACTGGAAACACCCAACACAAAGCTCCTCTGCGTTGCCGCCCGTCGCGTCAGCAAAAGCACGAGCAGCGGCCCACCCAGAAACACCGTAAAATATGCCACACCATAACTCATCCGCGCGCCATCAACTCGGGGTTAAACAGCCCCTTGGGGTCAAACCGCTGCCGCAAGCCCCGGCTCAGGCGCGCAACACCCGCCGCCTCGGGCTGAAAGGCACAGGCCTCAAACGATCCTTTGATGCGCGTGGCATGGCCACCATGCGCCGTGCAGTAGCTCTGCGCAAAATCCGCAAGACTCTCCTTGTCAGAGGCCAGCCACGCCAGGCCACCGCCCCAGTCAAGCTGGGCCTCAAAGCTGTGCCCGGCCCGCGCCGCCGCCAAAAACGCAGGCATATCCGTCGGGCGCAAAGACACCCGCGTGACAAAGGCAGACGCCGCAAAGGCCCTCACATCCCGCAGCCCTTGCCAAAGCGCCCCCGAGGCCTCGGCATCCAGCCGCTCGACAGCGCCAAACCGCGCCAAAAGGGCCTCAAGCGCATCCAGCCGATAGGCCACAGACGGGGCAAAGCCCTCAATTCGCACATAAACAGGCCCGTTTTGCGCCGCCCCCGTCACCTCATAAGCCGAGCCAAGCGCCGCAGACATAGCCCCGATCGCCGCAGCCGCATCTGTCACAGACACAGCCAGCGTCGCTTCCGTTTCCGGACAGGGCATCACCTTCAAGCTCACCTCGCTCATCGCGCCCAAGGTGCCCCAGGAGCCGGCCATCAGCTTGACAAGGTCATAGCCCGTCACGTTTTTCATCACGCGGCCCCCGTTTTTCACGGCGCGGCCCATCCCGTCCACAAAGCGCACACCCAGCGCAAAATCGCGGCACGCGCCCACAGAGATACGCCGCGGCCCGCTCACATTCGCCGCCACCACCCCGCCTATCGTGGGCGTGCCCTGCGTGCCCAAAAGCACACGATGGTCCATAGGCTCAAAAGACAGCCGTTGCTTTTCGGTCGCAAGAAGCGCTTCGATCTCGGCCACAGGCGTTCCCGCCTTGGCCACAAGCGTCAGCGCCCCGGGCTCGTAATCCACCACACCACGGATCCCGCTCATATCAAGCACATCCTGCGCCACACTGTGCCCGACCGCCCGCGTGCCGCCACCTTGCAGCCGGACAGGGGCGCTCAAACCCGCAACAATCTCGGCCAGCTCGGCCTCTGTCTTCGGAGTGAATATCATGCCCCTACTCCGCCGCAATCCGCCGCGCCTCGCTTGAGGCCAACGGGAAAACTTTGGCAGGGTTCAAAAGCCACTTCGGATCAAACACATCCTTCACCGCCATCTGCATATCCAGATCCTCAGGCCCGAACTGGTCCACCATCAAATCGCGCTTCTCGATCCCGACACCGTGCTCGCCGGTCAGACAGCCGCCCACCTCCACACAGAGCTTGAGCACCTCCGCGCCAAAGGCCTCACAGATTTCGAGATCGCCCGGCTTGTTCGCATCATAGAGAATGAGCGGGTGCATATTTCCGTCACCGGCGTGAAAGACATTGCCCACCGCAAGGCCATAGTGCTGGCTCATCTCGCCGATCCGCTTGAGCACATAGGGAAGCTGGCTCACAGGGATCGTCCCGTCCAGACACATATAATCGCTGATCTTGCCAATCGCCGAAAACGCCGCCTTGCGCCCGGCCCAGATCCGCCCCGCCTCGTCAGCGCTGGTCGCTTTGCGAAATTCGACAGGGTTATGGCGCTTGGCAATCTCGTGGATGAGGCCGAGCTGATGCTCGATCTCGGCTTCGCTGCCTTCCACCTCCACAATCAGAAGCGCCTCGCAGTCAGGATATCCCGCATGGGCATAATCTTCACAAACCCCGATCAACATCCGGTCCATAAACTCGATCGCCACAGGCAAAATGCCGGCCTTGATAATATCCGAGACACAGGCCCCCGCGACCTCATTGCTGTCAAATCCGATCAACACAGGCCGCGCGCCCTCGGGCTTGTGCAAAATACGCAGCGTCGCCTCGGTCACAACCCCAAGCTGCCCCTCGCTGCCACAAATAAGACCGAGCAGATCAAGCCCGCCCGCGTCCAGATGCGCCCCGCCGATCTCGACAATCTCGCCATCCATCATAACCATGGTCACGCCCATCAGATTGTTGGTCGTCACCCCGTATTTGAGACAATGCGCCCCGCCCGAATTCATCGCGATGTTCCCCGCAATCGCACAGGCCAGCTGGCTCGACGGGTCAGGCGCATAGAAAAAGCCCTCCCCCTCCACAGCCCCCGTAACAGAGAGATTCGTGCGCCCGGTTTGCACCCGAATGACGCGACTGGCAAAATCTGTTTCCAATACCGCAGCCATCCGGCTCACACCCAGAATGACACTGTCCGCCGTCGGCATGGCCCCGCCGGCAAGCGAGGTTCCCGAGCCGCGTGGAACCACGGGCACATCCATCTCGTGGCAAATTTTCAGCGCCGCCGCGACCTCCTCGGTCGTGCGCGGCAAAAGCGCAAGCATCGGTGGGCAGCGGTAAGCGGTGAGCGCATCACACTCATAAGCCTTGAGCGCAATCTCTTCGGCAATCACGCCCCCCTTGCCCAAAGCGGCCGTCAATCGCTCCACCAGTCTGGCTTTCTTGGCGAGGATCACAGGGTTTGGCTGAGGCATCTGCATAGGGCATCTCCATAATTGGTAAAAGAATATTACCAATCGCCCCACAGCTCAACTGATTTCCGTCAAAAGCCGGTGCCGCGCGCCGCATCACACAGAAAAGTGTCATGACCTTCGCCCGCCAGAGTGCTATCTCGGCCCAATGCACACCCTCGTCGCCTTGCTTGCGCTGCTGCTCACAAGCGCCACCGCCCTCGCCGATGCCCCAACCATCACAAAGGTTGAGGCCTCCCGCGCGGGCATGGGCTGGCGCTTTGATGTGACCCTGTCCCACCCCGACACCGGCTGGGATCACTTCGCAAACGGCTGGGAGATTGTCGATGCCGCCGGCAAGCGGATCGCCCACCGCGAATTGATGCACCCTCACATCGACGAACAGCCTTTCACCCGGTCCCTGCGCAATGTAATGCTGCCCGACGGGCTGCGCACAATCCGGATTCGCGCCCATTGCCGCCCCTCCGGCTGGAGCGACCCCGTTAAAGTTGCCCTGCCCCACTGACGCCCCCGCGCCCGCAGGCCCTGTCGCCTCTCCCTGTCAAACCGCCTCGGCTTTTTCTTTCTCAAAATATCCCGGGGGGGAGCTGTCATAAGCCCCAAGGCTTATGACACGGGGGGGCTGGCCCCCCCAGCCTCGCCGCGGTCCAGGCGGCTGGTTCCCAACTTGGCGCAACGGTCGGATTTGCAACGCAAATCCGATCCCTCTCACATCCCAAGCTCCGCCAGAATCGCCGCCCCATCGGCCCCGCGCACCGGCGGCAGCCCCGGCGCGGGCGGCTCCTTCCCCTCAAACCGTGGCGCAGGGGCCGCCTGCAACACACCGCCGACCTCCAGCCAGGCCTGTCGCGCGGCGTTCATCTCATGGCCCATCGCCTCATCAGGCGACAACACAGGCGCCACACAGGCATCACTCCCCAGAAAAAGCGCCGCCCAATGGTCCCGCGTGCGGGTCTTGAACAGAGACGCCAGCCTTTGCGTCAAATCCGGCCAGAGCGCTTTGTCATACTGGTTTTGAAAGGCGTCCTCCCCCTCTAGCCCCATAAGACGCAGAAACTCGGCATAAAACTGCGGCTCAAGGCTCTGCACCGAAATATACCCACCGCAGGCGCAGTCATAGGTCCGGCTCCAATGCGGCCCGTCCAAAAGCCCCGCCCCCCGCGTTTCCGGCATCCCCCCGCTCTGTCGCAGCGCCATCAACAGATTCATCATATGCGCCGACCCGTCATAAATCGCCGCATCCACAACAGTGCCCGCGCCCGACGTCTTGGCCTGCAAAATCCCGGCCAGCACCCCGCTCACAAGATACATCGCCCCGCCCCCGATATCGCCCACAAGTGTCGCAGGCGTCATCGGGGCCTGCCCCGGCGCGCTGCCATACCAAAGCGCGCCCGACATGGCGATATAATTGAGATCATGCCCCGCCGCATGGGCCAAAGGCCCGCTCTGCCCCCAGCCTGTCATCCGCCCGAACACAAGCCTCGGGTTCACCGCATGGCAGCTCTCTGGCCCAAGCCCGAGCCGCTCCATCACACCGGGTCTGAACCCCTCGATCAGCGCATCGGCGCGCGCCACAAGCTTCATAAAGACGGCTGTGTCGGCCTCATCCTTCAGATCAAGCGCAATCGAGCGCTTGCCACGGTCCAGCACAGAGCGCTCCGGCAGTCCCGGCGCCGGCGTGCCGCCCTTGCGATGCACAACAATCACCTCCGCCCCCATGTCGGCCAGAAGCATGCCCGCAAAGGGCGCAGGGCCAAGCCCCTCCACTTCGACAATCCGCACACCCGCCAATACACCCATCCTCGATCTCCTTTGCCTGCTGTGGTTGCGCAACCCTGCCAAAAGTCTACCCTCTCCCGCCCAAAAGAAAACCGCCGCCTCATGTCTGGGGCGG
>JAHBAM020000025.1 GCA_018500125.2 Roseobacter sp. | reverse complement strand
CGGCGACAGCACCAACCTGCCCGGCAAGATGGTGATGGAATATCTGCGCGGGCTTTGCCAGAAGAATGCCTTTGTCACCGAGGGCTATGAGATACGCGGAGAGCGGCTGCACGTGCGCGATGTTGATATTCCGCTGTTTGCTGTGACCTGCGAGACAGATCATATTGCGGCCTGGCGCGACTGTTACCGCGGGTTTGGGCAGACCGGCGCCAAGGACAAGACCTTTGTTGTGAGCCAGTCCGGCCATATCGCCGGGGTGGTCAACCCGCCGAGCAAGAAGAAATACGGCCATTACACCAATGCGGATTTGCCAGAGACGGCGGCGGACTGGTGGGAGGGGGCCACGTTTCACGAGGGGTCATGGTGGCCGCGCTGGGAAAGCTGGCTTGGCAAGCGCTCGGGCGAGATGATCCCTGCGCGGGCGCTCGGGGCAAAGGGCTATGAGCCGTTGTGCGCCGCACCGGGAACCTATGTGACGCTCAAGCCCGAGGTCTAATTTGGGCGGCGGGCCTTGCGGCCTCGCTGTGGCGGGGCAGGGCAAGGCAAGGCAAGGCTGGGCGCGGTGGAGAGCAGAGCAGGGCAAGCTGCGCAGGGCCAAGTAAGGCAAGCTGCGCAGGACGCCCGAAAACGGCCAGATAAAGCCTGCGGTGATTCTATGAAATTTTTGTAACACCCTTATGCTGCGCTGCGGCTAGAGATAAAAACCCTTTAAAACAAGGGATTTACCTAGGGTCATTTTTCTCATGCTGCAATGCAGAAAAAGCTTGAAATGCTGCGATGCAGCGTCTATATATAGCTGAGACGCGTAACCAATACCTCGGGCAAGACAACCACAGCCCGACCAACCCGATAGGAATTTTAAAATGGCTAAAGCACAAGATTTCACAGCGACTCTCAAAGACATGATGGGCGCATTCCCCGTAGACACCGCCGCTTTTGAAGGCCAATTCAAAAACCAAGCCGCACTCGGCGAGAAGTTCTCTGCTGTTGCTCTGGAAGCTGCTGAAAAATCAGCTGCGATCTCGACAAAATGGACATCTGAGACCCTTGCCAAGCTGGGCGATATGTCAAAAGCCAAAGCAGAGCCTGCTGATTACGCAAAAGCGATCACAGATTTCGCCTCAGCCCAAGCTGAAGTGGCTTCTGAAAACATGGCGGCTTTCGCTGAAGTTGCGAAAAAAGTTCAAATGGAAACAGTTGAGCTGATGATGGCCGCTGGCAAATCAGCGTCAGAAGAAGCCACAACAGCCGTGAAAAAGGCGACAGAAGACATGACCGCTGCTGCCAAAAAAGCGACAGCTGCTGCGAAGTAAGCAGGGCGTAGGAGAGCGCGACAGTCTCCTCCCATTCTGAAAGCGCTCCAGTCTTGAGCGGGTCCTTTGCGGCCCGCTCTTTCTTTTTGTGAGACACTCCCCTAAGCTGCAGTGCAGCGCGGCTCATTTGGGAGGATACAGGCGTGGACGAGGCTCAGAAACCATTGCTGATCAAGCGGTATGCAAGCCGCAGGCTTTATAACACCGAAACGTCGGATTATGTGACGCTGGAGGACATCGCGAGTTTTATCCGCGAGGGGCGCGAGGTTCAGATTGTGGATCTGAAATCGGGCGACGACCTGACGCGGCAATATCTTTTGCAAATCATTGCCGACCACGAGAGCCGCGGCGAGAATATGCTGCCGGTGTCTGTGCTCAATGACATTGTGCGCAGCTACACCAATCAGGCGACCCAGATGATGCCCGAGTTTTTGCAAGCCAGCTTTGATATGCTGCGCGAGGGGCAGGAAAAGATGATGAAGAACATGGGCACCATCAGCCCCATGGCCAAGGTTCCGGGCTTTGAGGCGCTTCAGGCCCAGCAAGAAGCGTTTTTGAAGGCGATGACCGGCGGCTTTGGCGGCGCGGGCGGGGCTTCGGCGGCCAAGCCCGAGGCGGCGGCGCCAAAAGACGAGCGCCCCGATGATCTGACCGATATCAAGGCCGAGCTGGCGGCGCTTCAGGCCAAGCTGTCCAAGATGGGCAAGTAAGACCAAATGGCGGACAACACAGGTCGGATCACCCTTTGGGGGGTGGAAGTGTTTATTGCGACAGCCGAGGAGCGCTCGATCACCGCGGCGGCGCGCCGCCTCGGGGCCAGCCCTTCGGCTGTGAGCCAGCAGCTGACCAATCTGGAAGGCGCGATGGGTGTGACGCTCTTGCAGCGCAATGCGCGGCCTATTTTGCTGACCCCCGCGGGAGAGATTTTCCGGCGGCGCGCCCAGAATATCATGAACGAGGCCGAACAGGTGCGCGCCGAACTGGCGATGAGCGATATGCGCGGGCTGACGCGGTTTCGCCTCGGGATGATCGAAGATCTGGCGGCGGATGTGACGCCCCAGCTTCTGACCCAGATGGCGGACGAGCTGACCACCTGCCAGTTTTTGCTCGAGACCGGGGCGAGCCATTTTCTGCACGACCAGCTGGATGCGCGCGCTCTGGATGTGATTGTGGCCGCCGAGATGGGCGAGGCGCTGAGCGGCATGGAAGTGCACCCGTTGATGGAGGAGGGCTTTGTGGTGGCCGCGCCCAAAGGGGCGGTGGATCGCAAGGGCGATGTGCTGCGCCAGCTCAAGCGGCTGCCGCTGATCCAATATACCTCGCGTCATCATATGGGCCGCCAGATTGCCAGTCATCTGTCGCGCCAGAATTTGCGCCTGTCACACCGCTTTGAGCTCGACAGCTATCACGCGATTCTGGCCATGGTCGGGCAGGGGGCGGGCTGGACCATCCTGACGCCGCTCGCGCTCATGCGGGCGCGCCGCTTTGCGCCCAAGATCGACGTGATGCAGCTGCCCTTTGAGCCGCTGTCGCGGCGGATCAGCCTGACGGCGCGCGAAGGCATTCTGAAGGATATGCCCGGCGGGGTCGCAGACAAGCTGCGCCCGATCCTGCGCCAGACCATCATCGACCCGGCGCTCGAGGCCTTTCCCGACACAAAAGGGGTGATCAGCCTGCTTTGAGCGCGGGCTTTGCCTTGGCCTCCTCGGCGGCGGCGCGCAGCGCCTCTGCGATAAAGTCCAGCTCGGCGCGCGTCAGCCGGGCGGGCAGGCGGGTATCGCAGGCCCGCATCAGCATCTTGCGGGTCTGGGGCAGATCGGGCGTTTGCCCGCCGATGAACTGCCAGTTCCAGAAGGCGCGGGCATTGTCTGTGCTGCGCCCGAAGACCTGAACCTTGACGCCGCGCGCGGCGGCCGCGCGGGCAAAGGCGTCTGTCTCGCGATCATCCATATCCACAAGGTTGAACTGGATGCTGTCGGGGGCGCGCTCTTCGGGGGCGAGCTTGTCGGGCACGGTGATAAAGCGGCAGTGCGCCAGTTTTGCGGCGACATAATCATGATTGCTGCGCCCCTTGGCGACGCGTTCGGCCACGAGCGGCAGCTGGGGGCGGATCACCGCGGCGGAGAGATTGCTCAGGCGCAGATTGTAAAGCGGCAGGCGGTTTTGCCAGCGCGCAAAGGCCTCGGTGAGCGCAGCGTCGATCTCGCCATGCTTGCGCCAGTTGTGCTCATAGGCGCCTGACATGATCACGGCCTGGGCCAGCAGATCGGCGTCATCGGTGATCAGGATGCCGCCTTCCCCGGCGTTGACGAGCTTGTAGGACTGGAAGGAAAAGCAGCCGATGTGCCCGAGCGTGCCGATGTTTTTGCCGTGCCATGTGGTGCCAAGGCTGTGGGCCGCGTCTTCCACAACAGGAATATCGCGCGCCGCGCAGAGCGCCATTATCGCGTCCATATCGGAGGTATGACCGCGCATATGGGAGATGATCACGGCGCTGATCTCTGTGGCGAGCTTGGCCTCAAAGTCGGCCAGATCGATGCGATAGTTTTCGCCGACCTCGCAAAGCACAGGCTGGCACCCGGCATGAACCACCGCAGAGGGCACCGCCGCAAAGGTAAACCCGGGGATCAGCACCCGCGCATCGCGCGGCAGCCCGAGCGCCTTCAGCGCCAAAAACAGCGCCGCCGAACAGGACGACACCGCCAGCGCGTATCTGGCCCCCAACAGAGCGGCGAAATCCCGCTCCAGAAGGGCGACCGGCGCATCTTGCACCGCTGTGTAGCGAAACAGATCGCCCGAGGCCAAAAGCGCATCAATCGCCGCGCGTGCGGCCTCGGGGATGGGGTCTGCATCATGAACGGAGGGGGCTTTGGTTTGCATATTCAGGATTCCCGAAATTTATCTTCGGTAAATCTAAACCAAAACGCAGATCAAAAAAACCCCCTAGATCCGCCAGAGCGGTTTCTTGGTCTTTTTCTTTCCAAAAATATCCCGGGGGAGCGCGAGGGGGCTGGCCCCCTCGCGGTCGGATTTTCGCAAAGCGAAAATTCGACCATCCTAATTCAACCCTCCCAAGACGCCGTCACGCAGGGTGAGCGAGGCTCACACGGCCGGCACAACCAGCTTCAGCCCATCCAGAGCCGGGCTGGCAAGGATCTGGCAGGACAGTCGCGAGCCGGGGCCGCGCTCGGCCTCTGTGGCGTCCAGCATGGCGTCCTCGAACTCCCCCGCCGGCCCGGTCTCTGCGCGCCAGGCCTCGTGGACATAGACATGGCAGGTCGCGCAGGCGAGGCTGCCGCCGCATTCCCCGATGACATTGGGCACCGTATTGGCGAGGGCGGCTTCCATCATATTCACCCCTTCGGCCACCTGAGCCGAAATTTCGCTGCCGTCGGGCAGGAGCCATGTCACATTCATCAGCTTGGTCCTTTACACGTAATAGACATAGAAATCGCGCAGGGCATCGCCTTGCAGCGCGCGGGTTTTTTCGACTTCCTGTTCTTTCATAAAGATATGGTTGTCACAGAGCAGCGCCCCCACGGCGGTGGTGAGGGCTGTATCGGCCCGCAGGTCGGCCATCGCGCCTTCAAGGCTTGTGGCGGTGCTTTCTGTGGCATCGGTTGTTTCAAAGCCATCGCCGGTTTCCATGGCGGGCAGCTCATAGCCGTTTTCTACGCCCAGAAGCGCGGCCTGCAGCACGGCGGCTGTGGCGGTGTAGGGGTTGGAGGAGGCGTCGGCCATACGGTGCTCAAGCCGCGCCTTGGCGCCGCCTTCCGAGCTGATCCGCGTGGTGACATTGCGGTGATCGCCGCCCCAGTTTTTCCAGAAGCCCGAGAGCGAGCCGGGCTGCAGGCGTTGATAGCTGTTGGCGGTCGGCGCGATCAGCCCCGCGAGGCCTTTGTGATGGTGCAGCAGCCCCGCAAGGCAGCCGCGCGCCAGATCATTCATATGCTCAGGCCCGCCCTGATCGCCCGAGGAGAGCGCATTCTTGCCGCTCTGGTCGGTGAAGGAGAGGTTGATATGCATCCCCGAGCCGCCCGCCTCGGCCAGCGGCTTGGGCAAAAAGCTCAGGAGCACGCCATGTTCGAACGCGATTTCGCGCGCCATGAGGCGAAAGAGCACAATATCATCGACCGCCTTCACCGCATCATCAAAGGTGAGCACATATTCAAACTGCGGGCTGTCATATTCCGAGGTGATGACCTCCAGATCAAAGCCGAGGCGGTCGGCCTCTTCCCAGATCGCATCATTAAAGCGCAGCGGATCGGAGAAGGGGCCTGTGCCATAGACCACGCCGCCGGGCGTATCATAGGGCGCAATCTGGCCGGTGTCGTCCAGCTGCAGGGCAAAGCACTCGAGTTCAATGCCGATTTTTGGCGTGAGGCCTTTGGCCTGCCAGGCCGCCACAGCCCGTTTGAGCGCACCACGTGGGCACAGCTCGAGCGGCGCCCCCGCGGCGTCATAAAGATCGCCGATCACGATTTTGGTCTGCTCATCCCAGCTGTCGCGGATCTCTTCGGCCTTCCACATCAGCTCCATATCGGGCAGCCCCTCCATCATCATGGCGCCGGGGGCGGGCAGCAGATCCTTGTCGTAATGCACGCCGAATGTGGAGCGGCAAAAGCGGGTGCTGGCATCGGCGATTTTGCTATTGGGGAGGTATTTCCCCCGCATGATGCTGAGATGGTCGCAGAACAATACGCGCAAGCGGTCTTTCATATGTCTCTCCCTGTGGGGCTTTGCCCCTTATGTTTTAGGCTGTCAGTATTTTGTTATGTGGTGTGGTATGTGGTGTGTTGCATGGTCTGGTCTGATCTTTGGGGGCTGGTTCGGGGTCAGGCGCGTTTGATGCGCACCGGCAGGGATTTGATCCCGCCGACAAAGTTTGAGCGCAAGAACCGGTGCTCCCCGTCAGCTTCAATGGCCGAGAGGCGTTTGGCAAGCTTTTGAAATAGCACCCGCACTTCCAGTCGGGCCAGCCACATTCCGAGGCAGACGTGCGGCCCGCCCTGGCCAAAGCTGACATGGCGGTTGTTTTCGCGCGCCAGATCGACGCGCATGGGCGCCTCAAAGGCGCGCTCGTCGCGGTTGCCCGAAGACCACCAGAACAGCACTTTATCGCCTTTGCGGATGGTTTTGCCGTGGGCTTCGTAATCCTGCATCGCCGTGCGGCGGAAGTAGAGCGCGGGCGTGGCCCAGCGGATGATCTCGTCGGGGGCGGTGCTCCAGATGTCGTCGGTTTTCATCTGGCCGAGAAGCTCGGGCTGGTGGCACATCGCCTGAATGCCTGCGGCGATCGAGTAGCGCGTGGTGTCATTGCCGGCGGCAACCAATAGGCAGAAGAAATTGCGAAACTCTTCCTCGGTGATGGTGTTGCCGTCCTTGTCGGGCTGCAGGATCATGTGGAGCACGCCCTCGGTGTCGCCTGCGGCCTCCTTGGCTTTCATAAGCTCCTTGGCATAGAGAAACAGCTCCGCGCCGGCGGGCGAGTTGAACGGCATCATGCGAAAGGCGTCGGTCTCCATTTTATCAAGCACATGGTCGGTAAACTCGGGGTCTGTATTGGCGATCAGCGCATCGCCTTTCTCAACGAGCCAGGGCAGGTCTTTTTCGGGCAGTCCGAGGATGCGCCCGAGCATTCGCATCGGCAGTTCGCGGGCGATCGTTTTGGTCGCATCAAAGCTGTCGACGCTGAGGGCTTCGTCGAGGATCTCGTCACAAAGCCGGCCGATTTCCGCATCAAACTGTGCAATCACCGGCTTGGAAAAGGCTTTGGCGACTTTGATCCGGGTCTGCATATGCTCGGGCGCGTCGGTTTCCTGAAAGGTGCGCCGCGCGAGGTATTCGTCGTAGGACTGGTCTTCCATGCGGATGCCGCGCGCCGAGGAGAACACAGCGGTGTTGCGGTTCATTTCCATCATATCGGCGTGGCGGGTGATCGACCAGTAATTCTCGCCATCGGCGTAGTCTGTCCAGCTCACCGGGTCTTCGTCGCGCAGCCGCTTGAAGGTGTTGTGCGGCGCGCCCTGCTCGAAGGTGTCATGGCTGGAGAGGTCGGCAAAGCCGTCATCTCTAGGGGTCCAGACTGTCATGGGGCTACCTCGCGCCGAGTTTCACTTGTTAAGTATATTATTAGACGATATAAATATGTAAAGAAGAATCTGACCGGGAGCGGCCCTGATGCGTATTGCTGTCTTGATGACCAACACTGACGAGAGCGCGTTTTCGACGCGCTGGCCGAAGGACGGCGAGAAATTTCCGGCGATGATCCGCAAGGTGCGCCCGGAGTGGGCGTTTGAGGTCTATCCGGTCAAAGACGGGGTGTTTCCTGACACTCTGGCGGGGCTGGATGGCGTTCTGATCACCGGCTCGCCGCATTCTGTGAATGCGGGCGACGCTTGGGTGACGCGTTTGTTTGCGCTGATCCGCGAGGTCTGGGCCGCGGGGCTGCCGATGTTCGGGGCCTGTTTTGGCCATCAGGCGATCGCCAAGGCGCTGGGCGGATCTGTCGGGCCAAACCCCGGCGGCTGGGTCTTTGGTCTGGTGGAGCAGCGCTTTGCCGACGGTTGCGTCCTGCCGCTTTACGCCAGCCATTCAGAGCAGGTGACACGGCTGCCAAAAGGTGCTGAGGCGATCGCCTCGGGGCCGGATTGCGCGGTGGCGGGGTTTGTGATGGGGCCGGCGGTCCTGACAACCCAGTATCACCCCGAGATGACGCCGCAGTTCATGGCGGCGCTGGTGGAGCATCTGGCCGATGCGCTGCCGAATGATGTGACAGAGCGGGCGCGTCAATCGCTGGTCAAAGAGGCGAATATGGCCGCAATGGCGGAGCGTATCGCGCTGTTTTACGAAGGAAAATCAGCTTAGCGCAGCAAGCAGGTCGAGCGCTGTGACATGGTCAAAGCTGACATGGCGCTCCATGGCGGCCTCGGCTTCCGTAGCGTTTCTGGCCGTGATCAGATCGGCAATCGCGCGGTGCTCTTTGGCCGAGGTCGCGATGGCGCCCTGATAGTGGTAGCGGGCGCGATAATAGGCCATGAGCTTGCGGGCATTGGTCTTGATCATCTCGAGCAGATAAGGGTTTCCGGCGGCTTCGGCGACGACGCGGTGAAAGTCGAGGTTGAGCTGGTAATAGGCGTCGGCCGCGCCGTCGCCATGGCAATGTGCATGGGCCTCGCAGGCGGCAACCGCCGCCTCCAAAGCCGCGGCATGGGCGCGCGACAGGCGCCGCGCTGCCAGCCCCGCGGCCTGGCCCTCGAGCTTGGCATGAACTTCCAGAATGGCCAGAAACTGCTCAAGGGTCGGGCGAAAGACAATCGCGCCCTTGCGCGCCACGCGCGCCACAAGCCCGCTGGCCTCAAGCTGGATCAAGGCCTCCCGCACAGGGGTGCGCGAGACATCATGGCGCGCCATCAGGGCGGCGTCTTCAATAAAGTCGCCCGGGCGCAATGCGCCGGTTTCAATATCGCGCAGCACTGCGGCGATGATGGTGTCTGTCTGGCCTGCCATAGGGGCAGTCTGACCGAAAACCCCGCGCGGGTCCAGTCTTAGGTATATTCAGCATCTTTTAAAATATGTG
>JAHBAM020000054.1 GCA_018500125.2 Roseobacter sp. | reverse complement strand
AGATGTGTATAAGGGACAGCCACCCGCCCTTGCACAATCCCGCCACGCCCCCCGCCCGAAAGGGCCGCAAGGGCACTCAAGACGCCAAAAGTGAATCAGCCGCGCTCTCCCGATCCGGCGAATCTCTCGCCACAGGCGTCAGAGGGGGGCGCAGCGGCACAGCGCAGGGCCTGAAAGACAGGCTCATGTCAAAGCGCCTTTCGTCTTGCTGGGCAAATGGGCTATGATAGTCCCGTCGCAGGCCGCTCACTCCCTGCCCCAAGAGACACGGGTCATTTCCCCGCTGAAGGACACCAGATGATCGAATGGAAACACACCGACGGCCTCGTGCCCTATGAAGAGGCCCTCAGCTTCATGGAGGCGCGAGTCGCCGCCATCCACGCCGGCACAGCGCCGGAGTGCGTCTGGCTCTTGGAGCATCCGCCGCTCTATACCGCAGGCACTTCGGCCAAGCCTGCCGATCTTGTCTCACCCGAGCGCTTCCCCGTCTACGAGGCGCGCCGCGGCGGGCAATATACCTACCACGGCCCCGGCCAGCGCGTTGTCTATGTCATGCTCGATGTCGCCAAGCGCGGCCGCGATGTGCGCTGTTTCGTGCGCGATCTGGAACGCTGGGTGATCAACACGCTCGCCGAATTCAACATTACAGGCGAAATCCGCGAAGGCCGCGTCGGCGTCTGGGTGCAGCGCGAAGACAAGCCCCTGACCGCCACGGGCGCCAAGGCAGAAGACAAAATCGCCGCCATCGGCATACGCCTGCGCAAATGGGTCAGCTTTCACGGCATCTCGATCAACGTCGAGCCGGATCTTGAGCATTTCACAGGCATCGTCCCCTGCGGCATCACAGAGCACGGCGTGACCTCTCTCGTTGATCTTGGCCTGCCCGTGACGATGGAGGATCTCGATGTTGCGCTCAAAGCGACTTTTGAGACGGCCATGACAGCGCCAAGTTGCAACTAGGCCCGCCCTACATGGCTTTGCACGCTCCCCGCGTCGAAATGTCCGTTGCACAAATTGCTCCAAATGATCAGATAGGCCGTATGCAGAAGACCCAAACCCAATCAAAGGACTCTTTAGCCATGAAACTTTTCTCTCTCCTCGCCGCGAGCGCCTTTATGGCCGCCGCACCTGCTGTCGCTGGTGACATCGAAGCAGGCGAGAAAGACTTCAAGAAATGCAAAGCCTGCCACATGGTTGTCTCCGCGGAAGGCGAAGACATCTACAAAGGCGGCAAAACCGGCCCAAACCTTTACGGCGTGATTGGCCGCGTTGCCGGCTCCTATGACGGATACAAATACGGCAACGGCCTCAAAGACGCCGCTGACGCGGGCTTTGTCTGGAGCGAAGAGGCCCTCGCCGCCTATGTCGCAGACCCGAAAGCCTGGCTCGGTGACAACGGTTTTGCCACCAAGTCAAAAATGAGCTTCAAGCTGAAAGACGGTGGCGCAGATGTCGCCGCATGGCTCGCCTCGGTCGGCCCTGCGCCGATTGAAGAAACCACAACAGCCACAGACTGAGCCAAAAGCAAGGCCACAGACGAGGCCAGAGACAGAGCCTGACGCTTGTCTTAATGCGATCATAACGCCCCTGCCCTGCGCGGGGGCGTTTTCTATGTCCGCCGCCCTCTCCCCGCGCCCTGCAAAACAGCCAGATCCGCCCCGCGCGCGCCTTCATTTGATCTGTCACAAGGGGGTGCGACAATATAATTTGATCTGGATCAACTTCACCCGTTGCCCAAGACAGACACACATTCTAAAACGTATAAATGATACACCCCGTATGCGCAGAGGGATTCCCGCTGGATTCCCCTTTTCGTATGCCGAATTTTGGAACCAAGGGAGGCACGCATGGCAGACGCAGCCATTCACAGCCACGACCACGAGGACAACCGGAGCTTCTTTACGCGCTGGTTCCTCTCGACCAATCATAAAGACATTGGTCTGCTTTATCTGATCGTTTCGGCGCTTGCCGGTCTGATCGCCGTTACCTTCACCGTTTTCATGCGCCTCGAGCTGATGCAACCTGGCGTTCAGCATATGTGTATGGAAGGCTTCCGCTTCGTCACATCCGGCGAAGTCTGCACCCCGAACGGGCACCTCTGGAACGTTCTGATCACCTATCACGGCGTCCTGATGATGTTCTTTGTGGTGATTCCGGCGCTGTTTGGCGGCTTTGGTAACTACTTCATGCCGCTGCAAATCGGTGCGCCAGACATGGCTTTCCCACGGATGAACAACCTCTCCTTCTGGATGTATGTTGCCGGTGTTGCGCTTGGCGTGGCCTCGATGCTTGCTCCCGGTGGCAATGACCAGCTCGGCTCCGGCGTTGGCTGGGTGCTCTACCCGCCGCTCTCCACGACAGAAGGCGGTATGTCGATGGATCTTGCGATCTTCGCGGTGCACGTCTCCGGCGCAAGCTCGATCCTGGGCGCGATCAATATGATCACAACCTTCCTCAATATGCGTGCCCCCGGCATGACATTGTTCAAGGTTCCGCTCTTTGCCTGGTCGATCTTCGTGACCGCATGGCTCATCCTTCTCGCCCTGCCTGTTCTGGCCGGCGCGATCACCATGCTCCTCACCGACCGCAACTTCGGGACAACCTTCTTTGACCCGGCCGGCGGCGGCGATCCGATCCTCTACCAGCACATCCTCTGGTTCTTCGGTCACCCCGAAGTATATATCGTGGTTCTGCCGGGCTTTGGCCTCGTCTCGCACATCTTCGCGACTTTCTCGCGCAAGCCTGTGTTCGGCTACCTGCCCATGGTCTGGGCGATCATCGCGATCGGCGCGCTCGGCTTCGTTGTCTGGGCACACCATATGTATACCGTCGGAATGTCCCTGACACAGCAAAGCTACTTCATGCTCGCCACCATGACGATCGCGATTCCCACAGGGATCAAGGTCTTCTCCTGGATCGCGACCATGTGGGGCGGCAGCCTTGAGTTCAAAACACCGATGCTCTTTGCCATCGGCTTCTTGATCCTCTTCACAATCGGCGGCGTCACAGGCATCGTTCTGTCTCAGGCCGGCATCGACCGCGCCTATCACGACACCTATTATGTTGTGGCCCACTTCCACTACACCATGTCGATGGGGGCAGCCTTCACCATCTTCGCCGGGATCTATTTCTACATCGGCAAGATGACAGGCCGCCAATACCCGGAGTTCTGGGGCAAGGTGCACTTCTGGATGTTCTTTATCGGCGTCAACATCACCTTCTTCCCACAGCACTTCCTGGGTCGCCAAGGGATGCCACGTCGCTACATCGACTATCCCGAAGCCTTCGCCTACTGGAACTATGTCTCCTCATGGGGCGCCTTCCTGTCGTTCGCATCTTTCATCCTGTTCTTCGGGATCGTGTTCTACACCCTGTTCCGCGGCGCAAAAGTGACCGAGAACAACTACTGGAACGAATATGCAGACACGCTTGAGTGGACCCTGCCAAGCCCGCCGCCCGAGCACACGTTCGAGCAGCTTCCAAAGCAGGAAGACTGGGACAAGCAGCACGCCCACTAAGCCGGTGCTCTAAATCAAACCAACGGGGCTCCAAAGCAATCTGGGGCCCCGTTTCTATTTTGGCGCAATACCCCGCTGTTCCGCGGCCCCGCGTTCCGCGCCCACAGACGCGGTGTCCCCGCCGCCAGGCTTTGCCGCCTCGGGCCGGCCCGCCCCGTCTCTGGCCGCGCGTTACCGGGCCGCGCCTGCCCCCTTTGCTGCGCGCTCATGCGCGCCCTCCCCCGTTACAGGAGCGCCCGATGCCCTATCACTGGACCCGAACCCAAGACAGCCAGACCCTGAGCCTCTGGCCCCACCGCAGCCTGCCGATCCGCGGCTTCGTCGGCGTCTTCGGCAGTATCTTCATTCTGGCCATGCTGCCCCTCTTCGGCCTGATCGGAACGGCCCTGCTCTGGGGGATGCTGCCCTTCGTGCTCATCACGCTCACGGGCCTCTACTTTGCCTTCATGCACACCTATCGCACAGGCGACGCCCGCGAGGTTCTCACCATCACCGCGCAAGAAACACATCTCACGCATCACCCCCACAAAGGCCCCGCGCTCCACTGGAGCTGCAACACCTATTGGACCCGCGCACAGATCTATCCGCAGGCCGGGCCGGTGCCCCATTATATCACCCTCTCAGGCAATGGCCGCGAGGCGGAAATCGGCAAGTTTCTCTCCGAGGAGGAACGCAAAGAGCTGATTGGCGAGCTTCAAACCGCCCTGAAAGCGGCACAGCCCTGACACCCGTTCCGGTGCCAGTGGCAGTGCCAGTGGCAGTTCAGGTGGAAGTGGCAGTGCCCATGTAGAGCCTCGGGCGCGCCCGCTCAGGCCGCCACGTCAGGCAGCGTGAGCATTTGCACCGCATCAATCCGCCAGCGGCCCCCGATCCGGATCATCCGATAATCCAGCAAAAACCGTTCGCCCTTGGCATCTGTCACAAGCACCTTCTGCCAAAGCGCCCCGGCAATGCTGCGCGCCTCAAGATAGTGCAGATCGTGCGTCCGCCAGACCATAGGATAGCCCCGCTTCACCATGGCCGCAAAATTTTCCGGAGTGCGAAACAGATCGCGGATCGTCGGGCTGGCATATGAAAACGCCCGCACAAAATCATCCGCCTGAAACGCCTCGACCTGCGCTGAAATCACAGCCTGATGCGCCGCTCCCGAAAGCGTTGGGGCGGGCGCTTGCGCACTCACAGGCTTGACCCAGAGCGCAAGCCCGATCGCCAACAATAGCAAAATCTGTTTCATTCCGCAGCCCTCCTAAAAGAGGTTACGCAACGCCCGACAGATCAGATCACTCCGCGCCCCGCCGCGCTCAGACTTTAAAGTCTTCAAGCTGCGCCGTGCCGTCCTGAAGCGCCGCCACAAGCCAACGGGGGCGCAGTCCGCGCCCGCTCCATTTCAGTTCGGGGTTGTCAGGATGCCGATATTTTATCGCAGCCTTTGTGCGCCGTTGCCCCTGGCCTTCCGCAGCAACCAGATCCGACAAAGAAAACCCGTAGGTTTTTGCGGTTTCTTCGAGCTGAGCAATTGCCTCTTGCTTCTTACGGTGCTCATGGCGCGCGATCTGGGAGCTCACAGCATCCCGCAGCGCGAGAAGCTCGGGGAGCGGCATATCATCTAAATTAGTATTCATGTGCGCTGGTATACAAAATAGCTATACAAAATACAACATAAATATGTCGTCTTATTCGCCAAAAAATAAAATTAGCACAATCCCGCCCAAACATTTTTCACACCACCCAACACCATTTTACGAAAATCCACCCGAAAAAATGTCCTCCCCTGAGTCCCCCGCCTTTTTCTTTCCCGAAATATCCCGGGGGGTCTGGGGGGCTGGCCCCCCAGCTGAGCTGCGGTCAGGGGGGCTGCCCCCCAGCTGAGCTGCGGTCTGGGGGAGGCTAGCCCCCCAGACGGGTTGTGGTCGGCGGGGCCAGCCCCAAGTTGGGTTATGGTCTGCGGGGCCGCCGCCCGGGTCTTCAGCCGAGATCGCCGTTCAAGCCCTGCTCGATCAGCGCAATCGTCTCCTCAACGCCGTAAAGCGCGATAAAGCTGCCAAAGCGCGGGCCTTGGCTTGCCCCCATCAAAACCTCATAAATCGCGCCGAACCACTCGCGCAGGTTTTCAAAGCCGTGGTTCTTGCCCACCGCAAAGACAATGCTCTGCAAGTCCTCGCCATCGGCCATATCAAGCGCCGCCACTGGTTCATCCTTGCCCATCGCGGCGTTTTTCTTGGCAATCATCTCGCGCGCAAGCTCGGGGTCTTTCAGCGCCCGCACAAGGTCCTGAAGCGCCGCGCGCTCCTGCTCTGTGGGCGCCCGGAACACCCGCGTCGGTTTTACAAAATCGTTGAAATAGCGCACAGCATAGCCCGCCGCCGCGTCAAGCTGCGGGTTGTTTGCCGCGCTCGCCTCGGGTGCATAGCGCTTGATGAAGCCCCAAAGCCCCTCTTTGTCCTCGGCCGCCGCCACGCTGGCCAGATTCAACAGCATGGAGAATGGCACAACCATATCTGACTTGGGCACATCGCCGCCGTGAATATGGTAAACAGGGTTGTTGAGCCGCGCCGCCGCATCTTGCGTCTCATAGGCGCGCAGTTGCTGGTGGTATTCGTCCACCGCCTTGGGGATCACATCAAAATGCATCCGCTTGGCCGTTTGCGGCTTGAGATACATGAAATACCCAAGGCTCTCGGTGCTGGCATAGGTCAGCCATTCGTCAATGCTCACACCATTGCCGCTGGATTTCGAGATTTTCTGGCCGTTCTCGTCCAGAAACAGCTCATAGGTGAAATGCTCGGGCGCGCGCTCGCCCAATATCCGGCAAATGCTGTCATAAATCGGCGTGTTGGTGCTGTGGTCCTTGCCATACATCTCAAAGTCCACCCCGAGCGCCGCCCAGCGCGCGCCAAAATCGGGCTTCCACTGCAGCTTCACGTTGCCCCCCGTCACCGGCAAGGTCATTTCCTCGCCCTCTTCGGTGTCAAAGGTGATCGTGCCGGCCGCGGCGTTCACTTCTTTCATGGGAACATACATCACCCGCCCCGTCACAGGGTGGATCGGCAGAAAGATCGAATAGGTCTTGCGCCGCTCTTCGCGCAACGACTTCAGCATCACAGCCATAATCTCGTCATACTTCTCGGCGGCCCGCAGCAGGATCTTGTCAAACTGCCCGGAGGCATAAAATTCGGTCGCCGAGACAAACTCGTATTCAAAGCCGAAGGTGTCCAGAAAGCGTCGCAGCATCGCATTGTTATGCGCGCCAAAGCTGTCAAATTTTTTAAACGGGTCCGGCACGCTGGTCAGCGGCTTTTGCAAATGCGCCGCCAGCGCCTCGGGGTTGGGCACATTGCCGGGCACCTTGCGCATACCGTCCAGATCATCCGAAAAGCAGACAAGCTTGCTCGGAATATCGCTGATCACGCCAAAAGCATGGCGGATCATACTGGTGCGCGCCACTTCGCCAAAGGTGCCGATATGAGGCAATCCCGAAGGGCCATATCCCGTCTCAAACAGGACATACCCCTTCTCGGGCGGCTGCTTCTCATAACGCTTCAAAACGCGGCGCGCTTCCACAAAGGGCCAGGCTTTCGAGGTCATCGCAGCGTCACGCAGTGCCGACATAGTATTCTTCTCCATTAAGACCCATCTACACAATGCAGAGGCCAAACTTCATGCTTCCTATTGGCAAGCGCGCCATTGGTCAATATTCTGCACTGCAACAAAGC
>JAHBAM020000264.1 GCA_018500125.2 Roseobacter sp. | reverse complement strand
CACCTTCCTGCAAATCCTTGCAACTTCAAACTAGAAAGGTGGTGAAAACCACATGCAGGTTAGTGTTCGCGACAATAACGTCGATCAGGCGCTTCGTGCCCTGAAGAAAAAGCTACAGCGTGAGGGTGTTTTTCGCGAGATGAAGCTCAAGCAGCATTTCGAGAAACCGTCCGAGAAAAAAGCACGCGAGACAGCTGAAGCGATCCGCCGTCAGCGCAAGCTGGCGCGCAAGAAGCTACAGCGCGAGAACGGGATGTAATTTATCCCCTCGATCTCAGAGCCACTCTGACACGAAAAAGACAATTGCCCCCGTAGCTTGCGCTGCGGGGGTTCTTTTTTAGGCCTGCCCCGCAAGGCGGCGCAACGGGGCGACAGCCGCCGGCACAGATTTGCCCAAGACATCAACCGTCAACTCCGCCGCCTCAAGGCCCCGCTCCACAAAGGCGAGCGCGATATTGGCGCCCACCCGATGGCCCCAAGCGCCCGCGGTGACTGTCCCGACAACGCGATCGCCCAGCATCACAGACGCGCCGCCATGGGCGGGCGCCTCTTCGGTCTCAAGCGTCAGGCTCACAAGTTGCACCTTTGGCTCATGCGCGATCAGCGCCTCTTTACCGATAAATGCCTTATCCAGCGTCACAAAGCGCTCAAGCCCGGTCTCATAGGGGCTAAATTCAGTGATCATCTCTGATTTCCAGTGCAAAAAGCCCATCTCAAGACGCATAGCCTCGACAGCGCGACTGCCAAAAAGGCTCATGCCATAGGGCGCCCCCGCCCGGCGCAGCGCCGTATAGGCGGCCATCAGGCTCTGGTTGGCCACATGGATCTCGTAAGCCAGCTCGCCCGAGAAGCTCACCCGCATCACAACAGCCGGCGCGATCCCGATATGCGCCTCGCGCACCGCAAGCCACTTAAAGGCCCCGTCCGACCAGTCGCCACGCGCCGCTGCCGACAAAACCTCGCGCGCCTTTGGCCCGGCAAGGACGAGAGTCGTCATTTCGTTTGTCAGCGAGCGGATCTGCACGTCTTCATCGGCGCCGATATGCTGCAAAAGCCAGTCCATATCGTGATACTCCGCCGCCGCAGCCGAGCCATACCAGATCCGGCCATTCGCCAGATTGGCAATCGTGGCCTCGGCCTTCACCATGCCGTGATGGTTGAGCAGATAGCTCAGCCCCACCCGCCCCTCGCGGCGCTGGAGGCGGCCACAGCTCATCCGGTCAAGAAACTCATGCGCGCCCGACCCCGTGATCTCAAAGCGGTTGAACCCGCTCACTTCGGTCAGCCCGACGCCGCGCACCAGCGCGCGCACCTCTTCGCCCACCAGCGCCTCGACATTGGTAAAGCGAAAGCTCAACGCCTCCTCAAACGCGGGATCAGGCTTGATATACTCCAGCCGCTCCCAGCCGTTCACAAGGCCCATATGCCCGCCCTCGGCCTCAAGCACCGCCGTCAAAGGCGTGGTCTTCATAGGCCGCCCCGCAGGCCGGTGCTCATGCGGATAATGAAAGCGAAATTCGTTCTGGTAATCCTCGATCGCCTTCAGCGCGGTCAGCTCGACACTGGCGTGCCCTGTAAAGCGGCGCGGATCAATACACCACGTGTCATAGCAGGCCTCGCCATGGGCAATCATCTGCGCCAAAAGCCAGCCATGCCCGCCGCCCTCGCCAAGCCCCGCACGCAAACCGGTGATACAAAATGCGTTACGCTTGTTGGGGATCGGCCCGACCAGCGGCGCACCGTCAATCGTATAGGTGATCGGCCCGTTGACAATCGTATGTATCCCCACCTCCCCAATCGCAGGCATCCGCGCCATCGCGCCCTCAAATGTCTCAATCACCCGCTCAGGGTCATCAGGGCAGAGCGCATTGGTGAAATTGGGGTCAATCCCGTCCATCCCCCAGGTCTTGCAGCCCTGCTCATAAAATCCGATCAGCAGACCGTTCTTCTCCTGACGCGAATAATAGTCGCTGATCGGACAGCGGATCAGCGGCATACGATGGCCCGCCTCCTCGATCGCCTTGATCGGCTCGGTGAGAAAATACTGATGCTCCATGCTCGCCACAGGCAGGATCGCTCCCATCATTGCGCCGATCTCGTTGCAGCGATAGCCGCCGGCGTTGACGATGATTTCGGCCTCGATATCGCCCGCCTCGGTCTGCACGATCCAGCTGTCATCCGCGCGCTGCCGAAGCCCTGTCACGGGGCGGTGGCGAATCACCCGCGCGCCCGCGGCCCGCGCCCGCCGCGCCAGCGCCTGACAGAGCTGCGCCGGGTCAATGTCGCCATCCAGCGGGTCCCATAGCCCGCCCACAAGCCCATCCGTCTCCAAAAGCGGATGCCGCCGGGCGCATTCCGCAGCATCAATCACCTCAAAGTCAACGCCCATCCCCCGCGCCATAGAGGCAAAGTGGCGGTAGGCCTCCATCTGCGTCTCGGTCTCGGCCAGTCGGATCCCGCCGTCCGCATGGTGATAGTTGATCGGATAGTCCGGATCTTCAGACAGCGCCTTATAAAGCGCAATCGAGTGTGACTTGAGGCCCACCATGGTCTGGTTCATGCCAAAGTTCGTCACCTGCGCCGCCGAATGCCAGGTCGTGCCGCTGGTCAGCTCGTCCCGCTCCAGCAAGATCACATCCGTGATCCCCTCCTGCGTCAGATGATAGACCGTAGAACAGCCCGCAATACCGCCCCCGATCACAACAACTTTTGCCCGCTCGCCCATCCGCGCTCTCCTTTGTGCCTGCGCCAAGACAACACGCAGAGCGCCCCTGCGCGCAATGGGGCAATTCCTGTTTTTCCAAAACGCGTTTTTCCACTTCGGCTTTTTTGAAAAATCCCCCTGCGTCAGCGCACAGCCTGCCTGCGGATTTGGCCCTGTCATTCGCGCCGTTTTGCACTACCTTCAGCCCAAGCAACCCGAAAGGCATATCACATGAGCGATACATATATCCCCCCGAAGGTCTGGACATGGGAGAAGGAAAGCGGCGGCACCTTCGCCTCGATCAACCGCCCCATCGCAGGCGCAACCCATGACAAAGAGCTGCCCGTCGGCAAGCACCCGCTCCAGCTCTACTCGCTGGCCACGCCCAATGGCGTCAAGGTCACGGTGCTGCTCGAAGAGCTGCTCGCCGCCGGCCACACAGAGGCCGAATATGACGCATGGCTGATAAACATCGGCGAGGGCGACCAGTTCGGCTCGGGGTTCGTCGAGATCAACCCGAACTCCAAAATCCCCGCGCTGATGGATCACTCCGAAACGCCCCCCCGCCGTATGTTTGAAAGCGCCAGCATCATGCTGCAACTGGCCGAGAAATTCGGCGCGTTCATTCCGAAAGACCCGGCCCTGCGCGGCGAATGCCTCAACTGGCTCTTCTGGCAGATGGGCAGCGCGCCCTACCTCGGCGGCGGCTTCGGCCATTTCTACGCCTATGCGCCCGAAAAATACGAATACCCGATCAACCGCTTCGCCATGGAGGTCAAACGCCAGCTCGACGTGCTCGACCGCCGCCTGGCCGAAAACACCTACCTCACAGGCGAAGACTACACGATCGCCGATATGGCCAATTGGGCCTGGTATGGTCAGCTCGTTCTGGGCCGGCAGTATAACGCCGCCGAATTCCTCGATGTGGCCTCCTACAAAAACGTGCTCCGCTGGGCCGAAGCGATTGATGCCCGCCCCGCGGTCCAGCGCGGCCGCATGGTCAACCGCGCCATGGGCGAGCTGTCAAGCCAGCTGCGCAACCGCCACGACGCCTCTGATTTTGACACCAAAACCCAGGACAAGATCGAAGCCGCGCAAAGCTAGTCCGCGCCACGGCTCCAGCGCGCCGTTGCATCGTAAATCCTCTGCGCAAAGCGGCGGGCGGTTATCACATCGCCCGCCCGTATCATCTCGCTCTTGTCGCGCACCGAGCACGCCCCAAGCCCAAGCGAAAAGCCGTCCTCGTTGATACCCGCCTTGTCAGGCTCCACAGGCGCACCAATGTCTTCAAGCCCCACCCAGATCATCCCGTGCTGCGCTGCAAACACAGCCAGCTGCATGAGGCTGCTCATCTTGTCACCGCTCGGATAGGTGGCCACAGTCATGCCCGCCGCGATCTTGTTTTGCCAGCCATCAGGCCCGCCCCAAATGTCGCTGCTCGCATCCATAAACGCCTTATAGGGCGCCGAAACGCTGCCCATATAGGTCGGCGCCGCAAAAATATGCGCCTGCGCCCGCTTCATGGCCTCCCAGTCCGCCGCTCCCAGCGCCTCCACATCCACCAGATGCACATCCGCCCCCAACTCCGCCAGTTCCTCGGCAAATATCTCCACAAGCCGCCGCGTATGCCCGCTTCCCGAATGATAACTCACCACAATCCCGACCATAGGCTTCCTCTTTCCAAAAATATCCCAGGGGGTGTGTGAGGGGGACAGCGTCCCCCTCACCGGGTCGGATTTGGCGCAGCCAAATCCGAAACACTCTCACCCCCGCAACATCATCTCCGCCACCTTCTCGGCAATCATGATGGTCGGCGCATTGGTGTTCCCGCTCACAATCCGCGGCATCACACTCGCATCCACCACCCTGAGGTTGCCGATCGCCTTCAAACGGCACTCCCCGTCAAGCGGCGCGGCCGCCTCCTGTCCCATCCGCACCGTGCAGGTCGGATGGAAAATCGTTGTGCCAATCTCGCCCGCCGCCGCCACAAGCTCGCCCTCCGTGCTCAGATGCGCGCCGGGTTTCATCTCCTCGGGCGCATAGCGCGCCAGCGCAGGCTGGGCCATGATCTCGCGCACCTGACGGATCGCCGCCACAGCCACAGCGCGGTCGCCCTCCGTGCTCAGGTAGTTCGGCGCAATCCGTGGCGCATCCCCTGGGTCCGCACTGGCAATCTCCACAACCCCGCGACTTTCCGGGCGCAGATTGCACACGCTCGCAGTCATCGCAGGAAAGTCATGCAGCGGCTCTCCGAAGGCCCCGAGACTCAAAGGCTGCACATGATACTCAAGGTCCGCCGTGGCCAGATCAGGCCGGCTTCTGGCAAATGCGCCAAGCTGGCTCGGGGCCATGCTCATCGGCCCGCGCCGCGTGAGCGCATATTCCAGCCCGATCTTGGCCTTGCCCCAAAACGAGTTGGCCAGCGTGTTGAGCGTCTTGGCTCCGCTCAGCTTCCACGCACAGCGCAGCTGCAAATGGTCCTGCAAATTCGCGCCCACCTCGGCCAGATCCGCCAGAACCTCAACCCCATGCCTGCGCAGAAGCGCGGCTGGCCCCAGCCCCGAGAGCTGCAAAATCTGCGGGCTGCCAATCGCCCCCGCGCTCAGCACAATCTCACCACCACAGCGCGCCTGCGTGATGACACCGCCGCGCTCATACTCCACAGCCACACAGCGGCCATTCTCTACAACAAGCCTCTGCACCTGCGCGCCCGTCACGGTCTTGACCATCGCCTTGGGCGCGCCGCGCAAAAAGCTCTTCGCCGTGTTCACCCGCCAGCCACCGCGCTGGTTCACCCGGAAATACCCGACGCCCTCGTTGTCGCCGCGGTTGAAATCCTCCATCGCCGGCAAGCCATAGCTCACCGCCGCGTCGCGCCAGTGATCCAGCAGATCCCAGCGCAGCCGTTGCTCCTCCACACGCCAAGGCCCGCCCGCGCCATGCATCTCGTCGGACCCCGCATAATAATCTTCCGAGCGCTTGAAATAGGGCAAGACATCGTCCCAGCCCCAGCCGGTCAGCCCGGCCTGCCGCCAGCCGTCATAATCCGCTGCCTGCCCGCGCAGATAGAGCATCCCGTTGATCGACGAGCAGCCGCCCAAAACCTTGCCACGCGGATACAAAAGCGAGCGCCCGTTCAGCCCGGCCTCCGCCTCGGTGCGAAAGCACCAGTCGGTGCGCGGATTGCCAATGCAGTAAAGATAACCCATCGGGATATGCACCCAATGGTAGCTGTCGCGCCCGCCCGCTTCGAGCAGCAAAACCTTGCGCCCCCCATCCGCCAGACGCCGCGCCATAACACAGCCCGCGCTGCCCGCGCCAATAACGATATGATCCCAGCTCATCCTGCGCTCCCGCCCCTGTATGGCGCAAACGCTAGACTGTTAGATCACCCTTGGCAAACCGACGCCCGCCTCGGGCAAATAACTCAGAACAGCCGCCGCCGCCCCGTATCCAAGCCGCAAGCGGCGGCCCGGTGAGCGGCTTTTCAAAACCCCGTCCGCCTCACAGGCGGCCCCCTCCGCAAAGATTGTCGCCTCGGTCCTCAAAACCGGGCGCAGATAGCAGATATGCTGGCAAGGCCGCAGCGCAATATCGCTCCCATTGACCAAAACCAAAGCCGGCACAAAAAGCTCCCTATGCCCCTGATAGGCGCAGCGCTCGGGCAGTCTGATCAATACAGGCTGGCTCTGGCGCACCCGCAACGGCATCTGGTTGCCCAGAACACCGGGGCTGAACACGACAGGCGCATTCGCCCGCAGGCCCTCGCCCTGCCACACCTCAAAGCCCACAACGCTCTCATGACCGGCCTCGCTCAAAAGCCGGTCCCCCGGCCAAAGCGCATCAACCCGCAGATCGCCCATCTCGGTCGCAATCCGGGTGCTCGCCTCAAACCATGACGCCACATCACACTCAGGCGCCTCTGCCTCACAGTGCAGATCCCGGCGCATATCATGGCCCGCCCGTCTCCCCGCCTGCCCCTGCTCTGGCCTCGGCCCGCGGCTTTGCTCTCGCCTCTCCTGCATATGCTCCTGCCCGCCTTGCATCTCGCAGGGAGAGCCTAGCGCCGCGAAAGCTAAGCCAAGGTAAAACCGCCCACAGGCTTTGCTTCACATTTATACCGAATTGCGCCCAAAGCCTCCGGCTCAGACAGGCAGCGCCGTGGTCTTAAAGACAGTGCGCAGCGCAAAACTGCTCTGCATCTGCGCCACACCGGGCAATCGCGCGAGATGTTGGCGGTGAATGCGCGCAAAGTCATCGGTGTTCTCGGCGACAACCTTCAGCAGATAATCCGCAGACCCCGCCATCAAATGACACTCCAGCACATCCGGAATCCGCCCGACCGCCTTCTCGAAAGCGTCGAGCACCTCATCGGCCTGCGCCTGCAAGGTGATCTCGACAAAAACAGTCGTCGGAACCCCCATCTTGCGCGCATTGAGCAGCGCCACATAATCGCGGATATAGCCCTCTTTTTCGAGCCGCTGCACCCGCCTGTGGCAGGCGCTGGCGCTCAGATTGGCCGCCTCGCTCAGCTCCGCATTGCTGATCCGCCCTTGACGCTGCAAAACTTTCAGAATTCGGCGATCCGTCTCATCAATGGCCATTTGCGCACACTCCTTCGAATATTTTGGCCTTTATGCGAAGATTCTCCCAAATAGTCCACATCTGACGCCTCAT
>JAHBAM020000059.1 GCA_018500125.2 Roseobacter sp. | reverse complement strand
TCGGGCGCAATCAGGCTCTTCTTGTTGGCGTCAAACTCAACAATTTCGCCTGTGTAAGGGCTCACAACGGGCTTGGCGTTCAGGTCGTAAAACCGTTTGCCAGTGGTCGGGCACAAACGTTTGATGCCCCATTCTTCCTTAGGCATGGTATACCTCTTTCAATTCGGGTCTTGTCGGTGATCAGCGCCAACTGCCATAACAGAGCAGGGGTGTCAAAGCCTTTCGCCAAAACAACACAGACTATGGGCCTTTGCGCCACAAGGGAACTCAATGAGCACTTTCGTTCTGGAAAGCGAGCAAACCGGCGAGCCGCGCGTCGAAGTGCGTCTCAAGCGCTCTGCACAGGCCAAACGCCTGTCTTTGCGCGTGTCACAGCTCGATGGCCGCGTCACGCTCACTTTGCCGCGCCATGCTTCTGATGCGGAGGCCACAGGCTTTATCCGCGAAAAAGCCGCATGGCTGCGCGGCCATGTTGCGCGCTTTGAGGCCGATGTGCCGGTGGGGCAGGGCAGCGAGCTGCCGTTGGAAGGCCGGCTGATTCGCGTGATGCAGGGCGAAGGCCGCAGGGTTGTGCTCGGCGACGACCGGCTCTTTATCCCCGGTCCGCCCGAGCGCACGGGCCGGCGGCTCGCCGCCTTCCTCAAAGAGCTGGCGCGCGACCGGCTGACCGCGGCGTCTGATGGCTATTCCGCCGCCTTGGGCCGCCCCTTTGCGCGACTTTCGATCCGCGACACGCGCTCGCGCTGGGGGTCTTGCAGCGCCGAAGGCACGCTGATGTATTCCTGGCGGCTGATCATGGCGCCGCCCGAAGTGCTGAGCTATGTCGCCGCGCATGAGGTGGCGCATCTCGCCGAGATGAATCACTCTCCCGCCTTCTGGCAGGTGGTCGAGCAGCTCTACGGCCCCCACCGCGCCGCGCGCGGCTGGCTGCGCGAGCATGGCGCACGGCTGCACAAATACCGATTTGCGCCGCCAGCGTGATCACAAAGGCGGCAGATTGACAAATCGCTTCATTTGTGATCACAAATACCCATGCAAAGCCAAACGCCCAGCCCCGCGACCCCGCGCAGTGAAAACACCTCCTCGGCCCATGACAAGGTCTACCGCGGGCTGCGCACCCGTATCATGCACGGCGAGCTGCCCCCCGCCCATGCGCTCACATTGCGTGGCATAGGTCGCGAATTCGAGGTCTCGATGACGCCGGCGCGCGAAGCGGTGCAGCGCCTCGTGGCCGAAGGCGCGCTGTTCATGTCCTCCTCGGGCCGCGTCGCCACGCCCGAGCTGTCCAACGAACGGATCGAAGAACTGGCCGCCCTGCGCGCGCTGCTTGAGGTCGAGCTGTCCAGCCGCGCGCTGCCCCGCGCCCATATGGCCCTGATCGAGCGCCTCCAGACCATCAACGGAACCATTGCCGAAGCCATCGCCCATAAGGACGCCGTGGCCTATATCCGCACCAATCTGGAGTTTCACCGCACCCTTTACCTGCGCGCCCAAGCCCCCGCCATGCTGGCCATGTGCGAAACAGTCTGGCTACAGCTCGGCCCGACCATGCGCGCGCTCTATGGCCGCCTGCAGCGCACCGAGCTGCCACAGTTCCACCGCGCCATTGTCGCCGCCTTGCGTGCCGGCGACGAGCCGGGCCTGCGCCTCGCCGTGCGCTCGGACGTCACAGCAGGGCTGAAGCTTCTTGCAAGCTGACCCTGTCTTCCTCTTTCTAAAAATATCCTGGGGGTCTGGGGGCAAAGCCCCCAGCCTGTCGGATTTGCACTTCGTGCAATCCGACCCATGCGGGGGCCAGCCCCCGCACCCCCGGGATATTTGGGGAAAGGGGATGCATAAGAGTGCCTTCAGAGGTTAGGCGGCCAGCCCCTTGGAGCCGAGATCAAGATACTTCTTGCGGCGCGAGGCGATCAACGCTTTGCCGGCCTTGCCGTCCAGCTCCTTGAGCATTTCCTCAAGCGCCACGCGCACAGCCTCAAGCGTTGCCGCCTTGTCGCGGTGGGCGCCGCCGAGCGGCTCCTTGATGACGCGGTCCACCACGCCAAGCTGGGTCAGGTCTTTGGCGGTCAGGCGCAGGGCCTCGGCGGCCTCACGCATCTTCTCGGCGTCCTTCCACAGGATCGAGGCGCAGCCCTCGGGCGTGATCACCGAATAAATCGAATGCTCCAGCATGGCGACACGATCCCCCGTGGCAAAGGCCACAGCCCCGCCGGAGCCGCCTTCGCCGATGATGATCGAGATCAGCGGCACACCGGCCTGCAAGCAGGCCTCTGTCGAGCGCGCAATCGCCTCTGACTGGCCGCGCTCCTCGGCGCCCTTGCCGGGGTAGGCACCCGCGGTGTCAATCAGCGTCACAACCGGCAAGCCGAACTTGCCCGCCATTTCAATCAGCCTGACAGCCTTACGGTAGCCCTCGGGGCGCGCCATGCCGAAGTTGTGCTTGATCCGGCCCTTGGTGTCGTTGCCCTTCTCGTGGCCGATAACCATAACGGGCTTGCCGTCAAACCGCGCCAGCCCGCCCATCACAGCCGCATCATCGGCAAAGTTCCGGTCGCCCGCCAGCGGCGTATATTCGCTGAACAGCGCCTTGATATAATCAGAGCAATGTGGCCGGTCGGGGTGCCGCGCCACCTGACATTTGCGCCAGGGCGTCAGCTCCTTGTAAAGCGCAACCAGCATATCGGCGGCTTTTTTGTCCAGAGCCGAGGCTTCCGCCTCTATGTCCATCCCCTCGCTTTGCCGCGCCATCGCGCGCAGCTCTTCCGCTTTGCCTTCAATCTCGGCCAGTGGCTTTTCAAAATCGAGGTAGTTGGTCATGCTCTGCTCCTGCCAAATGGTGAAAACTATATGGCGGCTCCTCGGAGCAAATGCAATCATTGCGCGCGGCGCAGGCCGTATAAGCGCGCGCCGCACAGAATGGCTTTGCGGGCCAGCTTTGCGGGCCGGCTTTGCAGACCGGTCGCAGAGATGGGCCTTACAGGGCCGCCAGTTCGAGCATCTTGGCAAATTGGTCCGGCGTGAGCGTTGCGCGCCAGTGATCGGTGCAGTTGGAGCGCATCATGACAAGCTTGGTCTCCATGTCCCCGACGATGGCCGCCAGCGCCTGACGCTCGTCAACAGGCGCACCCGCAACGATGGCCGCGCGCAGATCGGCGCGCGCCGCCAAGGCCGCCTCTTCAACGCGCTTGCGGTTTGCCGGCATGGTGTCGAGCCATTGCTTGAGATCGGCGCGCTGCGCCTCGGTCAGCTCAAGCACATCGGCATTTTTCACAATCACCGGCGTAAAGGCCACAATCGGCGCCGAAATCTCGCGTGCGGGCTGGTTTTGCTGTGCCAAAGCAGGGGCGCCCAGCCCAAGCGCCATCGCGGCGCCAAGCAGAAAAAACTTCATTTTACTCTCCAATATCAAACACATAATCGAATCATATCGGAAAGTCGGAATGTGAGTCTTGACCTAAATCAAGATACGCCCTCCCTCCTGCTTTGAGAGCGCTGCCTTATGACAAGAGAACAGGATAGAGCGAAAGCACCAAGAGGCCGGCCATGCTCCAGTTAAACGCTCTGAGCCGGGCCGGCGAGGTCAGAAAGCGCCGCATTTCCCGCCCCAGAACAACCCAGATCGTGACCGAGGGAAAATTGATGAGGACAAAGGCCAAAGCCACCAGCGCAACCGACCAGACAGATCTGTCTGCGGCATAAAGCGTGATCGCGGTCAGCCCCATGCTCCAGGCCTTGGGGTTGACCCATTGAAACGCCGCCGCCTGCCAGAAGGTCATGGGCGTGCCGCCCGCCGCGCTGCCCTCAGGGGCCGCCGAATGGGCGATTTTCCACGCCAGCCATAGCATATAAACCACGCTGACAAGGCTCAGGAGCGTGCGGCTCGCCGGATAGCTCTCAAACACCTGCATCAGCCCGATCCCGATCAGAAAGATCATCAGGCCAAAGCCGAGGCTGATCCCGAACATATGCGGGATCGTGCGTAGAAATCCGAAGTTCGCCCCGGAGGCCAGCAGCATCATATTGTTCGGCCCTGGCGTTGCCGAGGTGACAAAGGCAAAAACGGTGAGGGCGATGAAAAGGTCATATGTCATTCGCGCAATATGCGGGCATTTCACACGCATTTAAATTGCAAACTTGCGCGCATATCGGATAGTTTGGCAATGAATGACACAAATAGATCAAATTGACCGCAAGATATTGCGCGAGCTTACACGCGATGGCCGGATCAGCAACCTCGAGCTGGCCGAGCGCATTGGCCTGTCGCCCTCGGCCTGCCTGCGCCGGGTGGCAACGCTGGAGCGTATCGGGGTGATCAAAGGCTATCGCGCCGTGCTTGACCCCGAGGCGCTCGGCGTGGGCTTTGTGGCCTATGTGATGGTCGGGCTAAACCTTCACACCAAACAGGCGCAGGAGGCTTTTGAGCGGGCGATTTCTGCGGCCCCCGAAGTGCGCGAATGTCACAATATCACAGGTGCGGTCGAATATCTTTTGCGTGTCGAGGCGGCGAGTCTCACGGCTTATAAAACCTTTCACACGGATGTGCTCGGAACCCTGCCGCAAGTCAGCGCCATCACCTCTTATGTCGTCATGGAAAGCCCGAAAGACGAGCGGGCCTGAGGCGGTGATCGGGGTGTTTTTTGGCAATGCTGCACCCGCACAACGCGCGCTGTCTTAACGAACGGCCCGATTTTTCAAATCGCTGAAAATCTGTTGGGGGGGTGCACGCAGTGTGCACGGGTTGTGCACGGATATCACCCCCCCCGAATCAGCCGATTTGAAAAAGTTAACGGGCGCCCGAAGACGCCCGAAAAAAGATGGTCCGGGGCGGTTATTGCCCTGCGATCAGCTCGGCTTGCGCGACGATCACTTCGGCCTGTTTGATGCTTGCAATGTCCACCAGACGGCCCTTGTAGACGGTTGCGCCTTCGCCGTTGGCCTTGGCGGCTTCCATCGCGGCGAGGATTTCGCGGGCCTCTGTCACAGCCGCGTCCGAGGGGGTGAAGACCTCGTTTGCCAGCGCGATTTGCTTGGGGTGAATGGCCCATTTGCCGACCATGCCAAGCGTCGCCGAGCGCATCGCCTGCGCGCGATAGCCCTCATCGTCGGAGAAGTCGCCAAAGGGTCCGTCCACAGGCAGAACGCCATGGGTCCGACAGGCCGCCACGATGGCCGCTTGCGCCCAATGCCACGGGTCTGACCAGTGTTTTTCGCCCTCGCGCAGCATATAATAGTTTTCCTGCGTGCCGCCGATTCCCGTTGTTTGCATACCCATTGAGGCCGCAAAGTCGGCTGCCCCCAGGCTCATCGCCTGCAAGCGCGGGCTTGAGGCGGCAATGGCTTCGACATGGGCAATTCCGGCGGCGCTCTCGATGATCACCTCGAAGGAAACAGGCGTCTTGCGGCCCGTGGCGCGCTCGATGGCTGTGACGAGCGCGTCCACCGCATAGACATCTTCGGCGCATCCGACCTTGGGGATCATGATCTGGTCCAGCCGCTCGCCGGCCTGCTCCATGACCTCGACCACATCCTTATACCAATAGGGGGTGTCGAGGCCGTTGATGCGCACACTGATATGCTTGTTGCCCCAGTCGATCGTGTTGATCGCCTCGATGACATTGGCGCGCGCCACGTCCTTGTCCGATGGGGCAACAGAATCTTCAAGATCAAGGTTTATAACATCAGCAGCACTGGCCGCCATCTTGGCAAAAAGTTTGGTGTTGGACCCCGGCCCAAACAACTGACACCGGTTCGGCCGCTTAGGCGCTTGAGGTTGAATGCGAAAACTCATGATGAAAGAGCCTTTCAAGTAATGAAGTTGCGTTTTTGCTTGCGCATTGGATATTAAATTACAGCCACAGCCGCAAGCGCTCTTTGCACCTGCAGCATTTTCAGGCGCGCAGCGTAGAATCGGAAAGTCGGCCACATCTTCGAAGATTCTTCGAAAAGTTAACGATAATTCGGGAGATTATTGAAAAATTAGAGCATACATCGGTTGAAATGAGAAGTGCTTCGCCCGCGCATCGCTAGAATTCTCCCAAACCATTGGGGGCTTAGCCATGATCAAAACACCATACCTTCTCTTTCTCGGCGACGCGCCAGACCAACTGGCCGCGAAAGTGGCGCAAGGCATCAAGGACTGGCGCCCCGAAAACGCTGTGGGCCAGTTCCGCATGGAGGGCTGCAAGGCTGACATGGGTCTTGCCGACATGACGCTGCAAGAGGCCAAAGCCGCAGGCGCAAAGACGCTTGTGATCGGCGTTGCCAACCGTGGCGGCATCATCAGCCAGGAGTGGAAAAAAGTTCTGGTTATGGCGCTTGAGGAGGGCTTTGATCTTGCGTCAGGCCTGCACAACCTCTTGCGCGAAGAGGCCGATCTTGTGGCCGTCGCCGAAGCCACAGGCCGCACCTTGCACGATGTGCGTATCCCTGATGTGAAATACCCGATCGCCAACGGTGAGCCGCGCAAAGGCAAGCGTCTCTTGGCGGTTGGCACGGATTGCTCGGTTGGCAAGATGTATACGGCCCTTTGCATGGACAAGGAAATGCAGGACCGCGGTATGAAATCGACATTCCGCGCGACCGGCCAGACAGGTATCCTGATCACAGGCGGCGGCGTGCCGCTCGATGCGGTCATCGCGGACTTTATGGCCGGCTCGATCGAGTGGCTCACACCGGACAATGACGAAGACCACTGGGATATCATTGAAGGCCAAGGCAGCCTGTTTCACGTGTCATATTCCGGCGTGACGATGGCCCTTATCCACGGCGGCCAGCCTGACGCATTGGTGGTCTGTCACGAGCCAACGCGCGAGCATATGCGCGGCCTGCCGGGCTATTCGCTGCCCAGCCTTGAGGCGGTCCGTGACATGGCGCTACAGCTTGCGCGTGTTGCCAATCCGGCGTGCGAAGTGATCGGCTATGCGGTGAACACGCAGAACATGGATGACGATGACGCACGCGCCTATCTTGCTGATATTGAGGTAAAACTTGGCCTGCCGGCGACAGACCCTTACCGCTATGGCGCGGGCAAGCTGGTTGATGCGCTCGCGGCGCTCGGCTAAGGCAGAAACATGAAAATCACAGTGACACCAGAAAGCTTCAAGCTCGCGCAGGTCTTCACCATTTCAAGAGGCTCGCGCACCGAAGCCAAGGTGCTGACTGTGCGCTTGCAAGACGGCGACAGCCGCGGCTGGGGCGAATGTGTGCCCTATGCGCGGTATGACGAAACACTCGAGTCCGTCACGGCCCAGATCAACGGTCTGCCGGAAGCGTTTGACCGCGCGGCGCTCTATGATCTTTTGCCCGCAGGGGCGGCGCGCAATGCGGTGGATTGCGCGCTCTGGGATATGGAAGCAAAGGCCGCTGGCAAACGGGTCTGGGAGCTGGCGGGCCTGCCCGCGCCCAAGCCCGAGATTACAGCCTATACGCTCTCGCTTGATACGCCTGAAAAGATGCAGGAGCAGGCAGCAAAGAACGCCTTTCGCCCGCTTCTCAAGATCAAACTGGGCACGCCCGATGATATGCCCCGCCTTGAGGCCGTGCGCGCCGGCGCGC
>JAHBAM020000072.1 GCA_018500125.2 Roseobacter sp. | reverse complement strand
TCGGCATAGAGCGTTTCGCCCATGTGCATGAGCGCCGCCTTTGACGCGCCATAGCCGATCGACCCCGGCAGGCCGCGATAGCCTGCGAGCGAGCCGATCAGGACAATATGGCCCGCGTCTTTGGCGACAAAGGCCGGCACGGTCTGGCCGAGCACATGGAGCGCACCTGTGAAATTGACGGCGCACATCTGGGCAATCGCCGCACTCTCCCAGCCCTGCGCTTTCATCGGGTCGTAATAGCCGGCGAGATACACCACGCCATCAAACGGGCCAGCCTGCGCCGCCGCAGCCGCCACCGACGCCTCATCGGTCACATCCAGCGGCGCAATGCGCGCCTGTGGCAGCTTCGCGGCGAGGGCGGCAAGCTTTGGCTCGGAGCGGGCCGACAGCACAAGCCGCGCCCCCTCTGCCGCCAGCGCGTGCGCCAGCGCTTCGCCGAGGCCCTCGCTGGCCCCGACAAGCCAGTATGTCTTGCCTGCAAAGCTCATTTGACGGGCCGCATTGTGGCGATCAGCTCGGCGACCTTGATGCCGAATTTGCGCATCTGTGAGCGGTTGAGGATCGTGCCGTTTTCCATGAGGTAGAGCCAGTCTGTGACGTCGAGCACATGGCTGCCCGCCTCGACAGGCAGGCGGATCTTATAGGTCATGCGCACGGCATTGCCCATCTGCTGGCCCTTGGCCTCGCCGATCACATCGCTGGCTGTGGCGGTGAAATGGCCGTTCTCGCCCATCGTGAGTGTCCATTTGCGCGACTGGCTGTTGCCGGTGTCATAGGTAAACTCTTCTGCGAGGGTGCCGCTGTCCCCGTCCCAGACGCCTGTGAACTCGGCCAAAAAGCGCGAGGTCACGCGGCCGGTCGGGCCATAGATCAGGCCCTCGGAGACAAGCGCGCCGCTGAGCGCCACGCGGATGTCAAAGGCAGGGCCATTGGCGGCATAATCTGCCACCTTCTGGCTCTTGAAGGACAAGCCGGGGCGAAAGGCGATCAGCGCCAGCACGACAATAACAAGGAGCATGAGGATCTTCATGGTGTGTTTACCTCCTGGGGTAGGCGGGCGACGAGGACAATCGCCGCGATTTTTATGATGCAGGGAACGACCGCATAGGCCAGCGTGAGCGTTGTCAGCGCCGCGGGGGTATTGGCGGTGTTTGGCGTATAGCCGGCGAGCTGGAGCGCAGGGAGCGCGAGGGCGGCGGCGAGGGCCAGCGAGAGCTTGCCGGCAAAGGACCAGAGGCCAAAGGCCGCCCCCGCCGAGAGGCCGGCGCGCGCCAGCGCTGTGGAGAAGAGAACCGGCAGGATCACCATATCCGCGCCCAAAGCCGCACCCGACGCAAGGCAGATCAGCGCAAAGGCCAGCGCCGCGCCCTCAGGCAGCAGCGCGGCGCCAAGAAAGCTCGCAATGGCCAGCGTCATGGCCAGCGGCAGGATACGGCGCGCGCCAAAGCGGCGCACGAGCGCGCTCCAGAGCGGCACACTGAGCGCGGCGGCCAGAAAGAACAGCATGAGCAAGGGACCAGCGAGCGCCTCAAGGCCGAGCCGATCTTGCACAAAAAAGAGAAACAAGGTCGAGGTGAGGGCCACCGGCAGGCTGTTGACCAAGGCGATCCAGAGAAGCTGCACCCCGCCCGCGCTTTTGAGCGCAGACATCTGCAACGGCGCCGTCGCGGGGCCAGTGATCTGCCAGAGCGGACGGGTGAGCAGCCAGACCGCCCCCGCCATCGCCATCAAGCCCAGACCAAAGGCAGGGTAGCCGCCCCCTGCCGCGCCCGCCGCCACAAAGAGCGTCGGCGCAAGCGCGGCGAGCAACACACCGAGCAGGCTGCCGCCCTCGCGGTAGGCGGCCAGCCTGACAAGCCCCGCCTCACCGCCCGCAAAGGCGCTCGACTGACCATAAAACAGGATGCTGCCAAGGCTGTGCGCCGTGAACAGGAGCGCAAGGCCAAGCACCAGCCAGACGAGCTGTCCTGCCGTCGGCAGAAAGCTAAACACCAGCCCGAACCCGAGCGCGAGACCGAACAGCGCCAGCGCCGCAAAGCGCGCGCGGGCCTCGGGAAAGCGGTCGACCATCCGGCCCAAAAGCGGGTCTTGCACAAAATCAAGCACCCGCAGCCCGATCAGCAGCCCGCCCAAAGCGCCAAGGCTCAGACCCAGCTCGCCGCTGGCATAGGCCGGCAAATGGATGTAGAGCGGCAGCCCCGCAGCCGCGAGCATCAGCGCAAAAAGGCTGACTTGGGCGTTGGTGGCACGGGCCATATCACAGCCCCCTGAGCTGGCGCGAGGCCCGCGCAGAGCGGCTGTTGTCTGACAGCCAGATCTTGAGAAACCGCTTGCCAATCCCGGCCTGAGTGAGCCGACAGGCCTTTGTGCCGTTGAAAAAGAGATCGACAGAGGCCGACGTGCGCGCCACCGCAGTGAAGCGGTCGCCGCGCATCACATCGCGCAGGCAGCGCTCCAGCTCTGCCACAATGGCAGGGTGATCGGCGCGGTTGCCTTCCAGACGTTTCAGCTCATCACGGGTGGCATTCACAAGCTTGGAGCGTGGCAGTTTGCGCGCATAGGTCAGCTCGATCGCCAGCGGGCTTTGCCAGCTGAAGGGCGCGCCGCCCGGCGTGTAGAGCGCCGCGTCATAGAGCTTGAGGCCCAGCCATGTGAAGGGCACATCGGAAATTGCTCTGGCGTCTTTGACGCCTGCCGCCTCGATGTAGGATTTGGCCGCCAGAGAGCTGGCGAACAGGGGAAAACAAAGCACCAGAACCACAAACAGTTTAGGCATGGGCAAGCTCCACCTGAACCACATCGGTTTGCCTGACCGCAAAGGAGGCCGCGCAGATCTGAAGGTAAAACTGCCAGCTGCGCAGATGGGCCTGCGAATAGCCGAGCTGTTTGATGCGCCCCGCGTTGACATCCATGCGCGAAGACCAGTGGCGCAGCGTTTCGGCATAGTCCTGTCCGAAGGCAAAGCTGTCCTTGACCCGCAGCCCCGCGCGGCGCGCCTCATCGGCAATCACCGCATCTGACAGAAGCATCCCGCCGGGAAAGGTATATTGGCGGATAAAATCAGAGCTGGAGCGGTAAATATCAAAATAGGCGTCCGGCACCGTGATCGCCTGCACAACAGCGCGCCCGTCGCGGGCAAGACGGGCCTTGAGCATGGCAAAATAGCTCGGCCAGTAGCGCTCGCCCACCGCTTCGATCATCTCGATCGAGACGATATTGTCATAGGTCCCTTTGGTGTTGCGATAGTCGCAAAACTCGATGCTGGCGCGGCCATCGAGGCGCGCGTCGGCATAGCCCTTTTGCGCCTTGGAGATGGTTATGCCTGTGACATCGCGGCCCTGATCGGCGGCGCGCTCGGCAAAGCTGCCCCAGCCACAGCCCACCTCAAGCACGCGCTCGCCCCCGCCAAGCCGCGAGAGCACGCGGTCGAGCTTGCGGTTCTGGGCGCGCATCAGGTCTGTATCGCCCGGCGCAAACAGCGCCGAGGAATAGCTCATGCCCTCGTCAAGCCAGAGCTGGTAGAACTCGTTGCCTGTGTCGTAATGCGAGCGGATGTTGCGCGCCGCCCCTTTGACGGAATTGGCCCGCAACAGGCGGTCCACCATGCGGAACTTGAAGGTGTTCCAGCGGTTCGGGTAGGCAAACGGCTCGAGCGCGGCCAGATTGGAAATCGCCACGCGGCCCAGCGCCTCGATCGAGGGCGTGGTCCAAAGCCCCGCCACATAGGTTTCGCCAAGGCCGACATCGCCGCGCGCCGCGATCGCTGTGATGGCCGACCAGTCGTGAATAACCATTTCGGCGGCCTCTCCGGCGTCACCGGGGCCAAAGCTGTGGCGGTGGCCCTCGGGCGTCACGATTTCAAGCGCGCCATCTTCGATCTGGGAGCAAGTCTCCAGAAAGTCATGCGCAACGCGGCGTGTGATATAGCCCATCAGCTTACCTCTTCTTCGGGTGGCAAAGGCCGGCGACGGAACGGCGCGCCCTTGAAATAAAGTTTGACTGCCTGCCAGTGAATCAGCGCCAGCGCGCGCAGCGGACCAAACGGACGGGCCAGCGCAGCGCCCAGAACACGGCCATTGGTCAGCGGTGCGCGCGGCCCAAACAGCGTTGCGATCAGCCCCTCTTCGCCGTTTTCATGCGCAATCCGGATCGCGACACGCTCGGCTGTGATGTCAAAGGTGAACTGGTAGTCGCCACTGACCTGCTGAAACGGCGAGACATGGAATATCTTTTGCGCCATGATCCTGTCGTCGGGGTGGATCGGGGCAAAGCCCTCGCGCTTGCACAGATAGCTGTGACGGTCGCCCATTGTGTTGCTCACTTCGGCAATCACAGCCACCAGATCGACGCCCTGATAGGCCAGCCAGAAACTCACAGGGTTGAACACATAGCCCAGATAGCTCGGCTGGGTCAGCAGATAGATCCGGCCCGATGTCAGCCCCGCCGCCGAAAAAACTTCTTTCGCCCAGGCCAGCCCCCTGCCCGCCTTGGGCGGGCCGCCGTGGTTTTTGTCATGGACAGACGCGAGGTTGAACGCATTGCGCGAGAACAGCGCCAGCTTTGAGGGCGCTTCGGGGTCGATCAGCACATAATCGACCCTGTAGCGGAACGCATTGCTCACGGCGCCGCGGCGCGCGTGGGTCGTGGTTCCGGCGATATGTTCGGGACCTGTGATCATACGCTCACCCGTTCGATCTCGCGCGCGACACGCACCGCGCTGGCAAAGCCGTCTTCGTGAAAGCCGTTGCGCAGCCATGCGCCGGCAAACCAGGTGTTGCGCGTGCCCTGCAGCGCCTTGATCTCTTGCTGCGCCTTCAAAGCGGGGCCGTCAAAGACAGGGTGGCGAAAGCTTTTCTGATCGTAAATCAGCGAGTCGCGCACAGGCGTATAGGGGTTGAGCGAGACAAAAAGCGGGTCTGTCTCGGGGATATTCTGCAACCGGTTCATCCAGTATGTAACCCCGATAGACGGCGCCTCGACCTTGCCATCCGCCTTATAAACCCAGCTTGACCAGCAGGCGCGGCGCTTGGGCATCTGGGCCGTGTCGCGGTGCAGGATCATCTCGTTGTCCTGATAGCCGACAGCCGAAAGAAGCCGCGTCTCCTCGGCGCTCGGATCGGCCAGAAGCGCAAGCGCCTCATCCGAATGGCAGGCCATGATAAGCTGATCATACTCTTGCGAACCATGGGCCGACTTGATCATGACACGGCCCGCCTCGCGCTTGACCGCAGTGATCGGCGCGCCGGTGCGCAGCGACACCCCCGTCGCGCGCAGATGGCGCTCCAGACGTCTCACATATTCGATAGAGCCGCCCGAAACCGTATACCACTGGTGGGGCTGCGTGGCCGTCAGCAGCGCGTGATTGGAGAAAAACCGCACAAGCGATTTTGCCGGAAAGGCGCGGATATCCTGCGTCGGGCTTGACCAGATCGCGCCACAAATCGGCATCAGATAGTAGCGCTCAAACCATGATCCGAGGCCCAGCTCGCGGACCAGCTCGCCGATGGTCATATCATCGGATGTGGCCGTGGCCTCGGCGCGGGCATTGAACCGCAGGATATCACGGATCATCCGCAGATAGCCCGGCCGCAGCGCGTTGCGCCGTTGGCCAAAGACATTCTTCAGGCTTTGCAGCCCATATTCCACACGGCCCCCGTCAATCGTTGCGCCAAAGCTCATGTTTGACTTTTCAACCGGAACATCCAGATCGTGAAACATCCGCGTGAGATGTGGATAATTCACATAGTTGAACACAATAAACCCCGTATCAACAGGCTGATCGCCGTTGAGACCGGCCAGTTTGGTGCGCGCATGGCCGCCCAGACGCGGCGCCGCCTCATAGAGCGTGACATCATGCTGGGGCGACAGCTTGTAAGCCGCGCTCATGCCAGAAATACCACCGCCCACGATGGCGATGCGCTGGCGCTTGAGAGGGGGGGCATCAAATGACATGGAAACTCCGCTTGAATGTGAGCAGTTTACGCCCCGCGCCGGGCAGCAGATCACTTTCCCTTTCAAAACAGGATCTGATTGTGATCTGGCAGCGCGCCCGCCGCGTAAAAGCCCTATGTTGAGCTTTGACACAGAACCAGATGTTGCACCTGCCCCCGTGATCGCTAGGGTGACGGCCAAACAGGTTATTCATTCTTTTCAAGGCAAACCAAAGTTGAACCCCTACTCTGAAGAGACCCGCCTTATGCTGGCTGTGCGCGACAATCGCGACAAACGCGCCTTCGGAAAGCTGTTTGATCACTTCGGCCCGCGGCTCAAAGGGGTTGCGATGCGCTCGGGGCTAAGCTCGGGGCAGGCCGAAGACATGGTGCAAGATGTCATGCTCACGCTCTGGCGCAAGGCGCATCTGTTTGACCCGACCCGCGCCCAGGTGTCGAGCTGGCTCTACCAGATCGCGCGCAACCGCCAGATCGACATCCTGCGCAAGGAAAACCGCCCGATGCCCGAAGCCCTCAAGGCGGAAAGCGAAGCAACCGAAGAAAGCGCCGCCGATACGCTGGCGCTCGATCAGGAAGTGAGCGCCCTCAAACAAGCGCTGGCCAAGCTCAAACCGGCACAGCGCGAGATGGTTGAAAAAGCCTATCTCGGAGAGCTGTCACACACAGACATAGAAGCCGAAACAGGCCTGCCCCTGGGGACCATCAAATCGCGCATCAGGCTCGGCCTTGAAAAACTGCGCCACGAACTGGACGGAATACGCAAGTCATGACCATCACCCATCATATCCCCGATGCCCTGATGCTGGACTATGCCAGCGGGCGCATGGCCGCGCCGTTCGCGCTTGTCGTCGCGACCCATATCTCGCTCTGCGATGACTGCCGCGCCCGGCTGGCCGCTCATGAAATGGCCGGCGGCGCAGTGATCGAAACCCACGCCAGCGCCGATCTGTCAGACAGCTTGCGCGACAGCGTGATGGCCCGGCTCGATGACGCAGTCGAAGACACCCCGGTCTATGAACGCTCGAGTATCTTTCCCGCCCCCGTCATGCAGGCGCTCAAAGGCCGCCCGCCCAAATGGAAGCCCCTGGGCCGTGGCGTGCGCCAATCGATCCTGAGCCATGGCAAAACAGGCTCGGTGCGCCTGCTCTATATTCCTCCGGGCCTTGATATGCCCGACCACTCCCACGGCGGCCTCGAGCTGACACTGGTCCTGCAAGGCGCCTTCAGCGATGAGGGCGGGCGCTTTGGCGTCGGAGATGTCGAGGTCGCAGACGACCTCATCGAGCACAAACCTGTTGCCGCCAAAGGCGAGGCCTGCATCTGCCTGGCCGCCACAGATGCCGCGCTCAGGTTCACCGCCTTCCTGCCAAAACTCCTGCAGCCGATTTTCCGCATCTAACCCGCCCACCCTTTTTCTCTGTCTCTTATACACATCT
>JAHBAM020000095.1 GCA_018500125.2 Roseobacter sp. | reverse complement strand
TTTCCCGCGCCCCCGGCCGCAAGGGAGGCAGAAGCCGCTTGCCCCTGGGCGCCTCGGGGCTATCGCTTGCCCCATGACGGCCCCGGCCCGCCCCGACAAACGCCGCGCCGTTGCGCTCATGCTCACAGCGACAGCCTTTACCGCCAGCTCCCCGCTGATGGCCAAGCTCGCGTCCGATCCGCGCTTTGGCCCGCCGCTGCACCCCCTACAGATCAGCCATGGCCGCTTTCTCTTCGCGCTTGCCCTGATCGGCACAGTGGTTCTGGCCCGCCGCGCGCCCCTTTCGCAGCCCGACCTGCGGCTCCATGCCGCCCGCTCCCTGCTCGGCTGGAGCGGTGTGACGCTGATGTTCACAGCCGTCGCCTTCATTCCCATGGCCGACGCCACAGCGATCAGCTTTCTCAACCCGGTCTTCGCCATGGTCTTCGCCATTCCGCTTCTGGGCGAGCGGGTCGGCCCTCTGCGCTGGAGCGCCGCCGCCATTGCCTTTCTCGGCGCGCTGATCCTTCTGCGCCCCTCTGCGGCCAGCTTTGAAGCCGGAGCACTCTTCGCGCTCGGCGCGGCGCTCTTCATGGGCCTCGAAGTGATCCTGATCAAACGCCTCTCGGGCCGTGAGCCGCCGCTTCAGATCCTGCTTGTCAACAATACCATGGGCCTCTGTATCGCCAGCCTCGCCGTGCTCCCGGTCTGGCAGATGCCCACCCCCGCCCAATGGCCCCTCCTCGCCGGCGTCGGCGGCGCGATGGCGCTGGCCCAGTTCTTCTTCGTGAGCGCCATGGCCCGCGCCGAAGCCAGCTATATCGCCCCCTTCGCCTTCACCACGCTGATCTTCGCCGCCGCCTATGATGCCGCCCTGTTCGGCGCCTGGCCTGATGCTATCACAATGCTTGGCGCAGCCACGTTGCTCTCGGGTGCGGGGCTGCTGGCGTGGCGCGAAAGCCATCTCCAGACAGCCGCCTCACCGCCAGAGTGATTCTGCACCTTGTATCTGCGCCCGTGATGCTTAGAATAGGGCGCTGACCCAAGTTCTGGCCCGCCCCGTGTGCGCGCCCCCCAACCTCAAGGAAACCGGATGTCCTGGACAGACGAACGCGTAGAAGTATTGAAAAAAATGTGGGGCGAAGGCCAGTCGGCCAGCCAGATCGCCAAAGAGCTTGGTGGCGTGACCCGCAACGCGGTGATCGGCAAGGTGCACCGCCTCGGCCTGTCCAACCGCACCACAACCGCGGCGGCCAAGCCCGACGCCAAAGCCGCGACAGCCACAACCACAACCGCGCCCAAAAAGCCCTCAAAGCCCAAGGCCGCTCCCCCCAAAAAGCCGAAAGCCGCCGAGGCCGCCGCCACAGCCACGCCCGAGCGCGAGGCCACAGCCCCCCTTGAGGCCGAACCGGAAACCGAAGCCAAACCGATCCCCAAAAGCCCCGCCCGCCGCGCCATCATCCCGGCAGGCCAGCCGCTTCCGCCCCAGCCCTCCCACAATGAAATCAGCGCCGAAGCGCTCGCCAAGGTCAACGCGGTCGAGAAAAAAGCCAAAAAGCTGACCCTGATGGAGCTGACAGAACGCACTTGCAAATGGCCCGTCGGAGATCCCGCCACCGATGATTTCTGGTTCTGCGGCCTGCCCACCCAATCTGGCAAACCCTATTGCGAGGCCCATGTCGGCGTCGCCTTCCAGCCAATGTCCTCCCGTCGCGACCGCAAAAGATGACCCCCCCTTTTTCTTTCTAGAAATATCCTGGGAGAGCGCGAGAGGGCAAAGCCCTCTCGCCCCGCCGCGCTTTGGCGCAGCCACAGCGCAACCCCCCGGAAGGAGCGCCCTATGACCCTCGGGTTTCTCGGCACAGGCACAATCGCAACCGCTGTGGTCCACGCCCTCGCGCCCCTCGGCCAGCCGATCCTTGTCTCCGAGCGCTCCGCCCGCCACTCTGCCACGCTGGCCACCACCTATCCGAATGTCACCGTCGCCTCCAACGCCGGCGTCACCGCCGCCGCCGATGTGCTCTTCCTCGGCCTGATGCCCGACACCGCCCGAGGGCTGCTCCCCGAGCTGTCCTTTCGCGCCGGCCAGCGGGTGATCTCCTTCATCGCCGATCTGCCACTGGCCGAGGTGCAGGCACTGATCGGCCCGGCAACCGCCGAAAGCCTCGTGCTGCCGTTCCCCGCCATAGCCCAGACCCGCTCGCCGCTGATCGCCTTTCCAGAGTCGGGCCTCGTCCGCGAAATATTCGTCGGCCATGACGTTTTCGCCATGTCCTCAGAGGCCGAGTTCCGCGCCCTGCTCTCGGCGCAGGCGGTGCTGTCTCCTGTGGTTGAGCTGCTGCTGACAGCCTCCGATTGGGCCGCCGCCAATGGCGCCGACGCCTCCAAAGCGCAAGATTTCCTGCGCCGTCTGATCGCCTCCAATCTCGAGGCCAGTCCGCTCGCTCCCCTGCTGGCCTCACTGGCCACAGAGGGCGGCTACAACGCCCGTCTGCGCGCCCATATGGACAGCGCCGGAAGCTTCACCGCTCTCAAAAACGGCCTCGACGCCCTCTGAGCGGCACCCGCCGGACCACCGTCGCCAGCATCAGCTGCACATCATAACAAAGCCCTTGCTCGCGCGCATAAATCAAATCAAGCCGCGCCTTGACGGGCACACAGCGGCGCACATAGACCGCCTCGGTCTCCTCGGCCGTGCCACAGCCCGCCAGCAAGGCCTCCTCGCGGCGGTGAAACGCCAGAGTCGCCAGCCCCGTGACACCCGGCCGGCTTTTTAAAACCTCGCCATAAAGCGCAGGGTGCATCTCGACATAGCGCCGCAGCGGCGGGCGCGGGCCGACAAAGCTCATATCGCCACGCAGGATGTTGAAGAGCTGCGGCAACTCGTCAAGCCGGCTGCGTCGCAAAAACCGCCCCAAAGCCGTCACCCGCGCGGCCTTATCCCCGCCCGACACGCCCGCATCCACCGGCACCGCGCGCATGGTGCGAAACTTCCAGAGCAAAAAAGGCCGGTCCACAGCCCGCATCCGCTCGGCCACATAAAAAATATCGCCCCCGTCCGCGAGCTTGATCATGACAGCCAACACAAGCCCAAGCGGCCACAGCAGCAGCACAAGCCCCAGCGCCAGCGCAATATCCATCGCCCGCTTGCCGCGCCTCATGCCCAACCCCCGTAATCGCGCCACGCCCGAACCATATCCGCCGCACGGGCCTGCGGCGGCGTCACAATCCGGCCCAGCGCCCCAAGCTCCAGTTCAACCCGCGCCACAGCCCCCACAATATCCATCGCCCGCTTGCCGCGCCTCATGCCCAACCCCCGTAATCGCGCCACGCC
>JAHBAM020000225.1 GCA_018500125.2 Roseobacter sp. | reverse complement strand
TCTCGTTTTACGGTTGCATTCCGGTGGCCTTAAGCATTCCGAGGGAGTTGGCTCTGTCATGGCCCTGGCCATGTTACCTGACGCCCACCTGTACATACAGGTCCTCGGGAATGAGATAACCCAACGGTTGCGGTGGTTCCGTCACCCTTTTCTTCGATGTGATCAGGAAGAATAGCTTAGTAGCGGCGTGTTTGCTGTTGCGGCTTCTTGGCATGGGCACGCACAAGCACAGGCTCCGCCAGATGCACATGACTCGGCGCGCGATTGCCGCCGCGCGGCTCGTCGTCGTCATCATCCTTCATCCGCATGACTGCGATACCAAACTGCACGCCGGCAAAGATCACCCCGTTGGAAACCCACAAGACAACCACAGCCAACAGGCCCTTGTCAGAGGTGCTGACCAAATGCCAAAGATTCGCGATGTTAAACCAGAGCAGCATCCCGACAAAAACCCCCGCGAGCGCAAACCCGATGGCGACATTGACGATATAGAGCTTGATGAGCTTTGGCATGATCCGAATCCTCTCTACACCTTAAACGTAGCGTGTAAAGAAAGGGTTGCAAGCTCTGCCGCCGAATTTGCTCAACTGAGCCAAACGGCGCTCACCCACCAGTCAGGACGCTGCGCAGACAGCTCTGCGGCGGCCTCTTCTGCCGCAACAATCGCATCAAACAGCGCAAAACACGTGGCCCCTGAGCCAGACATCCGCGCCAGCCTTGCGCCTTTGAGCGCCCACAACCTATCGAGCACCTCGCCAATAACAGACGCAAGCGCACGCGCGGGCGGCTCCAGATCGTTACGGGTCTCTTCCTGTAAAAAAGTTATCAACTCCGAGGCGGTCACTAACGGGGGTAATTCGGGCATGGGCGCGTTCTCTTTTGAGGCAAGCCTGTCAAAAACACGGGGTGTTGAGACTTCCACGCGCGGATTGGCCAAGACCGCGGCCACAGGCGGAAGGGCCACGCGCTTGATCTGCTCGCCCACGCCGGTCATGCGACACGCACGAGCAAAATAACAAACCGGCACATCAGCGCCAAGCTCTGCCAGCCGTGTTGTGTCCACGGCCTGCCCGGTGAGCGCCTCAAGGGCCCGCAGAGCCGCAGCCGCGTCAGAAGAACCGCCACCAATCCCTGCCGCAGCAGGAAGGTTTTTCTCAAGCTCAAAGGCGGCGCTTTGCCCCGCCCAGGCCGCCGCCTTCAGAACAAGGTTTTCAGGCCCCGTCGGCACAGCTTCTGCCAGCGGCCCAGTCACGCTCAAGCCGGGCACATCTGCCAAGCAGGCGCTTATCCGGTCTCCCAGATTGGCAAACATCACCAAACTGTCGAGCAGATGATATCCGTCTTCCCGCTGGCCTGTGACGTGCAAAGCAAGGTTTACTTTGGCGGGCGCGAAGGCCTCGGCCCGGTCAACTGTCATCATTCACAAGTTCAAGCGGCTTTGCGCCTTCCTCGTCCAAAACACGGTCCAGCCCAACCTCGAGCTTGCGGCGGATGCGCTCCGGATCAGCATCCTCGCTGACCTCGCCATATTCAATAAAAGACAACGCCCGCTTCCACTGAAACTCGGCTTCAAGCTTGCGCCCGACGGCCCAGTAGACATCCCCCAGATGGTCGTTCACCACAGGATCAATCGACATCAGCTCGGCGGCCCGCTCCATATGCGGCACAGCCTCGTCATAGCGCCCAAGACGGAAGAGCGCCCAGCCCAGACTGTCAATAATATAGCCGCTCTGGGGCCGTGCCGCGACAGCCTGCTCAATCATCTCAAGCGCTTCATCGAGCTTTCTGCGTTGCTCAACAAGCGAATAGCCGAGATAGTTCAAGATATTCGGCTCCCCCGGGCTGATCGCCAAGGCCGCACGGAAATCGGCCTCGGCCTCCTCCCAATTGTCGAGCCGCTCATGCACAATTCCGCGGGTGTAGAGCGTGCGCCAATCGGTGTTTTCCCGCCCCTCCCAAAGGGCCAGCGAGCGGTCATAGGCTTTTTCAGCCTCTTCAAAGCGGTTAGCACCGCGCAACAGATCGCCCATGGCGCTGTGCACGACAGGCAGAGTTGCATGGCTGATCGAGAGTTTTTCCATGACTTCCAATGCCGCGTCCATCTTGTTCGCCGCGCGCAGGGCTTCGGCCCGCCCCATCTCGGCCACATGGAAGGCGGGATGATCACTTGGGACAGAACGGTAAGCGGCCACAGCAGCCTCAAGCTGCCCCTGATCTTCAAGCAGCTGCGCCAAGAGCAAGCTCGCATCGACCATATCCGGGCGCAAATGTTGTGCCACCCGTGCAAACAAAAGCGTATCCGTGCCACGCGGCTCGGCCGCAAGCGCCCCCGCAATGGTAAAATTGACTTCAGCCAACCCGTCTTGCGGCGATGTGATCAAATCAAACCGAAGGGTTTCTTTCGCCTCCAACCGCGCACGCATCTGAACAATCTCGGGGTCTTGCGTCTCGCCAAAACGCGCCCGAAGCATTTCGGCAGCATCCTTGGCGCGCCCAAGCTGGCTCAGAATTTGAACATGGGCCAGAACACCACGCCGTGTTTGCATGATGGTTCCGGGTTGCGCAGAGGCAAACAAGGCGTCCGCACCTTCAAGGTCCCCCACATAGGCCAGCGCCAGCGCCTTGTGATATAGCCCAAAGGCCCGCGTCCCGTTGCTCTCTGCGACTTTGCCAAATTCGGCCAAAGCCGATGTCATATCGCCTTTGCCGACAAGTGCCCAGGCCTTCAGAAGCCCGTCGACAAGGTCACCCATCAAGCGCCCCTCATCGGCTCGTTTGATGAGGGCGTCATACTCGCCGTCCGCACCCTCAAGCGCGGCAAGGGCCATCTGCCCGATCTGGCTCTTGTGGCCATCTGCCTCAAGCTTGCGTGCGACAATACCCGCACGCGCCAGATCTCCCTGTGCCACCTGCGCAAGGATCAGCTCATCCATAAGCTCAAGATTGCTAGGGTCACGCGTGAGCGCGATTGTGAAATAACGCGCAGCTGTCGCGTAATCATTGTTATACTGCGCCTGCCGTGCCGCGAGATATGCGCCCGAAAAACTATCCGCCAAAGCAGGCACAGGCAGGCTCACTGACCCGCTCAGCGCCATGGCCAAAAGGAGCCGTTTCCAGTGTTGTATCATCCTCACGGACCTTTCACCCAATATCTGCCAAACCAACCTAAACATGAGCACCATAAAAGCAAGGTGAAGGCAGGCCCGTCTGCAACAAAGAACCGTTCAATTGAAAAGGGCGGGGAAACCCCCGCCCGTCTCATCACATATTCGGATAGTTCGGCCCGTCCCCGCCCTGCGGCGTGGTCCAGTTGATGTTCTGGCTCGGGTCTTTGATATCGCAGGTCTTGCAGTGCACGCAGTTCTGGAAGTTGATGACAAACTGCTGCTCGCCCTCTTTCTCGACGATCTCATAAACACCCGCTGGGCAATAGCGCTGCGCTGGTTCGGCGTATTTCGGAAGATTGACCGAGACCGGCACAGATGCGTCCTTCAGGTGCAGGTGCGCAGGCTGGCTTTCTTCGTGGTTTGTCATCGAGAAGCTGACATTGGTGAGGCGGTCAAAGCTCAGGGTCCCGTCTGGTTTGGGATAGCTGATTTCTTTGTGCGCCGTTGCCAGCTCTGTGCTCTCCGCGTCATTCTTGCCGTGCTTGAGCGTGCCAAACATCGAGAAGCCAAGCGTATTGGTCCACATATCCAGCCCGCCGAGCACAAGCGACGGCAGCAGGCCCCACTTGGACCACATCGGCTTCACATTGCGCACTTTTTTGAGGTCTTTCCCGATCGCGCCGCTGCGCACTTCGGTTTCGTAAGCTGTTAGCTCATCACCCGCGCGGCCCGCCTTGATCGCCTCATGCGCCGCTTCTGCGGCCGCCATGCCCGAAAGCATCGCATTGTGGTTGCCTTTGATCCGCGGCACGTTGACCATCCCGACAGAGCAGCCCAAGAGCGCCACACCCGGCGCAACCATCTTGGGCATCGACTGATAGCCGCCCTCAGAAATCGCCCGCGCACCGTAAGCCACACGCTTGCCGCCTTTCAGCAGCTCGGCCACCATAGGATGATGCTTGAAGCGCTGGAACTCCATATAGGGGTAGAGATGCGGGTTCTTATAGTTCAAGTGAACCACAAACCCGACATAAACCTGATTGTTCTCAAGGTGATAAATGAAGGAGCCGCCACCTGCGTTTCCGTTGAGCGGCCAACCCATCGTGTGGGTAACAGAGCCTTCTTTGTGCTTTTCGGGGTCGATCTCCCAGATCTCTTTCATCCCAAGCCCGAATTTTTGCGGCTCGTGACCCTCGGCCAGATTGTATTTTTCAATCACCTCTTTCGCGAGGCTCCCGCGCACACCTTCCGACAGGAAGACATATTTGCCATGAAGCTCCATGCCAGGTTCGGTGTTTTCTCCGATGCTGCCATCGGCCTCAAGCCCGAAGACACCAGCCACAACACCTTTCAGGCGCTCGCCCTCATAGACAAGCTCAGAGCACGCCATGCCCGGGAAAATCTCGACGCCCAGCGCCTCGGCCTGCTCAGCCATCCAGCGCGTCACATTGCCCATGGAGACAATGTAATTGCCATGGTTGTTCATCAGAGGGGGCATCGGGAAGTTGGGAATGCGGATTTCGCCCGCTTCGCCAAGCATATAAAAGTTGTCTTCTTTCACAGGCACATTGAGCGGCGCGCCCTTTTCTTTCCAGTCAGGGATAAGCGCATCAAGCCCGCAAGGATCAAGCACCGCACCAGAAAGAATGTGTGCGCCCACTTCCGAGCCTTTTTCCAGAACCACAACCTGCAAGTCAGCATCCAACTGCTTGAGGCGGATCGCTGCTGACAGGCCAGCCGGCCCCGCTCCGACAATCACCACATCGTATTCCATAGTCTCGCGGACAACTTCGGACATTATCTTTTCCCTTTTGCGCGTTTGGGTAACAAAATTTCACGAAGGATTACATGGCGAAACACAAGGGCGTCAATCATACCTTCGCCAAATGCTTACATTTGCCGCAAGTTTCTCGACATGACGCGGCGGTAAACCGTGGATTCTGTGACGACAGGCCTTCCAAGCGATGCGCCCGGCGCAGAGCACAAGACCGACCATAAAATTAGGCGTGCCAACGCGGGCCAGCCGAAACCTGCGGGCATAGCCGACAACCGTAGCAGACCAAGGCGCATAGATCGCGTCGGTTTGCTCCCCGCTGCAGATTCGGCGGCACCCTCACGCACAAATAAGGGAACCCTCTGGCCATCAGAGGCAACAGCAAAGCCTGACAAGCGCGTAAATCAGACTGACAATGAGGGGGGCTATTGCCTCATGTGGAGGCGCGCAGCGCGTGATAGCAGGGATTCACTCTCCCGAATTCTGCCCATTGATGCGAAATGCCCTTTACTCTATTGCAAGACAGCCCCTCTCTGGGACAAAGTGACGTAACCAAGATCAAAGCGTGCGGCTGGCGCGCCACAAAGACCAAGAAGGCAGTGCAATGGAAAAATTCCCGATGACACGTGGCGGCCACGCCGCGCTCGAAGCCGAGCTGAAAAATCTCAAATCTGTCGAGCGCCCCTCGGTGATCAAAGCCATCGCCGAAGCGCGCGAGCTGGGCGATTTGAAAGAAAACGCCGAATACCACTCGGCCCGCGAGAAACAGGGCTTTATCGAGGGCCGCATCCAAGAGCTTGAAGCTGTGCTCAGCCTCGCCGAAGTGATCGACCCGACCAAACTGTCCGGCACCGTCAAATTCGGCGCAACTGTGACTGTTGTGGACGAGGACACAGACGAGGAAAAAACATGGCAGATCGTTGGCCAGCACGAAGCCAATATCGAAAAAGGTCTTTTGAATATGAGCTCGCCCATCGCGCGCGCCCTGATCGGCAAGGAAGAGGGCGATAGTGTCGAAGTTCGCACGCCGGGCGGAGAGAAGAGTTACGAAATCCTCAAAATCGCTTTCATATAAGAAAAAGAGCGCAATGGCCGACCAAAACGAAAC
>JAHBAM020000012.1 GCA_018500125.2 Roseobacter sp. | reverse complement strand
TCATCGCCCTCGCCCACTTTCAAAGTGCCGCCCTCCCAAGAGCAGCGAATGTCAACTTCCGCCGATGGCTCGGTAAACGGGAAATGGCTGGCACGGAAGCGCAGCTCCACATCGTCCACCTCGAAAAACGCTTTCACAAACTCTTCCAAAACCCACTTGAGGTTGGCCATGGAGATATCTTTGTCAATCGCCAACCCCTCGACCTGATGGAACATCGGCGTATGCGTCTGGTCATAATCCGCGCGGTACACACCGCCGGGGCAGATCACACGTATGGGCGCGCCCTGCTTTTCCATGCTTCGGATCTGGACCGGGCTGGTATGGGTGCGCAAAACGTGCGGAGGCCGCGCGTCGCCCTCCGCGCGATGCATATAAAACGTGTCCATCTCGGCGCGCGCAGGGTGATGACCGGGGATATTCAACGCATCAAAATTATACCAATCCGTATCAATCCGCGGCCCCTCCGCGACAGCAAAGCCCATATCGGCAAAAATCGCTGTGACCTCTTCTGTCACTTGGCTGATCGGGTGAATGCTCCCCTGTCCACGCAGCCGGCTCGGCAGCGTCACATCAAGCCACTCACTGCGCAGCCGCTCATCCAGCGCCGCATCTTCAAGCCCTGCCTTCTTGGCTGCGAGCGCCGAATTAATCTCGTCTTTCAACGCGTTGAGCTTCGGCCCGGCCACCTGCCGCTCCTCGGCGCTCATCTTGCCCAGCTCGCGCATCTGAAGGCTCACTTCGCCCTTCTTGCCAACCGCTTGCAGGCGCAATTCCTCAAGCGTGGCTTCATCAGACGCAGCCGCAATGGCCGCGATGTATTTGTCTCTTAGATCGTCCATGTCTCATACCTATCTGGCGTCGGACCTGACCTATCCCGCCCCGCATAATTTCGCAAGCGCGCAGGCCAGACGCCAAATAGCCAAATCCCGCCCCGTTTGCGCCCAAAATTGGCCAATATCTTCCCCTAGGTAAAGGCTCTCACTTACACACTGGAGGTACCAGGCATGACCAACGTAACAAAAATGATCGCCGCCGCCACACTCGCTGTGGCGACAACAGCGAGCTTCGCAGAAGCCCAAACACGCCCGTCCACGACCTATCAGGGTCAGTGGTATACAACGCCCGACGGCTGCTCCTACTCGCGCACCCAAGCGCCGGGCTATGCCGTGTCATGGGTGCTCATTCAAAACCCGCATCACATCAACAAGCCAAATGTCGGGGGGCACTGCTCAAGCACACTCTAACAAGACCCCGGCCATGCCTCACCGCACGCTGCATTAAGTTAATTTCGGTTAACCCTTTTTGTGATGGGCGGTGCACGCATGGTGCACGGGTTGTGCACGCATATCACCCCCCCAGACTCAGCAGACGCCACCGCGTTAACCAAGCGGATCGCTGCCTTAATCTGAAAATAAGAAACGCCGCAAACCTCTCGGTTTACGGCGTCTTTTCTTTAGCTGTTCGGCTGGCTTAAGCGGCCAATGCGCCTTGCGCCTGTGCGACAATCGCACCAAAAGCTTCAGGCTCATGGACAGCCAGATCGGCGAGGACTTTACGGTCCACTTCGATACCGGCAAGCGTCAAGCCATTGATAAAGCGCGAATATGTCAGCGTCTCATCATAAGAGCGCACAGCCGCGTTGATCCGCTGGATCCACAGAGCGCGGAAATTGCGCTTGCGATTCTTGCGGTCACGGGTTGCATATTGATTCGCTTTGTCCACCGCCTGGCGCGCGACCTTAAAAGTATTTTTACGACGGCCATAATACCCTTTGGCTGCCTTGATAACTTTCTTGTGACGTGCGTGCGTGGTTGTTCCGCCTTTTACTCTCGACATATCTAACCCTCCTTAGCGTGCGTATGGCATCATGGACTTGATGATTTTGGCATCAGGTGCAGATAGGGTTGTCGTGCCGCGAGCATCGCGAATGAATTTGTTTGTGCGCTTGATCATGCCGTGCTGTTTACCAGCCTGGGCCGCTTTGACCTTGCCACTTGCCGTCATTTTGAACCGCTTTTTGCAGCTCGACTTGGTCTTCATCTTGGGCATTTCCGTCTCCTTAGTTTGGGTCGGTCTATAATGCGCGACTCGGCATGCCACTTCTGGCCGGTCCCGCAGACGAAGGCCGCTTTTAGGACGGGTCTTGTATCTTTGCAAGGCCTAATCAGCCCAAATATCGGGCCACCACAGAGATGATCACATCAGGGATCTGATCAAGCGTATACCCCGTGGGCTTTGACGCCGCAGCCCAGGCCACAAGGCCGCCACTGATCATCAGAACAACCGCCGCCGCCCGTGGCGTGCGATTGTCCGCCAAAGCCGAGACAACCGCCGGCACAGCGAAGACCGCAATCACCAATCCGATGACAAGATAAAGATCATAGTCCATCGCACGCACCCTTTTCAAACTCGTTAACTTTTTAGAGTTTACTCTGGGTCAGAGGCGAAAATCAAACTTTGATCACAAGGCGCCACACGCAAAATATTTGTTGTGCCCGGAACATTGAAAGGAACACCCGCCGTCACAACAATCTGGTCACTGGCCGTTGCATACCCTGCGCTCTGTGCGGCGCGCGCGGCATTCACAACAGCCTGTTTAAAGCGCTCAAGCTCGCCTGTCATAATACAGTTTGTGCCCCAGCTCAGCGCCAGCCGCCGCGCCGTGCCCCGCAGGCTCGTCAGCGCAATGATCGGAACACGTGGCCGCTCCCGCGCCGTCAAAAGGGCGGTGGTGCCGGATTGCGTAAAGCAACAAATCGCTTTGATGTCCGTGGTTTCCGCAATTTCGCGCGCCGCCGCAACAATCCCGTCCGCCACGCTTTCGCGTTTGGCCACGCGCGAGGCTTCGATAATCTCGCGATAGGTCGGGTCTGACTCGACCTCGATCGCCACGTTGTTCATCGTGCTCACAGCCTCCACCGGATATTGCCCCGCCGCAGACTCAGCCGAGAGCATGATGGCATCAGCTCCTTCATAAATCGCCGTCGCCACATCACTCACTTCCGCGCGCGTCGGCATCGGGCTTTCAATCATGCTTTCAAGCATTTGCGTGGCCACAATCACAGGTTTGGCCGCCGCCCGACAGCGCCGCACAAGCCGCTTCTGGATCGGCGGAACATTCTGCACAGGCAGCTCGACGCCCAAGTCACCGCGTGCAACCATGATCCCGTCAGAGACCGCGAGAATATCCTCAAAGCTGCTCACAGCCGTGGGCTTTTCAATCTTGGACAGCACCGCCGCGCGCCCGTCAATCAGCGCCTTTGCCTCTTCCACATCTGCCGCACGCTGCACAAATGACAGGGCGATCCAGTCAACACCAAGCTGACACACAAACTCGAGATCGGCGCGGTCTTTCTCCGACAAAGCCGCCAAAGGCAGCACCACTTCAGGCACATTGACGCCCTTGCGATTGGAAATAGCGCCCCCCGCCGTGACGATACAGTCCGCGAAATCAGCGCCGCATTTTTCAACCTTGAGGCGGATCTTGCCATCGTTCACAAGCAGGGTCGTGCCGTCTTCCAGAGCCTTGAAAATTTCAGGATGCGGCAAGCAAACGCGCGCCTGTGTGCCGGCCGTTTCATCAAGATCAAAGCGGAACTTCTGCCCCTCAACAAGCTCTTCTTCCTCATTGGCAAAAACCCCGACCCGCAGCTTTGGCCCCTGCAAATCGGCTAAAATGGCAATCGGACTTTCAAGCTCGCGCTCGACCTCGCGAATGATTCTGTGGCGCTCGCGAATCTCGTCATGACCACCGTGCGACATATTCAACCGAAACACATCAGCGCCCGCCTCGTGCAGGCGTTTGATCATCTCGTAATCATTCGAAGCAGGCCCCAACGTCGCCACGATCTTTACATTTCTGAGCCGTCTCATATTGTCTGCCTCTTGATAGATTTCGGCGGTGTGCCACTGTCCGTTTATCGCCCGCCTGTGACACAGGCACAACAGGGCGTTTGCGCGCTTTAAAGGATTTTAACAGATGGATTACAAACCCTTTGAGATCGTAGGAGCCCAACGGCGCGGCCCCTGGGTCATAGCCTGCGACCACGCCTCAAACCTTGTTCCACCCTTTGTAAACAAGGGCAGTCTTGACCTTCCCGCAGGCGACATGAGCCGCCACATTGCATATGATGTCGGTGCAAAAGGCGTTTCCCTGGCGCTCGGTGCGCTGCTTGATGCGCCTGTGATCTGTTCCAATTTTTCGCGCCTTGTGATCGATCCCAACCGCGGCGAAAATGACCCGACCCTCCTGATGAAACTCTATGACGGAACCATCATTCCCGCCAATCGCCATGCAGATGCCCGCGAAAAACAGCGCCGCCTGACGGCCTGCTACCGGCCCTATCACGAGGCTCTGGCAGAACTTCTCGACGCGCGCAAAGGCGCAGCCCTCCTCGCCGTTCACAGCTTCACACCGCAGCTCGCCGGGCGCCCGAAGCGGCCCTGGCATCTGGGCATTCTTCACGCCGAAGACAGGCGCCTCAGCGATCCACTGCTTGCGCAATTGGCGCAAGATCCGTCGCTCTGCGTCGGCCGCAATGAGCCGTATGGAGGGCACCTGCCCGGCGACACACTCGACAAACACGCCATTGCACAAGGCCGCCACAACACCCTCGTTGAAATTCGCAACGATCTGATCCAAACCGAAGAACACCAAGCCGAATGGGCCGCGCGCCTTGCCCCGGCCCTGCAAAACGCCCTGCGCATCACCCTGGAAAACGAGGTCTGAACCCATGGACGATCAAACCAAACTGGAAGTCGAAGCCGCCGCCTTTCGCAGCCTGCAAAAACACCTGATGCAAGACCGCACGGATGTGCAAAACATCGATATGATGAACCTCGCCGGCTTCTGTCGCAACTGCCTCGCCCGCTGGTATCAAGAAGCCGCAAACGCACGCGGCATCGACCTGTCAAAAGACGAGGCCCGCGAGGCCTATTACGGCATGACGATGGACGACTGGAAAGCCCGCTACCAGACCGAGGCCAGCGCCGAGAAACAAGCCGAATTCAAAGTCGCGTTCAAAGAAAATGTAACCGACAAGAACCAAAGCAAAGACTAAGCACAGCCCGCACAAAAAGCGCCCGACCACAGGCCTCCCATAGGCTTCCTCTTTCCAGAAATATCCCGGGGGGAGGTTCATAAGCCCTATGGCTTATGAACCAGGGGGGCTGGCCCCCCTGCGGGTCGGCTTCGCGAAGCGAAGCCGAAAGCCACTCACACAGCCTCAAATTGCTTTCTTGATGCTCTCATCGAGGTAGATCTCGCGCAAGCGCTTGGCAACGGGACCGGGCGTTCCGCCACTC
>JAHBAM020000157.1 GCA_018500125.2 Roseobacter sp. | reverse complement strand
TTCCGTGATCGCCGCTGCATGAGACGGGGGCGCGCGAAAAATGACGCTGTGTTGTGCTTTTCTTTGGCGGCGGGTTCGGCCTATGGTCGGGCCAATTTTCAGACATGGATCAGACACGAAAGCGGGACAAACATGAGCGATATTGTAATTCTGGACGGCGCACGCACGGCCATCGGCACATTTGGCGGCGCGCTTGCGGGTGTGACCCCCGCAGAACTCGGCGCAACCGTCACCCGCGCCGCGCTTGAGCGGTCCGGGGTTGACGGCGGGCAGATCGGCCATGCCGTTTATGGCCATGTCATCAACACCGAGCCGCGCGATATGTATGTCAGCCGCATCGCGGCGATGGACGCGGGCATTCCTGACAGCACCCCGGCGATGAATGTGAACCGCCTTTGTGGCTCTGGCGCGCAGGCGATTGTCTCGGCGGTGCAGGCTTTGATGCTGGAGGATGCTGCCTTTGCGGTGGCGGGGGGGGTGGAGTGTATGAGCCGCTCGCCCTATATTGTGCCTGCCCAACGGTGGGGCCAGAAAATGGGCGATATCAAGACGTTGGATATGATGCTCGGGGCGTTGAGCTGTCCTTTTGGAACGGGTCATATGGGCGTTACAGCCGAGAATGTGGCCGCCGAACACGGCATCACGCGGGAGGCGCAAGACGGCTTTGCACTGGAGAGCCAGACGCGCGCCGCCAAGGCGATTGCGGCGGGGTATTTCGCCAGCCAGATCGTGCCTGTCGAGGTCCGTGTCAAACGGGACATGGTGGCGTTTGAGGTGGATGAACACCCCAAAGCCACATCGCTTGAGGCGCTGTCGGGTCTGCGCACGGTCTTTCAGAAAGACGGCACAGTGACAGCGGGCAATGCCTCGGGGATCAATGATGGTGCGGCGGCGCTCGTGCTGGCGCGGGCGGATGCGGCGGCAAAGGCCGGCCTCAAGCCGCGGGCGCGTGTGCTGGGCTATGCCCATGCCGGTGTGCGCCCCGAAGTCATGGGGATCGGTCCTGTGCCTGCGGTGCAAAACCTGCTGGCGCGCACGGGCCTGAGCATTGCGGATTTTGACATCATCGAAAGCAATGAAGCCTTTGCCGCACAGGCGCTTGCGGTCAACAAGGAACTCGGGCTTGACGCGGCCAAAGTGAACCCGAACGGCGGCGCGATTGCGCTGGGTCATCCTGTGGGGGCGACGGGGGCCATCATTACGCTCAAGGCGCTGTATGAGCTGGAGCGCACGGGCGCCAAACGCGCGCTTGTGACCATGTGTATCGGTGGCGGGCAGGGCATTGCTCTGGCGATCGAGGCGCTCTGATCCAGACGCCGAGACAGCGGGTGTGCCGCCTCGGGCTTTTGGCTTGAGGCGGATGATTTCTTGGCAATATTAAATCAATCTTCACCCTGTTTGTGCGAGCGTCTGCCATGACCTGAATTGGTATGGTGGAGGATCAATGAGCCTGGTTGGCAAGCTCACGCAAGAGAGGCGCGCGCGTCTTGCTGCAGAACGGCTGCTTGAGCAAAAGCAGGCCGAGCTGTTTGCGGCCAACCAGAAACTCGGCGCATACGCCAAGAAACTATCGGCTGAAATTGTCGAGACCCGTGCCGAAGTCCAGACGGTGCGAGACGAGAACCTGAGGGTAAAGAGCGATCTTTCGATTGCGCATAAGAAGATCGAAATTGCCGAGCGCAGGCTATGGCTGTCGATCGAATCGATCAATGACGGCTTTGCCTTTTTCAACGCAGACAGCCAGATGATCATCGCCAACAAGGCGTATCTTTGGGCGTTTGACGGGCTGGAAGACGTTGTGCCGGGGGTGAGCTATGTCACGTTGTTGCAGCTTATGACCGAAGAGGGGATCGTTGATATCGGGGGGCAGGCGCCTGCCGCATGGCGGGCCGATATGCTCGCCCGTTGGCAAAGCCCCGAGCCTGCGCCTGTGACCATCCGGCTTTGGAACGGCGAATATATCAAACTCATCGACCAGCGCGGGCATGGCGGCGATGTTGTGAGCCTTGCGCTCAATATTACCGAAACAGTGCGCTACCAGCGCGAGCTGAAATCGGCGCGCGACAGCGCCGAAACCGCCGCGCGCGCCAAGTCGGCTTTCCTTGCGAATATGAGCCATGAAATCCGCACCCCGATGAATGGCGTTGTTGGCATGGCAGAGCTTTTGATGGAAACCGAGCTGGACGAAGAGCAGGAGTTGTTTGCCAAGACGATCAAGAACTCGGGTGAGTCTCTGTTGGTGATCATCAATGATGTGCTGGATTTTTCCAAGCTTGATGCGGAAAAAATGGTGCTGCAACACGAGCCGTTTGATTTGGAGGCCGCGCTCAACGAGGTTGTGATGCTGCTCCAGCCTGCGCTGCAGGACAAGGACGTTGAGATTGTTGTGGATTACGATTTCTTTTTGCCGACCCAGTTTGTCGGGGATGTCGGGCGCTTGCGGCAGGTGCTCACCAATCTGATCGGGAATGCTGTCAAGTTTACCAGCAAGGGCTATGTTCTTGTGCGGGTTGTCGGGGTGTTTGATCCTGTTGTGAGCACCACACGGTTGCACATCAGCGTGCAGGATACGGGCATCGGGATCGCGGCGGACAAGCTGTCTCATGTGTTTGGCGAGTTCAACCAGGTCGATGATGCCCGAAACCGCGCCTATGAGGGGACGGGCCTCGGGCTTGCCATCAGCCAGAAGCTGATTGGGATGATGGGGGGCGAGATCTGGGTGGAATCCGAAGAGGGTGTCGGATCAAACTTCGGTTTCAAAGTCGAGCTTGCGACGCAAGCGCAAGCGGACACAAGCACCTGGAAGGCGATGGAGGGCCGCGCGCTTTTGCTTGAGCCGGTGGATGCGGTGGCCGAGCTGGCCGCGCAACAACTGGCGCGGCTGGGCTTGTCTGTCTTGCGGTGCGAGGCTGTGCCCGATGCGCTTGAGGCGCTTGGGGCGGATGTTTCTGTTGTTTTGGCTGATAGCGAAATGGTGGGGTATGATCTTTTGCCCGCACTTGAGGCGTCGGGCTATGGGGGCCGTGTCATCTTTCTGAGCACAAAGCTTGGCAGCTATCAAAAGCAGAACGACAGCCGGCTGGATGTGCACGAGCTGCAAAAGCCGCTGCTGGCGCGGGCGCTTGTCGAGAAGATGGCTCTGGCGCCTCTGCGAGACGAGGAGACGGCCTCTGTGCCTGCGGATGTGACCGAGATCGACGGCACAAGGCGCAAAATGCGCGTGCTTGCCGCCGAAGACAATAAGACCAATCAACTGGTATTTCGCAAAATGGTTAAGGCGCTCGATATGGAGCTGATGTTTGCCAACAACGGGCGCGAGGCTGTCGAGCTGTATGACTCATTTGAGCCTGATTTGATATTTATGGATATTTCCATGCCTGAAATGGACGGCAAAGACGCGACCCGCGCGATCCGGGCGCTGGAGGCGGAGACAGGCCGGCACACGCCCATTCTGGCGCTGACGGCCCATGCCATGGGCGGCGACAAGGAAGAGATCATGGCGGCGGGAATGGACCAGTTTTTGACAAAACCCTTGCGCAAGGCCGAGATATACGCCGCGATCGGAGGCTATCAGCCAAAAGAGGTGCTGCCTGTTCTGTCAGACGAGGCGGCGGCCTAGCCTGCGCGCAGGAAGGCGGGCTTGTCCGGCGCAGACAGCTCGGGCGCGTGGGCATAGCCGCCTGTGTCAAAGGCTGTCAGCGCGTCGGCGTCTTGCAGGCGGTTTTCGACAATAAACCGCGCCATGGCCCCGCGGGCCTTCTTGGCATAAAAGCTCACGATCTTGGGGCCTTCGGGCTTGTCCTCAAAGAACATCGGGGTGACGACGCGGGGCTTGAGGGCTTTGAGATCGACGGCGCCGAAGTATTCCTGACTGGCACAGTTGACCAGAATATCCGCGCCTGCGGCCTCTGCTTCGGCGTTGAGCCGCTCGGCAATGGCGCTTCCCCAGTAGTCATAGAGGGTCTTGCCCTCTGGGGTGGCAAAGCGGGTGCCCATTTCGAGGCGATAGGGCTTGATCGCATCCAGCGGCCGCAACAGGCCATAAAGCCCGGACAGGATACGCAGATGACCGCCGGCCCATTGCATGGCGTCATCTTCAAGGCTCGCCGCTTCAAGGCCAGAATAGGTATCGCCATTGAACATGAGCGCGGCGGGCGCGGGGCTGAGCGCGTCCCAGTTTTGAAAGCGGTCATAATTCAGCTTGGCGAGGCTGTCGCTGAGGTGCATGAGCTTGCCAAGGTCAGCGGCTGTGAGCTTTGCGGCCTCTTGGGCGAGCGCTTCGGCGCGGGCGGCAAAGGCCGGTTCGGTGACGGGCAGCGGCGTGTGCGCGGTTTCGTTCAGTTTTTTCGCTGGCGAAATAACAACAAGCATAGTCATACACCCCCATGTATCAGGTCAATAAAGGCCGGTCCAAACCGCTCGGCGCGTTTGTCGCCGATCAGTCGCTCTAGTGCATCTAGGGACTGCGGGCGCATTTGTGCAACCTTTGCGAGCTGTGAATTTGTCAGGCTGAGCGGCTTTTCTGTGCCGCAGCTTCCCCGTTGGAGGGCATTTTGGGCCTCAAGGAGCCGGTCAAACAGGCTGCCGGCGGGCTTGCCCGCCAGCTTGCGGCGCGCGGGCGGCGCTGTGGGCGCATCTTCGGTCAGCACAGCCAGAAAATCGCGCCCGTATTTCTCGAGCTTTTTCTGGCCGACCCCGGCGATCAGCGCGAAATCGTCGAGCGATTGGGGCTTTGCCTTGACCATCTCGATCAGCGTTTTGTCGTTAAACACGATATAGGCGGGAAGATTGGCCGCCTCGGCGAGGGCGCGGCGCTTGGCTTTGAGGGCTGAAAACAGCGGCGCATCTTCTTCGGAAACGAGCATCTTGATCTTGGGTCCGCTTGTCGCTGTGCTGACAAGATCTTTGCGCAGGGTGAGCGTTGTTTCGCCTTTCAGGAGCGGGTGGGCTTTGCGCGTGATCTTGAGAGCGCCATGGGCGCGGGCATCCGGGCGGATCAGATCATGGCCCATGAGCTGGCGCAAAACTGCTTGCCATTGGGCGGGGCGATAGGCCGTCCCGACGCCGAATGTGGGCAGGGCATCATGGCCAAACTGGCGCACCTTGTCTGTGAGCTTGCCAAGGAGGATGTCGATAATCTGGCCCGCTCCAAAACGCTCCTCGCTGCGCAGGATGGCCGACAACGCCATGCGCGCGGCTTCGGTTGCGTCAAATGTCTCGGGGGGTTTGTCGCAGAGATCGCAGTTGTTGCAGGGCGGTGAGGCCTCGTCAAAATAGGACAGCAGGAGCTGGCGGCGGCAGCTTGTGGCTTCGGCCAGCCCCAGCAGCGCATTGAGGCGGCCATGGTCGGCCTCCTGCCGGTCGGCGGGGGCGAGGCTTTCGTCGATTTGGGCACGCCGCAGGCGGATATCTTCGGGGCCATAGAGTGTGAGCGTTTCGGCGCGCGCGCCGTCGCGACCCGCGCGGCCGATTTCCTGATAATAGCCTTCGACAGATTTGGGCAGATCGGCATGGGCGACCCATCTGATGTCGGGTTTGTCGACGCCCATGCCAAAGGCAATGGTCGCGACAACGATCAGCGCGTCTTCTGTATTGAAGCGGTGTTCGACACGGCGGCGCTCGTCCGGGTCCATTGCGCCGTGATAGTGGCAGGCGTTGTGGCCATCATCGCGCAGGGCGGCGGCCAGCGCTTCTGTCTTGGCGCGCGTGGCGCAATAGACGATCCCGCATTGGCCACGCCGCGCGCCTGCATAGCTCAAGATCTGCTGTCGCGGCTTGTCTTTGGGCGCAAAGGCAAGGCTGATGTTGGGTCTGTCAAACCCGTGCAGGAAGCGGCGCGGCGCGACACCTTCAAAGAGGCGGGTGACGATTTCGTCTTGGGTTTCCTTGTCTGCCGTGGCGGTGAAGGCGGCGAGCGGCACGCCGAGATAGCGCTGAAGCTCGCCGATCCGCAGATAGTCGGGGCGGAAGTCATGGCCCCATTGGCTGACGCAATGGGCCTCGTCGACAGCAATACGCGCAACGCCCGCATCACGCAGGATGGTGCGGGTGACGGTTGAGGAGAGCCGTTCTGGCGCGAGGTAAAGCAGGCTCAGCGCACCGGCGCGGGCGGCCTCGATCACCGCCTGATTTTCGTCGTCGCTGGCGGCGGATGTGAGCGCGCCGGCAGCCACGCCGGCCTGTTGGAGCGCCGATACCTGATCGCGCATGAGGGCGATCAGAGGCGAGATCACAAGGGTCAGCCCTTCGTTCATGAGCGCGGGGAGCTGATAGCAGAGGGATTTGCCCCCGCCTGTCGGCATGATCGCCAAGACGCTTTCGCCAGCGGCCACAGCGCGCACGATCTCTTCCTGCCCGGGGCGGAAGGCGTCAAAGCCGAAGACGGACTTTAGAAGCGCATTTGCCGAAGCCATTTACCTGTATCTCTTGCTGCTCTTTGCGCCTGTGTCCCACAGTGGGGCAGGGCTGGCAAGGCAAGCTCAGTAGAGCGCGGGCAGGAAATAGTCGCGCAGCGCGATGATGATGATAAACACAACCAGCGGCGCCAGATCGAGCGGATGTGTGTTGGGCAGAATATTGCGGACCGGGCGAAACAGAGGCTCAAACAGGCGGTTGAGACCCTGCCACAACTGCGCAACCAGCGGCTGCCCGAGATTGAGCACTTGGAAGTTGATCAGCCAGCTCATGATCACATGGACAAGCAGCAGCGTGAAAGCCACGTTGAGGATCAGACCGAATGTTTGAATAAAGGGGGCCATGTTCTGCGCCTTTTTTGGATATGCAGGCTATACCTAGGTTTTTGTGATGCAAAGCACAAGTGAGAGGCGGAACTGCGAACGCGAACCTTGCGCCAAAGGGGTAATCCATGTCTTATCGGGCAAAGAATGGCGGGGGCTTCAGGGCAATGGCAAAGTCGATTTCGATGCGAAAGCGGATCTGGGGCTGGTATTTTTTTGACTGGGCCAGCCAGCCGTATCACACGCTTCTGGTGACATTTATCTTCGGGCCGTATTTTGCCACGGTCGCAGCGCACTATTTCCTCGGCACAGGTTTGAGCGAGCAGGCGGCGGATGCGCAAGCGCAGAGTCTCTGGTCCTTCGGGCTTGGCCTGATCGGGCTGTTTATCGGGCTGGGTGCGCCCTTTCTGGGCGCTTTGGCCGATAGCACGGGGCGGCGTGTGCCTTGGGTTTTCGGCTTCTCCGTGCTCTATGTGATTGGCGCGTTTGGCCTTTGGTATATGCTGCCGGACGGGTCCAACCTCTGGTTTGGGCTGATCTTTTTCGGGATCGGCTTTATCGGTGCCGAGTGGGCGCTCATCTTTATCAATTCACAGCTTCCCTCCTTGAGCGCTGAGGATGGCACCGGCAAGATCTCCGGCTCGGGCTTTGCTTTTGGATATCTTGGCGGCGTCGTTTCGCTGGCGATTATGCTGTTGCTGTTTGTCGAGCAGGGCGATGGCAAAACCCTGATCGGGCTGGACCCGGCCTTTGGCTTTGATGCGGCGGCGCGAGAGGGCACCCGCTTTGTCGGGCCGTTCACGGCGGTCTGGTTTGCGGTGTTCATGATCCCTTATTTTCTCTGGGTGCGGGACACGCCCGTTCCGGGGCAGGCGCGCGTGCGTGTGTCTGCGGCGCTTGCTTCGCTGATGCGGTCGCTGCGGGGGCTTGGGCACAATACATCGCTGGCGGCCTATCTCGGCGCGTCGATGTTTTACCGGGATGCGCTCAATGGCCTTTACAGTTTTGGCGGCGTTTATGCGGCCTTGGTGCTGAACTGGCAGATCACCCAGATTGGTGTGTTCGGTGTGATCGGTGCGATTTCGGCCGCTGTGTTTAGCTGGCTCGGGGGCAGGTTTGACAGCCGCTTTGGGCCAAAACCTGTGATTATCACAGCGATCTGGCTCTTGATCGGGGTCTGCATCACGGTTGTTTCGATGTCGCGCGAGATGATTTTTGGCATTCCTCTGGCGGATGGCTCAAGCCTGCCTGACCTTGTCTTTTTGCTGTGTGGCGTGTTCATCGGCGGGCTTGGCGGAACGCTGCAGGCGGCCTCGCGCACGCTGATGGTCCGGCACTCAAAGCCGGATGCGCCAACCGAAAGCTTCGGGCTTTATGGCCTCACAGGGCGCGCGACGGCCTTTTTGGCCCCCACGTTGATCGGGCTGGCCACTGCGCTGAGCGGAAGTGCGCGCCTCGGGGTTTCGCCTGTGATTGCGCTCTTTTTAATTGGCCTGATTTTGTTACGATGGGTGAAGCCCGAGGGAGACAGGAGCTGACGGTGAAACAGTTTATGGGTGTGTGTGTATTGGCTTTTTTGGCGGGCTGTGGCGGTGGGCCGTCTGAGACCGTGAGCACAAAAAGCGCCTCTGTGATCCCGGCGAGCCTGAGCGGCAAGCCGGCAAAACAACTCTTCGGGGCCGCAGAGGACGGCTCGCAGCAGGCGGCCGTGCCCTATGGAAGCTATGCCAAAGGCTGTCTGGCCGGCGGTGTCGCGCTTGCCGAGACAGGGCCGACATGGCAGGCGATGCGGCTGTCGCGCAACCGCAACTGGGGGCATCCGGAGCTTATCGACTTTGTTCAGACGCTCTCGCGCTTTGCTGCGCGCCAGCCGGGCTGGGCGGGGCTGTATGTGGGCGATATGAGCCAGCCGCGCGGCGGTCCGATGCTCTCGGGGCACCGCAGCCACCAGACCGGGCTAGACGCCGATATCTGGATGCTGGCGCCGAAGCGGCTTGATCTGAGTGCGAGCGCGCGAGAGAGCCTGTCGTCGGTTTCGTTGCGCCGCGCGGGGGGCGCCTACACCAATGAGAATTACACAGAACAGCACATGGAGATCATGAAAGCCGCGGCGAAAGACCCGCGTGTTGCGCGGATTTTCGTGTTCCCCGGTGCAAAGCTGCGGATGTGTAAGGAGGAGAAGGGCGATAGAAGCTGGCTGCGCAAGGTGCGGCCCTGGTGGGGGCATCACTATCATTTTCATGTCCGGCTGAGCTGCCCAAAGGGGATGCGCGGCTGTGTGGACCAAGCTGCGCCGCCTGTCGGAGACGGCTGTCAGGATGCGCAGACCTGGGTTGATAATATCCTCAATCCGCCCCCCCCCCGACCCGAACGCCAAGCCGGCAAAGCCGCGGCGCGACTACACTCTGGCTGATTTACCCAATCAATGCGTCGGCGTTTTGCAGTCGCGCTAGGCGCGATGATAACCGCGCTCTGCGGGTGGTATTGGCAGTCGGGGCATTCGGCGGGTGTTGCGTTTGTCAGCGCGGCTCCTGTGCTCGGGCCGATAGGCGACGCCAACTTTGGCGGGCTGTCGGGCTATGAAATTGCCGGGGGGAGACGGCACCTTCTGACAGACCGTGGGCGGCTTTACGAGCTGTCTGGAGGAAAGATAACCTCTGTTGCTTTACAAGACGTTAACGGAGCGCCGCTTGGCCGCCACGCCAATGATTCTGAAGGGCTTGTTGCGCTCGCAGACGGGCGGTTTGCGATCTCTTTTGAGGGGCGGCATCGGGTTGATATTTATGATGGCGCGACGGGTGCGATTGTGGCTGTGCTGCCTGTGGCAGAGGGGTTTGAGCGGCTTGGGCGCAATGCGGGCCTTGAGGCGCTGGCGCTGAGCCGGGCGGGAGAGCTTGTGGCCATTGCCGAGCGCTCCGGGGCGAGCCGGCGGCCCTTTCCTGTGTTTGTTTTTGATGGAAAAGCATGGACAAAGACCAGTGTTTCAAGGCGGGGGGCCTTCCTTCCTGTGGGGGCGGACTTCGGGCCGGACGGGCGGCTCTATCTCTTGGAGCGTGACTATTTTCTTGGCGGATTTCGCACGCGGATCAGGCGGTTTGACTGGCGGGACGGCGTGCCGCTGGGCGAGGAAACACTCTTGAAAACAAGGTTTTTCCGGCATGGAAACCTTGAAGGCATTGCCGTGGTTGAGGGGCAGGGCGGGCCTTATATCGAGATGATCAGTGACGATAATTTCCTGCCTGTTCAGGCCAGAGAGCTTGTGCGCTACCGTATAAAAAAGCCCTTGAAATAAGGGGTTTGAGGCGGTAGGAGGGCGCGTCTGAATGGGTCAGGCCAAGTCTCCGCAACCTTGTGAAAACGGAAATGCACATGACACGCACCTATCTTCCTGGCGTTCTCGCCATGGCGGCCATTGTGGTTGCCTCCAATATTTTAGTCCAGTTTCTCTTTGGCCAATGGCTGACGTGGGGGGCGTTTACCTACCCGCTGGCCTTTCTTGTGACGGATATTATGAATCGCGTTTACGGCCCCAAGGCGGCGCGGCAAGTTGTTGTTATCGGGTTTGTTTTCGGGGTTCTCTGTTCGCTGGTTGGCACCCAGATCATCGGCGAATTCGGCCCGCTTGTGACACTGCGGATTGCCATCGGATCGGGCACGGCCTTCTTGCTGGCGCAGCTTCTGGATGTGGCGGCGTTTGATGCGTTAAGAGGCGGGAAATGGTGGCGCGCGCCGCTGGTTTCGACGTTTTTGGGCGCAAGCCTGGACAGCGCAATTTTCTTTACAGTGGCTTTCTCGGGCGCACTCAGCTTTATCGAACCGTCAAATGATGTGGCTTGGGCGGGCGAGATCCTGCCGCTTCTGGGCGTCGGGCCAGCTGTGCCTCTCTGGGTCTCGCTGGCTGTGGCCGACTGGGGCGTCAAGCTCTCTCTGGCGCTGCTGGCTCTGATCCCCTTCCGCATCATCGTGGGGCGCGTTACAAAAAATACACAACATTTTGTTTGACATATGCGCTCTCTGTGCCAGTCTGAAGCTATCTTACAACAGCTGAAAGGAGGTGCTCTAGTGTCTAATGGGAAACCGGAGAATGGTCTTGGGACAGTTCGGGAGACGCGGATTTAGGGCAGCCCCTAGTTTCGAAAAACCACGGATTGGTGCGCCCTAACCAGCCCACCTCCTAAAATCTCGGGGGCCGTTCGACAGGATCGAGCGGCCCTTTTACCTTTCGACTCAAATGTGAAAACAGGGGGGGTGAAAAGCGTGCACACCCCGTGCACAATGCGTGCACCGCCTGAAGAGAAAAATGCCGTTAACCATTTCAGATGAGATCCAGATCGCGGATTGGGAAATTTTTGAAAATTTTGTGCGCTCCAGCGGGCCTGGCGGGCAAAATGTAAATAAAGTTTCCACGGCTGTTGAGCTGCGCTTTGAGGCGGAGCGCTCGCCGCACCTGCCCGCGCCCGTGAAGACGCGGCTGCGCAAGCTCGCGGGCCGGCGCTGGACCAAGGACGGCGCGATTGTGCTTCAGGTGGAAGACACCCGCTCGCAGGCAAGGAACCGCGAGATCGCACGGGAGCGGCTGATCGCGCTTGTGCGGGCGGCTCTGGTAAAGCCGAAACGCCGCATCGCGACGAAGCCGACTTACGGGAGCCAGAAACGGCGGCTCAAGGCGAAGAAAGTGCGCGGCGATGTGAAAGCGATGCGCGGGAAGGTGACGGGGGAGGAGTGATTAAAAGTTGGTTGCGTTGGTTTTGATTTCCAGCTTCTATCAGGACAACTTGGAGATGTGTTTTTGCCCGTTATTAGCTATTTGATAGATGCGACACCGCAGAAGAGACTCTTCCGCTCAATAATCGCTGACTACGACATCGAGACATCGCTTTTCGAACTAATTGACAATGCAATAGATCATTGGATTTCTGGTGGTCGCGCACGAGAACTAGTTGTCGAACTATTTTTAGCTGCTGATAGACAAACAATCGTAGTGAAAGATAATGCAGGTGGAGTGCATCGCGACGATATTCAGCTTCTTGTGTCTCCAGGGGCTTCGAGAACGGTGGACAATGCCGAACTAATTGGAATTTTTGGAGTAGGTGGAAAACGTGCGGGTGTGGCACTGGGAGAGCGTGTTGATATACGCACGCGCAAAGGCGCTGGGCCTACCTTGAACGTAGTTTTATCAAGCGATTGGCTCGCAGATGACTCTTGGGACATCGAGGCCCGAGAGGTAAGCGAAATTTCAGAAGATTCAACCGAGGTTCGAGTTACTGAACTCAGGCAGGGTTTTGATCTGAGCTACATAGAAAAACTGCGTGAAGCGATATCGTCCGCTTATGCAACCTTCGTCAACCAGGGCGTAACAATAAGAGTAAACGGCACCCCAGCATCCAGCATTTCTTATAGTAATTGGGCATATCACCCTGATTTTTTACCTGTGTTTTCATCATTCAAAATTATGCCTGATGACAGAACCCAAGTGACAGTGAAGATTTCTGCGGGCTTACTACAAGATAGAAATCCGCAAGAAGAAAACTACGGCGCTATTTTTATTGCAACGGGAGACTCATTGTTGCTCATGAAAAGAGCTATGAGGTGGGTTTCTATAGCGGAGAAGCTGGTGTTCCTCACCCAGATGCGTCGATGGCTCGTGTGATCGTTGAGCTGCAGGGCGCGCCAGAGATGTTGCCTTGGACATCCAACAAAAGAAGTTTGAATTGGAGCCATCCAACCTTTGCCCAAATTAGACCGCAGGTTGTTGCGTTAATGACGCGATACGTGAAGTTGTCTCGTAGACTGAAGAACCGAAGAGATGAGATCGTCGCCTATCAAACAGGTGAAGCAGAAGTTGTTGAGATCGAAAAGCCTGAAGTGCTTAAACGAGTTGTCGATTTGCCGATGCCGAGAGGCAGGAAGAAAGCCTATTCTGAAAGAGTGATAGATCAGAACAAAGAGGCGATGTCGAAAGAGCCTTGGACGCGTGGCTTAGTTGAAGCAATGAGTGTTGTTGATATTGTTCACAGCAGAAACAAGCATGATACGAAAAACCGTATTGCTCTAATTCTTTTGGACAGTAACTTTGAAATTGGATTGAAGGAATATCTTGTTAATCACAAGGAGCGTTACTTTACAGACAAGCAGATCGCAGAACTTTTTGCGGACCGTAGGAACGTTATTGACAAAGTTAAGGAACTTACATCCTTTGATGACAGCCTTTGGAGAAAGGCAGCTCACTATTACAATCGCCGAAATAAGTTGATCCATGAGCGGGCAACCGTTGACATATCGGACCGCGATTTGTTGGATTATCGAGATGTTGTGGAAGCCATCTTGTCTGAACTATTCGGGCTCGACTTCACTGGGCACTAAACCACAACCTCCATCTCACTCTGCTCGCCGACCCCGAACACCCGTTTATACCGTTCGATCTCTGCCTTTGGCCCCATGGCTTTGCGGGGGTTGTCGGACAGCTTCACTGTGGGGTTGCCGTTGGCCGAGACGGCTTTGCAGACCATGGAGAAGGGCGCGAGGGCGTTGCCTTTTGTGAGGCCGCGGAAGTCGTTTGTCATGAGGGTGCCCCAGCCGAAGGAGGGGCGGACGCGGCCGGAAAACTGGGTGTGGAGTTCGAGGATTTTGTCGACATCCAGACCATCGGAGAAGATGACCAGTTTTTTGGTCGGGTCTTCGCCGCGGCTTTGCCACCAGCGGATGGCGGCTTCGGCGGCTGTGGCCGGATCGCCTGAGTCGATCCTGATGCCTGTCCAGCCGGCGAGCCAGTCGGGGGCGCGCGCAAGGAAGCCTTCGGTTCCGTAGGTGTCGGGCAGGATGATGCGCAGGTTGCCGTCGTGCTCTTCGTGCCAATCGGAGAGCACCTCATAGGGGGCTTGGGCCAGCTCGGCGTCGGAGCGGGCGAGGGCGGAGTAGACCATGGGCAGCTCGTGGGCGTTTGTGCCGATGGCTTCGATATCGCGGCGCATGGCGATATGGACATTGGAGGTGCCGATGAAGGCATCGGGGCCGAGGCCCTCGAGCATGGCCTGCACGCACCAGTCCTGCCAGAGGTAGGAGTGGCGGCGGCGGG
>JAHBAM020000113.1 GCA_018500125.2 Roseobacter sp. | reverse complement strand
GATTATGGCGCGGTGGAGGGGCGGATTGTGTTAATCGACCGTTCGGCCAGTGGCGCGCTGCGTTTGACGCTGGATCAGGTGATTCTGGAGCGGATGCCGCCGAGCCGGACGCCGACACGGGTGCGCATCTCTTTGCACGGCCCGCAGGCCGGCCCTGTCCCTGTGGCGGGCAGCACCGTTCTGATCACGGCGCATCTGTCGCCGCCGTCCGGGCCTGTGGAGCCGAACGGCTTTGACTTCCAGCGCCATGCCTGGTTTCAAAAGCTCGGAGCGATCGGCTATAGCCGCACGCCGCTGATGCTGTTGGCGCCTGCGGGCGCGGGCAGCGGGGCGCTGATCAGCCGGACGCGCTACCGCTTTGCCGATTTTGTCCGCCAGAAGATCGAGGGCGAGACCGGTGCCTTTGCCGCGGCCATTATGGCGGGTGACCGCTCGGCCATGTCGCCTGTCACGGTCGATCGGCTGCGGCACACCAATCTGGCGCATCTGCTGGCGATTTCGGGGCTGCATATGGGGCTGCTCTGCGGCTTTGTCTTTGGCGCGATCCGCTATGGGCTTGTGCTCAGCCCGGCCCTGCGCCACCGTCTGCCGATCCGCAAAACAGCCGCCTTGGGGGCGCTTGTGGTCTCTTTTTTCTATCTCTTGCTCTCGGGCGGATCTGTGGCGACGGAGCGCGCCTTTATCATGGCTATGGTCGCGCTTGGGGCGGTGTTTTTCGAGCGGCGGGTGATCAGCCTGCGCGCGGTGGCGACGGCCGCTCTGATCGTTTTGATCTGGCAGCCCGAGGCTTTGCTTGGCCCCGGTTTCCAGATGTCGTTTGCGGCGACCACCGCGCTTGTGGCGGTCTTTGCGGCGCTGCGGGAGTATCAGATTTCGCTGGGGCCGAAATTTCTGCGCCCCGTCTTCACCGTGGTGATCACATCGCTGGTGGCGGGGCTGGCCACGGCCCCTGTGGCGGCGGCGCATTTCAACCAGTTTGCCCATTACGGCCTCTTGGCCAATGTGCTGGCGGTGCCCTTGATGGGGGCGGTGGTGATCCCGGCGGGGGTGATTGCCTTGCTTTTATGGCCGCTCGGGCTGTCTTCGCTCGGGTTTTATGTCATGGAGCTGGGGATTGCGTGGATCCTGTCGGTGGCCGGTTTTTTTGCCGAGCTGGAGGGCGCGCGGGGCGCTGTGGTGGCGCCTGAGCCTTATGTGCTGGCGGTGCTGATGCTCGGGGCACTCTGGCTTGTCCTTTGGCGCGGGCGTGCGCGGCTGCTCGGGGGGCTGCCGATGCTTGTGGCTCTGGGGCTTTGGGCGCAGACACAGCGGCCTGATGTTCTGATCTCCGACACTGGCCAGCTTGTCGGGGTGATGACCGAGGCGGGGCGGGCGCTGAGTGCGCCTTCGAGCAGCGGGTTTGTGGCGCGCGGCTGGCTTGAGAACGACGGTGATTTGCGCGGGCAGGCGGCGGCTGCGGCGCTTTGGAGCGAGGCCGGGGCCTTGGCCGCCTATCGGCTGCGCCATCTGCGCGGCAAGGCGGCGGTTGCAGCCGCCGAATGCGCGGCGGGGCAAATTCTGGTCGTGGTGGGCGAGCTTGAGCGCGAGATGCCCTGTCTTGTCTTTGATAAGACGCGACTGCGCCAGACCGGCGCTATCGCGCTTTATTTTGAGGGGGATCAGCTCAAAATAAAAACGGCCCGCGAGAGCACGGGCCGCAGGCTCTGGAACAGGTGAGCCGCTCTAATAGGTCCGGATCAGGCCGACAAGGCGGCCTTGGACTTTGACCTGATCGTCAGGGAATACCCGCGTTTCATAGGCGGGGTTTGCGGCCTCAAGGGCGATGGCGTTGCCACGGCGGAAAAAGCGTTTGAGCGTGGCCTCCTGATCTTCGATGAGCGCCACGACGATATCGCCGTTTTCGGCGGTCTGGGTTTCGCGAATGACGACCACATCGCCATTGTTGATCCCGGCTTCGATCATGGAATCGCCCTTGACCTCAAGGGCGTAATGCTCGCCACCGTCGCGCATCATGCTGGTGGGCACGGCGACGTTGTGGGAGACTTCGCTGATGGCGGCGATGGGGACGCCGGCGGCGATCCGGCCCATGACAGGCACTTCCTGAGCGGAGACATGGCCCACCGGACGGGCGGCGGCGGGGCGCGGTGTGTCGGGGCGGTCCCCGTCGATGATCTTGGGTGTGAAGCCGCCGGATTTGGGCGCCATGCTGTCGGGGAGTTTGACAATTTCGATGGCGCGGGCGCGGTGGGCGAGGCGGCGAATGAAGCCGCGCTCTTCCAGAGCGGTGATGAGGCGGTGGATGCCGGATTTGGAGCGCAGATCGAGGGCTTCTTTCATCTCGTCAAAACTGGGCGGAACGCCGTCGCGCTGGACACGTTTGTTGATAAAATCGAGCAGATCGAGTTGTTTTTTGGTGAGCATCCGCTGGCCCTCCTCGGAGTGAAACTGCTTTTTGTTCTACTCATGTTCTCTTTTTGTGTCAACTGTTCTGTTTGGCCGCAGGCCGCGATGGGCCAAGATTTGGTTAAGGCTGCGCGCCGCAGGGTTAACAGGGCCGGATCCGGCTGATTCGGGGGGGGTGATATGCGTGCACCACGCGTGCACAGGGCGTGCACCGGCTGACTCAGCAAAGGTTAACGCAAATTAAGATAATGCAGCGCACGGTGGGGCGGTGCGCAGTGAATGCGCACCCTACGGGAAAAGGCCATGCGCGGGTGCGGTTCAGCCTTTCACGATCCAGCCGCCGCCGAAAATACGGCTGCCTTCGAGATCATAGAACACGCAGGCCTGACCGGGGCTGACGCCTTCTTCGGGGGTGAGCAGCTCGACCTCGCCTGTGGTGGGGCCTGTGGCACGCAGGATCGCTTCGCGGGGCGCGCGGGTTGAGCGGACGCGCACAGCGACACGGCGCTCGGGCACGGCGTCAAAGGGATCATCGCCCAGCCAGTTGATTTCGGCGAGCGGCACGCGGCGCGTGGCCAGCGCCTCTTTGGGGCCGACCACCACGCGTTTGGCATCGACATCAAGCTTCACCACATAGAGCGGATCGGCCAGACCGCCGATCCCGAGGCCGCGGCGCTGGCCGATTGTATAGTGAATAACGCCGGTGTGGGTGCCAAGGACGGTGCCGTCCATGTCAACGATCTCGCCCGGCTCGGCCGCGCCGGGGCGCAGCTTTTCGATCACGGCAGCATAATCGCCGTTGGGCACAAAGCAGATGTCCTGGCTGTCGGGCTTGTTGGCCACTTTGAGGCCGTATTTTTCGGCCAGGGCGCGGGTTGCGTCTTTGGAGGGGAGATGGCCGAGCGGGAAGCGCAGGTAGTCAAGCTGCTCCGGCGTTGTGGAGAAGAGGAAATAGCTTTGATCGCGGCCCGCATCTTCGGCGGAATGCAGCTCGGGTCCGCGGGCGCCGATCTTGCGCTGGATATAGTGGCCTGTGGCCATGCAATCGGCGTCAAGGTCGCGCGCGGTTGTGAGCAGGTCTTTGAACTTCACCCGCTCGTTGCAGCGGATGCAGGGCACGGGGGTGGCCCCGCCAAGGTAGCTGTCGGCGAACTCGTCGATCACGGCATCTTTAAAAATGTTCTCATAATCGAGGACATAGTGTGGGAAGCCCATCTCTTCGGCGACGCGGCGGGCGTCGTGAATGTCGATCCCTGCGCAGCAGGCGCCCGACTTGGCGAGCGCGGCGCCATGGTCATAGAGCTGGAGCGTGACCCCGATTACATCATAGCCCTCTTCGGCCAGCATGGCGGCCACAACCGAGCTGTCCACGCCCCCCGACATGGCAACAACCACGCGGGTTTCGCTTTCGGGTTTGGCAAAGCCGAGAGAGTTGAGCTTGCTTTGGGGCGCGGGCGAGGGGGCGGCTGACATGGTGGCTCCGGAAATTTCTCTGAAAACAAATGAAAAATGCGATGTTTTCTTGCGGGTTGACTTCACGCCTCTTTAAGCGGTTTGGCCGAGTTTGGCCATGACACAAAGAAGGTTGATGCCATGTATCTCAAGAAAGTCGATGGTCCAAGAGCTGTTCGCCTCCCTGACGGGAAGGTGATCACCCGTGCCGATCTGCCGCCGGCACATACGCAACGGTGGGTTGCATCGCGTAAGGCGCTGGTGGTGCGGGCGGTGCTGTACGGGCTGATGAGCCAAGCCGAAGCCATGAGCCACTACGACCTGAGCGAGGAGGAATTTTTCGAGTGGGTTCATGCGGTTCGTGCCTATGGGGACGACGGATTGAAAGTCACCCAGCTGCGCGCGATCAAACACTCATAGGTTGTTTTAATATTTATTTTTGCTACGGTAACCTGCGGTTAACCATTTTTAGTCAGATTTAACCTCAATGATAGAATAACTGCGGAGAATTTATTATGCGCGTCCTTCTCGTTGAAGACGATCCGACGACCAGCAAAAGTATTGAAATGATGCTGACCCATGCCAACCTCAATGTCTATACAACAGACATGGGCGAGGAGGGCATCGACCTTGCCAAACTCTATGATTATGACCTCATTTTGCTGGATCTCGGCCTGCCTGACATGAACGGTCACGAGGTTTTGCGCCAGCTGCGCTTGGCCAAGGTGGACACGCCGATTCTGATTCTGTCCGGCTCTGATGACACCGAAAACAAGATCAAGGGCTTCGGCTTTGACGCGGATGACTATATGACCAAGCCGTTTCACCGCGAGGAGCTTGTGGCGCGCATCCATGCGATCATCCGCCGCTCCAAGGGCCATTCCCAATCAATCATCAAGACCGGCGCGATTTTGGTCAATCTGGACGCCAAGACTGTGGAGGCTGACAACAAGCCTGTGCATCTGACGGGTAAGGAATACCAGATGCTCGAGCTGTTGTCGCTGCGCAAGGGCACGACGCTGACCAAAGAGATGTTTCTCAACCATCTTTATGGCGGGATGGATGAGCCGGAACTCAAGATTATCGACGTGTTTATCTGCAAGCTGCGCAAGAAGCTCGCCAATGCCACGGATGGGGCGAATTACATTGAGACGGTCTGGGGCCGTGGCTATGTCTTGCGCGACCCGCAACCCGAAACGCTGGAGACAGCGCCGCTCGCGCTCGGGGCTTAAGGGCCAACACCACAAGGCTTTTGTCAGGCGGGCGCAGCAGATTGGCTGCGCCTGTTTTGCGTTTGGCGGCGCGTGCCCTGTGAGCTGTGCCCTGTGACCTGTGCGGGCCGGTTTTCTCTGTTGCCGCAGGCTGGCACTCTGGGCAAACTTGAGGCATGAAGGCATCAGGACAACGCAAATCGGGGGCGCGTGTGGCGGAGCAGGACGTGACGACTTTGACTGAGGCTGACGCGCGCGCGGAGCTGGAGCGGCTTGCAGCGGCGCTGGCGGCGGCAAACACCGCCTATCACGGCAAGGATGCGCCCGAGCTTTCGGATGCGGACTATGACCGCCTCAAGCAGCGCAACGCGGACATCGAGGCGCGCTTTCCCGCGCTGAAACGCGCCGACAGCCCGAGCGAGCACATCGGGGCGGCGCCCGCGGAGGGCTTTTCCAAAGTCAGCCACGCGCAGGCGATGCTCTCGCTTGGCAATGCGTTTGAGACGCAGGATGTGGCAGAGTTTGTCGCCCGTTCGGCAAAGTTTCTGGGGCTGGGCGAGGCGGAGCTGAGCTTTACGGCCGAGCCAAAGATCGACGGGTTGAGCCTGTCTTTGCGCTATGAACAGGGCCGGCTTGTTCAGGCGGCGACGCGCGGCGACGGGACGACGGGCGAAAACGTCACCGCCAATGCGCGCACGATTGCGAGCATTCCCCAGCAGCTTGTCGGGGCGCCCGATATTTTGGAGGTGCGCGGCGAAGTCTATATGCGCCACGCGGATTTTGCCGCGCTCAACGCGGCCCAGGAGGCCCGCGGCGCCAAGAGCTTTGCCAACCCGCGCAATGCGGCGGCCGGCTCCTTGCGCCAGCTTGACCCGAAGATCACCCGCGCGCGGCCTCTGGCGTTTTTTGCCTATGCCTGGGGGGAGCTGTCGCAGCCTTTGGCGACGACCCAGATGGCGGCGATCGCGCGGCTGCAGGCGCTCGGCTTTGAGACCAACCCGCTGACGGCGCTATGTGCGGGGGCCAAAGAGCTTGTGGCGCATTACGACAGGATCGGGGCGGCGCGCGCCCAGCTTCCCTATGATATTGACGGTGTGGTGTATAAGGTGAACGATCTGGCGCTTCAGGCGCGGCTCGGCTTTCGCAGCACCACGCCGCGATGGGCGATTGCCCATAAATTTGCCGCCGAGCTGGCGTGGACGCGGCTTGAGGGGATCGATATTCAGGTCGGGCGCACCGGCGCGCTCAGCCCTGTGGCGCGGCTTCAGCCTGTGACGGTTGGCGGGGTTGTTGTGTCAAACGCGACGCTGCACAACGAGGATTATATTCTGGGGCGCGACAATAAGGGCGCCGGCATTCGCGGCGGCAAGGATATTCGCGTCGGCGATCTGGTGCAGGTTTATCGCGCCGGTGATGTGATCCCCAAGATTGCCGATGTGGACCTGAGCCAGCGCCCGTCCGGGGCGCAGCCCTATGTCTTTCCCGAGATCTGCCCCGAATGTGGCTCGGAGGCTGTGCGCGAGGCGGGGGATGCGGTGCGCCGCTGCACCGGCGGGATGAGTTGTCCGGCGCAAGCTGTTGAAAAGCTAAAGCATTTTGTGTCGCGCAAAGCGTTTGACATTGACGGGCTGGGCGCAAAGCAGATCGAGATGTTTTATCAGGATGATCAGCTCGCGATCCGCGAGCCGGCCGATATTTTCACGCTTGCGGCGCGCGATGCGGCCAATCTGACCAAGCTCAGGAACCGCGAGGGCTGGGGCGCGCGCTCGGCAGAGAAGCTGTTTGAGGCGATCGAGCAAAAGCGCAGGATCGGCTTTGCGCGGCTGTTGTTTGCGCTTGGTATTCGCCATGTGGGCGAGCAGGCGGGCAAGCTCTTTGCCAATTATTATCTGAATTGGGAGGGGTTTGTGAGCGCGGTGCGCGCCGCCCAAGACGAGGAAAGCGCGGCTTGGGCCGAGCTTCTCAGCATTGACGGGGTGGGCGAGGTGATGGCGCGGGCGCTGGTGACGGCTTTTGCGCAGGATCATGAGCGCGACAGCATTTTGCGGCTGGTGGCACAGCTTGAGGTGCAAGACGCCGAGGCCGCGCGCAGTGACAGCCCCGTGGCGGGCAAGACGCTGGTTTTTACCGGCACGCTTGAAAAAATGACGCGCGCGGAGGCCAAGGCGCGGGCCGAGAGCCTCGGGGCCAAGGTTGCGGGGAGTGTTTCGGCCAAGACCGACTTGCTGATCGCGGGGCCGGGGGCGGGCAGCAAGGCCAAGAAGGCGGCGGAGCTGGGCATTGAAACGATTGATGAAGACGGCTGGATCGCGCTCGTGGAGGGGCTATGAGCGGGCGGCCGCCAGAGCTTTTTCCCTTGTTTGCGGGGCTTGAGACGCTGGAGGGCGTCGGGCCGAAGACGGCGGCGCTTCTGGAGCAGCTGGATGTTTTCAAGCCGCGTGATCTGGTCTTTACGCTGCCATACAGCGGGATCGACCGTTCGGTGCGCCCCAGTGTTCTGGGGCTTGCGTTTCCGGCGGTGGCGACCGTTGAAGTCGAGGTGATCCAGCATCATCCGGCGCGGGCGCGCGGGCGGCCAACGCGGGTGCAGGTTGAGGACAGCGGGACGCGGTTTGAGCTCGTGTTTTTTCATGCGCGCGGGGAGTATTTGCAAAAAATCCTGCCCGTCGGCGCGCGGCGGCTTGTCTCGGGCAAGCTCGAGATGTTTGACAGCGTGATCCAGATGACCCATCCCGATCATGTTTTGCCGCTCACGGAGGCTGCGGAGTTGCCTGTGTTTGAGCCGGTCTATCCGCTGACTGCGGGGGTGAGCCAGAAGGGGATGTATAAGGCGACGCGCGCGGCCCTCTTGCGGCTGCCCGAGCTTGCCGAATGGGCCGATGCCGAACAGCTGCGTCAGGCGGGCTGGCCGGGCTGGGCAGATGCGGCGCGAGCGGCGCATTCGCCCCAGGGCCTGCAAGATCTGGCGGCGACGGCCCCGGCGCGGGAGCGGCTGGCCTATGACGAGTTTTTTGCCCATCAGCTGACCCTGGCTTTGGCGCGGATGAGCCGCCGCAAGGGCAAGGGGCGGGCGAGCACGGGCGATGGCGCGTTGCGCGCGCGTGTTTTGGAAAGCCTGCCGTTTGCCCCCACAGCCGCGCAGAGGCGGGCGGTTGCCGAGATTGCTTCGGATATGGCCCAGCCGGCGCGGATGAACCGTTTGTTGCAGGGCGATGTGGGCGCGGGCAAGACGCTTGTGGCCTTGATGGCGCTGCTGGTTGCTGTGGAGGCGGGCGGGCAGGGGGTTATGATGGCACCCACCGAAATTCTGGCGCGTCAGCATTTGCAGGGCTTGCAACCGCTGGCGGCGGCCGCGGGGGTGCGGCTTGAGCTTTTGACAGGGCGCGACAAGGGGCGGGTGAGGAGCGAGAAGCTGGCTGCGCTGGCCAGCGGGGAGATCGATATTCTTGTGGGCACCCATGCGGTGTTTCAGAAGGATGTGGCGTTTGACGATCTGCGGCTCGCGATTGTCGATGAGCAGCACCGCTTTGGGGTGCGCCAGCGGCTCGAGCTGGGCAAGAAGGGCGTGAGCGCCGATGTTCTGGTGATGACCGCGACGCCCATTCCGCGCAGTCTGGCGCTGGCGCAATATGGCGATATGGATGTGTCGGTGCTTGACGAGAAGCCCGCGGGGCGCCAGCCGATCAAGACCGCGCTGATCAACACGCAGCGCATGGATGAGGTGATCGCGCACCTCAAGAGCGCTGTGGCCGAGGGCAAGCAGGCCTATTGGGTCTGTCCTTTGGTGGAGGAGAGCGAGAGCGTGGACCTGGCCGCGGCCGAGGAGCGCTTTAAGGCTCTGCGCGCGCGCCTTGGGGAGGGGCGCGTCGGGCTTGTGCACGGGCAGATGCCACCCGAGGAGAAGGATGCGGCCATGGCGGCGTTCCAGCGCGGCGATCTCTCTGTTTTGGTGGCGACCACGGTGATTGAAGTGGGCGTTGATGTGCCCAATGCGACGATTATGGTGATCGAGCGGGCCGAGAGCTTTGGGCTGTCCCAGCTTCACCAGCTGCGCGGGCGCGTGGGGCGCGGCAGCGGCGCGTCGACCTGTCTTTTGATGTATCGCGCGCCGATGAACGAGGGCGCGGAGCGGCGGCTCACCACGCTGCGCGACACTGAAGACGGCTTTGTGATTGCGCAAGTGGACCTTGAAATGCGCGGCGCGGGCGATCTGATTGGCACGGCGCAGTCGGGGCTGCCGCGCTTTCGAGTGGCGGATCTGGAGCGCCAGAGCGCGCTGATGAAAGTGGCGCAGAGCGATGCGCGAAAGCTGCTCAACGACGATCCGAGCCTAGAAACACCGCGCGGGCAGGCGGCGCGGGCGCTGCTTTGGCTGATGGAGCAGGATCAGGCTATTCGTTTGATATCTGTGGGTTAGGCTATTTGTTCTCACATTAATCGCAAATGTTCTCAAAAAGTTCTTTACAGATGGCGCGCAAAATGAGAACAAAGAGGCAACACCGAGAACAGACTCAGGATTGGAGCCTCAAAATGATCAAAGATGTGAAAGACGTGATTGCCCGCGCGCAGACCAGCCTGCTCGCCGATGCGCTTGGCGCTGTGTCATTGCTGACCATGCTTGTCGTGGCGCTGCACCTTCCGAGCCTGATCTGACGGGGCGCTGGCCCACGGTTTTGCCCAGACGTCTACCCTGACTTCTGCCCCGTATGTTTGCGCCATTTTGGCGCGCACCGTCCCAGACGCGCGCCGAGAGACAGACTGCCGTTCCAGCGAATTAGGCCTGCCTTTCTTCTTCGTCGCCAGCTTGCAAACATACGCACTTGATCCGCCGCCTCTGAAAAGAGTGCGGCGGTTTTTTTGTTAGGCGGGCTGTGGGGGCTAGGCCGAGGCGGCGTCGATTGCATCAAGCGTGGCGTCAAGGCAGAGCATGATCGAGGCGTGACGGTTTTTATAGTCGCGCGCGGGCAGCAGAACTTTCAGCTCGTCAAAGGGGGCCTCTGGGGTGGGGCCATCGCTGCGCAACATGGCGAGGAGCTGGTCATGGGCGGTCTGGATCTCGGCACGGGTGCGGCCGATCGCATGGGCCGCGACAACAGAGGCTGCCGCCTGACCAAGGGCGCAGGCCTTCACATCCTGCCCGAAGCCTGTGATTTTGCCGCCCTCAAGGGCCACATCAACCGTGATATTGGAGCCGCAGAGCGGCGCGCGCCGGTGGGCTGTGCCGGAGGGGGCGGCGAGCCGCTCAAGACCGGACATATCCGCAGCGAGCGCGAGGATACGGGCGGAGTAGAGTTTGATCAGGTCGGTGTCATTGCTCATGGTCTTTTCTCCGCTAACTTGGCATAGATAGCCATAATGGCGGCCCAAGAAAAGGACAGATCATGCGCTTTGATGCACACTCTCTCAGCTATAATGCGCAGGGTCTTATTCCTGCGATTGCGCAGGATGAAGCCAGTGGCGAGGTCTTGATGATGGCTTGGATGAATGCCGAGGCGGTCGAGAAAACGCTTGAAACACGGCGCGTAACCTATTGGTCACGCTCGCGAAACGCCTTTTGGGTCAAGGGGGAGACCAGCGGCCACACGCAGGAGCTTGTTGACCTGCGGGTGGATTGTGACCGCGATGCGCTTTTGCTCGTGATACGGCAGGTTGGGCCAGCCTGTCACACAAACCGGCGCTCGTGTTTTTACACCTCGGTGATGGAGGGCGATGAGCGCGAACTGATGACGCCGATGGGCGACTAAAGCCCGACCATTTCGCGGATATCGGCGGGGGTTTTGCCTTCGGCGCGATAGAGGGCAATGGCGCGGGCGTCGTCGCGCTTTGCGAGGCGCTTGCCCTTTTCGTCGCGTATCAGGCGGTGATGGTGATAGGCGGGTGTTGGCAGGCCGAGCAGCTTTTGCAACACAAGATGGATGGCTGTTGCGGTGAACAGGTCTTGGCCGCGCGGCACGAGGCTGACCGCTTGGGCGGCGTCATCCACCACCACGGCGAGGTGATAGGAGGCGCCAAGGCCCGTGCGGGCCAGAATGACATCGCCCACATCAGAGCGCAGCATGGCATGAGAGAGCGTGATCTGGCCGGTTTCGCCGTTTGGGCCTTTGCCGGTTTCTGTGAACTCGAGCGGATCGGGCAGGGAGCGCAGCGCGCGGGCCATATTGAGGCGCAAGACGGCGTTTGGCAGCGGCGACGCCGGATTTGGCACATGGGCGCAGGTGCGCGGATAGATCAGCCCGTCTGGCCCGAAGGCGGGCAGAACGCCCTCTTGCGGGGCCGAGGCGGCGGCGGCAATGTCGCGCCGCGAGCAGGTGCAGGGATAGAGCTGGCCAAGCGCCCAGAGCCGCGTGAGCGCGGCGCGGTAGGCGGGGAGGCGCGCAGACTGGCGCAACACGGGGCGCTCCCATGTGAGGCCGAGCCAGGCGAGATCATCATAGATCTGGTGTTCCCACTCGGGGCGGGCGCGGCTCTGGTCGATATCTTCGATGCGCAGCAGAAAGCGCCCGTTGGCGGCGCGGGCCAGATCGGCGGCGCGCAGCGCGGAAAAGGCGTGGCCAAGGTGTAACGGACCGGTCGGACTAGGGGCAAAGCGGGTGGTGAATGTCACGATTTTTCAAGCACGTAGACGTTTGAGTTGAGGTTTATTCCGGGGATGTGCGGGCCGTAGCTTTTGTGCAGGAGCCGGGCTGCGCCGCAGTCGATATAGTCGTTGAGTTTGCCTTCGAAATTGGGGTCTTCCAGCGCGTGATCATTGAGGCTGAGCACGACAAGACCGCCCGAGGCGAGGCCTTTCATGATGATATCAAAGACCGAGACGGGGGCCGCGCCTGTGCCGATCACGCCGATGGCTGTGATGGCGGCGTAGCTGCCCGGCGCGTGGCTGAGGGGGGTGTTTGGCGCGATCAGCTCCAGCGTGCGATAGAGGTTTTTGCTGCGCGCGCCGCTCAGCATATCGGCGGTGACATCGACGCCGTCGATGGTCTCAAAGCCCGCCAGCTTGAGGGCGAGGCCCGACAGCCCCGTGCCGCAGCCAAAATCAAGGATCGGCGCTGTGAGATCGCGGCTGTGTTTGGCGAGGGCCTCCGCGCAGCGGGCGGGCGTGGCATAGCCGCCTTCGCCCAGCTCCTGATCATAGGATTTGGCCCACGCGGCGTAGAGATCGCGCGTGTCGCCTGACTGGCCATAGGCCTTATCCAGAAACCTGTCTGTCATGACCGAAGTTATGCACGCTTAGCCGCGCGCGTCCAGCCAGTCTTTCCATAGGGCTTTGGCGCGCTCGGTATAGGCAAAGTAGCGGTCTTTGCGGCCACGGCGGCCTGATTTGAGGCCATCGACGGGCGGGAAAAGCCCGAAATTGACATTCATCGGCTGGAAGGTTTTGGCCTCGGCGCCGCCGGTGATATGGGTGACGAGCGCGCCTGTTGCTGTCTCGGGGGCGGGGGCTGTGAGGCTCTGGCCCAGCATTTCGGCGGCGGCCAAGCGGCCCGCGAGCAGCCCCATGCCGGCGCTTTCGACATAGCCTTCCACGCCGGTGATCTGGCCGGCAAAGCGGATATGGGGCATGGATTTGAGGCGCAGCTGGTTGTCCAGAAGCGTGGGCGAGTTGATAAAGCTGTTGCGGTGAATGCCGCCAAGGCGGGCAAAGCGCGCCTCTTCCAGCCCCGGAATCATGGAAAACACTTCTTTTTGCGCGGCGTATTTCATCTTGGTTTGAAAGCCGACCATATTCATCAGCGTGCCAAGGGCGTTGTCATATCTGAGCTGCACAACCGCGTGCGCCTTGACGTCGGGCGCATGGGGGTTGGTGAGGCCGACGGGCTTCATCGGGCCAAAGCGCAGGGTTTCGCGGCCCCGCTCGGCCATGACCTCGATCGGCAGGCAGCCGTCAAAGTAGCCCGCGGTTTCGCCGATCCGGAACTCGGTTTTCTCCGCTGCCAGAAGCGCGTCGATGAAGGCGTTATACTGCGCCTCATCCATCGGGCAGTTGAGATAGGCTTTCTGCTCTTCTTCGCTTTCGCCTTTGTCATAGCGCGACTGCATCCAGGCCACGTCCATATTGACGCTGTCGGTGTAGACAATCGGGGCGATGGCATCAAAGAACGCCAGCGCCTCGGCGCCTGTGGCGCGGGCGATCTCGGCGCTGAGGGCGTCGGAGGTGAGCGGGCCTGTGGCGATGATCCAGTGGCCCGAGGCGGGCAGCTCGGTGATCTCCTCATAGGAGACCTCAATCAGCGGGTGCGCTTTGAGCGTGGCTGTGACGGAGGCGGCAAAAGGCTCGCGATCGACCGCCAAGGCGCCGCCTGCGGGCAGGCGGTGTTTGTCGGCACTGGCCATGATAAGGCCGTTTGCGGCGCGCATCTCCCAATGCAGGAGGCCCACGGCGTTTTGCTCGCTGTCATCAGAGCGGAAGGAGTTGGAACAGACCATCTCGGCCAGATCGCCGGACTGGTGGGCAAATGTGCCGACCTTGGGGCGCATTTCATGGATGGTGACGGGCACGCCCATTTGGGCCGCTTGCCAGGCGGCTTCCGAGCCTGCGAGGCCGCCGCCGATGATGTGTAATCTCTCTGTCATCCCTGCCATTTAGGCCAAGTGGCGCGGCTTGAAAAGGGCTTAGTCAAGAATGGAATCAACCGGCAGGCCAGAGGGCACGGAGGCCGGCGCGCCGAGCTTGCCGCCGATGCTGTTGGGATCGGTCAGGGCGTGAAGAAAAGAGATGATGTCATTGACTTCGCTGTCTGTGAGCGGCGGGATGTCGAGGGTGATGGCGGCTTTGATGCGCTCAAGCTCCTCTTGCGACGGCATTTGCGGCACCACCGCACCATAGCCGGCGAGCGCGGGCAGCGGCGCTGTGCTTGGATCAAACCCCATCAGGCTTTCGCGCGGCGCGAGATGATGGCGCACCACGGCCTCAAGGCTTGCGTAGGCGCCCGAGTGCCCATAGGGGGCGGTCAGGGCGACATTGCGCAAGGACGGCGTGCGAAAACAATAGGCATCGTCTGGCACGCCTGTGATGGCGGCGCGGCCATGGTCGGCGCGGCTGGCGTGGTCTTTGCCCGGACCGATCTGGGGAATGCCGATGGCGTGAAAGTCATTGTCGGTCTGAAAGCGCCCGGCGTGGCAGCTTGAGCAGGTGGCTTTGCCATAAAACAACGCCATGCCGCGCGCCTGCGGGGCTGTGAGCGCGTTGCTCTCGCCGCGCAGATAGGCATCAAAGGGGCTTTGATCGGCGCGAAACTCGAAGGCGAGAAAAGCGCCAATGGCATTGCCGATGTCGGAGATATGCAGCGGTGCGGTGCTCTGTTTGAGGGCTGTGAACCGGGCGCGATAGTCGGGCACGGCCTCGATGCGCGCGGCGAGCAAGGCCCATGCGCCGCGCGGGCCACGGATCTGCCCTGCGCTGACGGCTTGGGCGACCGGATTTTCGCCCACAGCACCGGCCATCTCTTCGGGGCTAAGGAGGGGCAGCAGGGCCTGGGCCGACAAAAGGCTCGTGGCGGGGCGCTCAAGCGCGTTGCCCTCGGGCATCCTGATCCCGAAGGGCACATCAGGGTCGCGCGCGACGCGGCCATCATGAAAGAGCATGGTGAAATCGCGCGCGCCGAGATTGAAAATCGCCGGGGCGTTGCGCGGGATATGGCGCGCGGCGGGGGCCTCTGGCGTGCCGCGGCGGCGCTTGCCAAGACCTTTGCCGCCTTCCCCCACAGACAGCGGGACTCCATCTGCCGAGCCGAGCACGCCGTGATGACAGCTTGCGCAGGAAATATTGCGATTGCCCGACAGGAGCGGATCAAAGAACAGATCGCGCCCGAGGAGCACTTCTTCCAGATCATCCTGCGGAAAGTCAGAGTGGGCCACCGGCCTCATATCTGCGGCCAGAGAGAGGGTGGCCACAAGGGAGAGGACGCCGCCGGCGACCCACCTGAGCATCTTGGCGCACAGCCTGCGGCGATCCTTGGAGGGGTGAGCATCCTGCGGCTGCGGTCTGTGGCGTGATTGCACCCGAAATGTGGCAAGACTATGGCAAAGGCGGTAAAACTTGGGCATCGGCGAGACCATTCGCGAGAAAACTGGAACCAAACTGGGTTATGTCAGCATAGCCGCTCGGCGCGGCGGGGAAAGCCGCTCTTTCGTCGCAGGGCCGGCGCTTGTTCGTCGCGGGGCCGGCGCTTGTTCGGCACAGGGTCGGCGCAGCGGTGCGCTATTGCTCCCATGTGGGCGGGCGCTTGTCGAGAAAGGCGCTGATGCCTTCTTCGGTGTCGCGGTAGAGCATATTTTCGGCCATGGCCGCGCCGGTATAGGCGTAAGCCTCCTCCAGCCCCATTTCGGCTTGTTTGTAGAAGCCTTCCTTGCCGATCTTGACGGCGGCGGCGAGCTTGGAGGCCACTGTCTGGGCGAGCGCGAGGGCCTCGGCCACAGCATCGTCGGCGACGCGGTTGACAAGGCCAAGTTCGACGGCGCGGTCGGCCTCGATGAAATTGCCTGTGGTGAGCATTTCAAAGGCCTGCTTGCGCGGGATGTTGCGGCTGAGCGCGACCATGGGGGTGGAGCAGAACAGCCCGATGTTGACCCCGTTGACGCCAAAGCGGGTGCCGGTCTGGGCGATGGCCATATCGCACGTCGCCACAAGCTGGCAGCCGGCGGCAGTGGCGATCCCGTGGGGGGCGGCGATCACGGGCTGGGGCAGGGCGCGGATGCTGAGCATCATCTTGGCACATTGGGCAAACAGCGCGTTGAAATAGGCCTTGCCGCCATCTTCGGCCTGCCGCCCGGCTGTCATTTGTTTGAGATCATGGCCCGCGCAGAACGCCTTGCCCGCGCCCGACAGCACAACCGCGCGAATGGAGCGGTCGTGTTTGAGCGCGTCAAACTCGGCCTGAAGGGCGGCGAGCATTTCCTCGGAGAGCGCATTGAGCCGCTCAGGGGCAGTCATGCGCACATGGGCGACGGCGTTTGTGTCGTTACGTTCCAGAAGGTTCATCTTGCTCTCCTATGCACTCAAGGCCAGTCTAATGCCCAAGTGATCGGGAGGTAAAGATGACTTTGGAACTGGACAAACTGGCGCTGCAGGCGTTTCTGGATGAGGTTTTTCCGCAGGTGGCGGGGGAGTTTGTTGTTGAAACTGTGCAGGAGATGTACAGCGAGATCCGCCTTCCGGTTGCCGAGAAGCACCTGCGCCCCGGCAGGACCGTGTCTGGCCCGACGATGTTTATGCTCGCGGATGTGGCGGTTTATGCCACGGTTCTGGCGATGATCGGCAAGAAGGCGCTGGCGGTGACAACCAGCTGTAGCCTTGATTTTATGCGCAAGCCGGCTGCGGGAAAAGACCTGTTGGCGAAATGCACGCTGCTCAAGCTTGGCCGCGTGCTGGCTGTGGGCGATGTCTTGCTGTTTTCTGTGGGCGAGCAAATGCCCGTCGCCCGCGCCACACTGACCTATTCGATCCCGCCGAAATAGGGTGCTTGAGTGGGGTAAAATAATACCTATTTTATAAGACATTGATTTCAATAATTTAATTCGCGTTTTGAGTGGTTGACTGCGCGCGCAGGCCCTATATAACCCGCCCATCCCGCAAGCAGAGAGCGGCTTTCTCTTTGCCCAACCCGATTATCAGGATTTCAAACATGAAAACCTTTACTGCGACCCCCGCAGATATCGACAAGAAATGGATCATCATCGACGCTGAAGGCGTTGTTCTTGGCCGTCTTGCGTCGATCATTGCGATGCGCCTGCGCGGCAAGCACAAGCCGTCGTTTACCCCTCACATGGACATGGGCGACAATGTGATTGTCATCAATGCCGAAAAGATCCAGCTGACCGGCAAGAAGCGCGAAGAGCACTTCTACTGGCACACAGGCCACCCCGGCGGGATCAAGAGCCGCACAAAGCAGCAGATCCTCGATGGCGCACACCCAGAGCGCGTTGTGACCAAAGCGGTTCAGCGTATGCTTCCAGGCGGCCCGCTGAGCCGCAAGCAGATGACAAATCTGCGCGTATATGCCGGCACAGAGCATGGCCACGAGGCGCAAAACCCAACCGTTCTTGATGTGAAGTCAATGAACAAGAAAAACACACGGAGCTGAGCGATATGGCTGATCAAGTGAACTCACTCGAAGAGCTGAGCGCCGTAGCTGGCGACGCAGCCCCCGTAGCCGCAGCCGTGGCAGAACCCCGTGAGCCGGTGCGCGACGCGCTCGGCCGCGCCTATGCCACAGGCAAGCGTAAAGACGCTGTTGCCCGCGTCTGGATCAAACCCGGTTCAGGCAAGGTGATTGTCAACGGCAAAGAGCTGAACACCTATTTTGCGCGCCCTGTGCTGCAAATGATCCTGCGCCAGCCTTTCGAGGTTGCCGGCGTGGAAGATCAGTTTGACGTGGTTGCCACCGTCAAGGGCGGCGGCCTGTCCGGTCAGGCGGGTGCTGTGAAGCACGGTGTGTCAAAAGCGCTTCAGCTCTATGACCCCAGCCTGCGTGGCGCCCTGAAAGCCGCCGGCTTCCTGACACGCGACAGCCGCGTTGTGGAACGTAAGAAATACGGCAAGCGCAAAGCGCGCCGCAGCTTCCAGTTCTCCAAGCGCTAAGCTTGACAGATCTCAAATTTGGAACAGGGCTGCTCGCGAGAGCGGCCCTTTTTCTTTGCGCGAGCTGTTTCGGCTGGCGCCGACCCGCTGGGGGGCCAGCCCCCCAG
>JAHBAM020000238.1 GCA_018500125.2 Roseobacter sp. | reverse complement strand
TAAGGTGTGGGAGAGTAGGTCACCGCCAAACCTAATAAAGCCTGTCAAAAATATATCTCTCTTACGATACAAATTATACCAAAAATTAGAATGACGAAACCAGCGCAGTGCCGTAAGGCCGGCGGTTGCTTGTGTGTTGTCTGCAGGCTGTGGCCTGTTCGCTTATGGGCGCAGCGTTGCGCGGGCAGAGTGGTTTGTCACGGCGCGCGGCTTTGATAGGCGGCTTGGCGGTCCGCCGCCACTGTGAGATTGCCTCTGTGCTCGGCGCAGCGGCCCTCAGGACCTCATGTCTGTGAGGATCCCGTCCACCGCTTTGGACATTTTGCCATAGAAATCGGCATAGGCAGCAACGCGGGCTTTGATCTCTGTTTGGGCGTCGGGAATGTCGTTGAGCGTCGCGTCGATTTCGTCTTTTGCGTTGTCCAGACTGATTTTGGTGGCTTCCATCATGCTCACATAGGGCGCGTCGCTCAGTTGAAAGAAGTCCTGCCGCTCGCCGGCTTTGGCGATGCGTTTGATCAGGCGGCGTTCGAGCAGGATCCGCGTGGCCGAGCTGATGCTGCCGCGGCTGACCATGAGCTGGTCGGCGAGGCTTGCGAAGCTGACGGCTGTGCCATCCCAGATCAACAGGCCCAGAACGCGGCCCGCTATCCTTGGCAGCCCGTCGGCCTGGGCTTTGAGGCCGATCTTTTCGATAAAGGCGCTGCGTGTCTCTTCAAGGGTGTGGCGCATGGGCTATCCTTTTGTCATCCTGGGGCGCGTGTGGGGTTGGCCCGCTCATTGGGGGTGATTTGGGGGTTGATTGGCGCCGAGGCGCTCGACCAGACCGCGCAGCACCCGACGCCGTGCGCCGTCAACCACGCTGAACAATGATGGCACAAAGAGCAGCGACAGAACGGTGGAGAGCAGAAGCCCGCCGATCACCGCAACAGCCATCGGCGCGCGAAATTCGCCGCCCTCGGCTATCGCGAGCGAGGAGGGGACCATGCCGGCGGTCATGGCGATGGTTGTCATGATGATCGGGCGGGCGCGTTTGTGCCCCGCATCGAGCATGGCCGAGGTTTTATCAACGCCTTTGTGCATGGCTTCGAGCGCGAATTCGACCAGCATGATGGCATTTTTGGTGACAATCCCCATAAGCATGAGAAAGCCGATCACCACAGACAGGCCAATCCCTGCGCCATAGATATAGAGCGCGAAGATCGCGCCGCCGATGGCGAGTGGCAGTGACATCAGAATTGTGACGGGGGTCATGAAGCTGGAGAACAGCAGGACAAGCACGACATAGACGAGCAATATCCCCGCGCCCATGGCAAGGCCGAACTGGAGGAAGATTTCGCCCATGACTTCGGCGTCGCCGCTCGCCTGAATGGCTGTGCCTTGGGGCATAGTCTGCGCAATCGGCAGGGCGTTTACCGCAGATGTGGCTTCTCCGAGGAAAAAGCCGTTTGCAACATCGGCTTGGACGCTTGTGCGGTATTGCCGGTCATAGCGTTCGATCGAGGTCGGGCCTGTGGAGAGCGTGATGTCGGCAATCGCATCCAGCGGAACCGGTGTTCCTGTTTGGGTCGGGATGCGCAGACCGGCAAGGCGGAAGAGGTCTTCTCGCGCATCGGCCTCCATGCGGACAATAATCGGAATTTGCCGCTCGCCTGTGTTGAATTTGGCGACGTTGCTGCCGGTATCGCCGATTGTGGCGATCCGCAATGTGGAGGCGAGGGCAGCTGAAGTGATCCCCATTTCGGCGGCAAGCTCTGCATTGGGAACAATCTGGATTTCGGGGCGCACAAGTGCGGCCTCGCTGGAGGCGCCCTCGATCTGGGGGAGGGCATTCATTGCGCTGACAAGAGATTTGGCCGCTGCTGACACGCGCTCGACATCATCACCGAGCACCGAGATTGTGAGGTCGCGTGTCCCGTCTTCGGAGAGGACAAAGAGGCGCAGATCTTTGATGTCGCTGAGCAGCTCGGACAGCTCGTCGGTGATTTCAAAGGACGAGCGGTCACGGGTGAGCTTGGAGCCAAAGCCTATCCGCAGGCTGGCTTCGCTGGTTTTGCCATCGACAAAGACGGTCTGCACCTCCGGGATCGTGCGGATGAGCTGGGTTATGTCGCGGGCCGAGGCGCGGGTCTCTTCCATCAGGGAGCCGGGCGGAAGCTTTATGGAGACAATGGCGCGGCCTGTGTCGGAGGGCGGCACAAACTCTGTGGGCAGCAGCGTTGCCGAATAGATCGAGCCTGTGAAGATCGCGAGTCCGATGATCAATGTCATGGCGCGGTGGCGCAGGGTCCATGCCAGAACCCTCATATACTGGCGCATGAGGAGGCCATCTTTTTCGGCTTCTGCGGTGGGCTGACCATCGCGCAGGAAATAGGCGGCCATCATCGGGGTGATGAGACGCGCGACAAGCAGCGAGAACAGCACGGCCACAGCGACTGTCAGGCCGAACTGTTTGAAATACTGGCCCGCGATGCCCGACATGAAGCTGACCGGGGCAAAGACAGCCACGATTGTGAAGCTGATGGCGACCACTGTTGTTCCGATTTCGCTGGCGGCCTCTTCGGAGGCCTCGTAGGCCGGCTTGCCCATATGAATATGACGCACGATATTTTCGATTTCGACAATCGCGTCATCAACCAGAATACCTGTGACCAGCGTGATCCCGAGAAGGGACACTGTGTTGAGCGAGAAGCCCAGCATTTGCATGACAATAAAGGTTGGAATGATCGAGAGCGGAAGCGCGACGGCTGTGATGAGTGTGGCGCGCCAGTTTTTGAGGAAGAGAAACACCACAATGATGGCGAGGGCAGCGCCCTCATAGAGGGTTTCCATGGCGGCGTGATAGGTGCTGTTGGTGTAGCGGGTCGCGTCATCGATCAGTGCGAATGTGACATTGGGATAGGTCTCTGCCAGTTTGGCGATGCGGGCTTTAGCATTGTCGCCTGCCGTGAGATCGCTTGCGCCCGTGGCCCGAAAGACGCCAAAGGCGACAACGGGCTGGCCATTGAACATGGCAAAAGACTCCGGGTCTTCGGCGCCGTCTGTCACTGTGCCCAAGTCATCAAGGCGCACAGAGCCGCCGCCCGAGAGGGTGATCGGGGTTGCGGCGAGGTCTGCGAGTGTCGGGGCGCTTCCAAGCGCGCGGATCGAGTATTCCTGACCGGCCAGATCGCCGGAGCCGCCGCCGAGATCAATGTTGTTCTGGCGCAACTGGGTGTTCACGTCGCTGGCGGTGAGGCCGAGGGCGAGCAAGCGCTCCGGGCTTAGCTCGACTTCTATGGCGCGATCTGCGCCGCCGATCCGGCTGACTTTGCCGATGCCGGTTGCACTTGTCAGCTCGCGGGCGGCTATTTCATCCACAAAATAGGACAGCGCCTCGATGGATTGGGTCGGATCGGAGACCGCATAGGTCAGGATCGGCTGGCCTGTGACGTCGAGGCGTTGAATGTTTGGCTCGGTGGCGCTTTCGGGAAGCTCGTCCTGTGCGCCTGCGATGGCGTCTTTGATGTCATTGAGCGCGCGGTCGGTGTCGACTTCAAGGTCGAATTCGATCACAACATTGGCGTGTCCGTCGGTTGCTGTCGCGGTGACGTGATTGACGCCCGACACATCAGACACAGCGCTTTCGACCGGTTTGATGATCTGGTTGGCAATTTCAGAGGGGGCGGCCCCCGACTGTGAGATATCCACCGTGATGATCGGGATGTCGATGTTTGGAAAGCGGGTGACAGGCAGGCGCATGAAGCCCGTGATGCCGACAATGACCAGCACCAGAAAGAAGGCGAGCGATGGGACGGGCTTGCGGATCGCCCATGTGGACATATTCATTCGGAGGGGCTTTCGTCTGGAAAGACAGGGTTGATTTTGTCGCCATCGGCGAAGAACGCGCCGGCGCGCGCAACGACTGTTTCATTGAGGGACAGCCCTTTGGTGACTTCGCGCTGGCCGTTCCATATCAGCCCTGTTGAAATGCGCCGCTCCTCCAAGAGAGAGTCTTCGCCCACAACCAGAACATAATTGCCCTTGCTGTCAGCGAGAACGGCGGTTGTCGGGACAGACAGGCCGCTGTGCTCTTCAACGATCACCTGACCGCTTGCAAAGAGGCCGGAGCGCAGGCCCGTGACATCGGAGAGCGCGATGCGGATTTTTCCGAGCCTGTTGCGGGGATCGACTGTTGGAGAAATGCGGCGGACGGTGCCTTGCGTTTCGCCTGCACCGGCGATGGTGAGGCGGGCTGTGTCACCGACCGAGATGCTGCCCAGAGCGGTTTCGATCACTTCGGCTTCGACCTCGAGCGCGCCATCCCGAATGATCCGGAAAATCGGCTCGCCGCCTGAGGAGGCAATCGCGCCGATCTGTCCGTTGCGGTCCGAAATCAGGCCGGCGGCGGGGGCGCGCAGGGTGGCGCGGTCAAGGTTGAGCTTGGCGATGTCGAGCTGGGCTTTGGCTTGGCCAAGTTGGGCTTGTGCCACGAGCAACCCGTCTTTGGCCGAGGTGAGGCCCGCACTTGCGGTTTGGTCTGCGGCTATGGCTTGGTCGAGGGCGGCTTGTGTGCCCGAGCCGTTCTGGCGCAGGGTTTGGGCACGCTCCAGAGCGGCCCTGGCCTGTGTGGCGCTGGCCTGAGAGGACAAAATCTGGCTTTGGGCCTGACTGATGCTTGCTTTGGCGCGCGCGTGTTCGGCCTCGGACTGGGCGAGCTGGGCGGCCAGCGTGCTGTTGTTGAGCCTTGCCAGAACCGCGCCGGCCGCCACGCTATCGCCGATGTCGACGAGAAGAGTCTCGATCGTTGAGCCGTTGACTTGCGGGTAGACAAGGATTTCGTCTTGGGCAACCAGCGTGCCCGAGACGGCAACCTGCCCGACAAGATCGGTTTGAGCGGTGGAGGCGACAGTGACGGAGGCGATATTCGGCTCTTTGGCCGGCTCCGCAAGATCGCTTGCGAGCGAAGCGAGCGGCAGGGCGGCAAAGAGGGCCGCAGCGCGGGCGAGACGATAAAGCCTGTGCAGGGGCGGAAACGGTTTCACGGGGGATCCTTTATTGGCGATAGAGGGGCAGGCAGGTTGGTTGGCTTGCCCGCTCTGTATGGTTTGTTCAGTATGTATTGAACGATATGGCGGACTTCAACCCCAGACCAGATTATGGCCGGTATCGGGCCATGCCTGTTTGACCCGAAGCAAGACGTGGTGGGGAGGGTGAGAGGCTGATCACGACCCAAGCGGGGCTCGTTGCGGCTGCTTCCTTCCGGATCTGACCGGGTTGGCGAGGCGCCTGCCCGCGCCAACCTCTCAGGGGGAGATATAGGGGCGCACATCGGGATTGGCAAGAGGCTCCGGGCGGCCCGAGCGGCGGGCGGGCGAGACGATGTAGGGCGCAGCGAGATGCCGGGTTACGCGCATGGCTCCTGCGTCTTTTGGCGGCCTGCCAGCGAAATCCGCATTTCAGCGAAGCCGTCATCGGTGTTGCGCATAAAGCTGATGCCGTGGTCCGGATCACTTGTGGCCCGCTGTGATGTGAGAAACCTTGCGCTTGTGTTGGCTTGCGGTTTGAAGCGCCACGACGGGCGCGCGGCAAGCGAGATGGGGCTTGTTTTGGATATGTAGGATCTGATCGCGGAGCGGCAGCTTACCCCTGTGTCAAAAAGCAGGTGGGGGGTGTCTTTTTCGGGCAGAACCGGCATGACGCCGCGCGCTCGAAAGGAACTTGCGGCCATGACGAAAAGCGCCTCATCTGTCACGGGGCTGCCTTGATAACTCAGGGCGCTGATCCGTCCGCGGCCAAAGTTTATCTGCTCTCTGCGCTCGTTGAATCTCGGAGGCTGGGAAACGTCGATTTCGTAATCGAGCTGCGGGATGACATCAAAAAGATAACTTGGAAACTCCGGGTCATGCAGGGTGTGGTCGTGACTTCCGTCGGGGATCTGGCGAAAAATACTGGCGCTCATTTCAAGCCAGGCGCGCAGTGCTTTGCCGTTGAGCAATAGAGCGCACAGCGTGTCGGGGAAGCTATAGAGCTTGTCCAGATCGCGCAGTCTGAGCGCGCCTGTCTGGATATGGCAATAGTATCGCGGGCCGTTTAACCCGCCTGTTCGAAACGGCGCAATCGCGGACAAAAGCGGAAGCTGCGCCCATTCGCTTTCGGCGTGATCTTTTGACAGGGCCGAGGTGAAGGCGCGCGCGACCAGTTGAAGCGCGCTGTTGTTGGCCGTGAGGGCAAAAAAACTGTCGATCTGGTGGGATGTTTCCCCGATCGGCTTCGAGATTGTGATCAGCGTCTCGTTGTGATGCGGGGCAAGGGCGCTGACAAGGGGCTGGCTTTCGGGCGCATCAAGTGGATTGCGGATCATTTTGATGTGCGCTGCTTGCGTCTGCCACGTGTTTTGGGCCCGCGTCAGGGAGAGGTCCATTTGGCCGAGATATTCGCCGAGCGCGCCGGAAATCATCACCGGAGCGTCTGAGTGCGGGAGCGGAGCGTGTGGCGCTTCGGGCGCGGGAAAAACCTCATGTGTGTGTCCGCCCAAGACAACATCAACCCCGTGGCGCTTGATCTGTTCGGCGTCTATGGCGGCTTTTCCGCAATGGGCCAGAACCACAATCAGCTCGGCACCTTCGCGCTTCATATCGCAGATCGCGCGTGTCAGCGCGGGGATCATCGGATCGCATGAAATACTCGGGTCAAACCCTGCGGCGCCTCGCAGGGTAATGTCAGGCAAGCATCCCGTCACACCGATGCGCAAGGGTGCATCATGGCCCTCAAGGTGGCGTTGCAGGATAACAAACCGCTTGAGCTGCGGCACGGCCTCGGCGGGGAGCCGGAGATTGGCGGAGACCACCGGAAAGTTTGCTTGGGCGAGGGCCGCCGACAAGTGCGCAAGGCCAAAGTCGAGGTCGTGGTTGCCAAGGGTTGCGGCATCATAGTTCAGCAAGTTCATGGCTGTGATCACCGGGTGATCATAGGGGGCCGCTTGTGGCGTTTGGGCGAGCCGGTCTGCGAGGGGGGAGCCTTGCAGGAAATCGCCCGAGTCAAACAGGAGCGAAGCCCCGGCCTGCGCGCGTGCGTGTTCGATCTGAACGGCGGTCCGGGACAGGCCGCGGCGCGCAAAGAGCCGATTGTTGTTGTAATCAAAGGCCAGCACATGGGCGTGTAGATCTGTGGTCTGCAAAATGCGCAGACGGGCGGCAGATTTGACGATGTTTTCGGGCTGATCAGGCAGGTCGGTCACCATTAAAAAATCAAAAACGAAAATACTTAGGATGTGTAATGACGCAGCTTAACACGCATTGGTTGAGTGATACAATACGGGAGAGCAGCGCTGCGTTTGGCAGTTGTTCAGGGGGCAAGAACAGAGCTAGGGTATCACGACTGAGAGGGCGGGCAAATGAGATTGGCAGAAACGGTAACCTTTGGCGGCTCGGGGCTGGACCGTGCGGCGGAGATAAGAGGGCAGGCAGAGGTTTTGCAGGCGGCGATCGCGCAGGGGCAGGCCGAAACGATCCTGCTCTGGCGCGGCAAGCCGCTATTGGAGGGCGCGGCGCGGGCGCGCTTGGCCCGGCTTCCGATGGACCATGTTGTGCTTCAGGACCACGGCCGCTCGCCTCTGCTTTTGGGCCGGGAAGAGAGCGGCAAGTTGGTCTTTGTGAGCGATATTTCCGACTGGGTGCCAGAGGAGGTTGACGAGGCCGCCTTGGGCGCGTTTTTTGATCCGAGCGAGCAGCAGCACCCGATGCTTGAGGAGAGCCAAGTCTTTTTGGAGCTGCGGGGGGTGATGTCGCAGGTGAGTGCGCGCGATGCGGAGCTTGCCGCAACTGCCCGTGCGGTTCTGGGCTGGCACAGGTCGCACCGGTTTTGTGCGGCGTGCGGGGCGGAAAGCCAGATGGTTATGGCGGGGTGGCAGCGGTCTTGCCCGAGCTGCAATACGCAGCATTTTCCGCGCACGGACCCTGTTGTGATTATGTTGATCACGCATGGCAACGCCGTTTTGATGGGGCGTTCCCACGGCTGGCCCGAGGGGATGTATTCGCTGCTTGCGGGCTTTGTGGAGCCGGGAGAGTGTCTGGAGGCGGCTGTTCGCCGTGAAGTTTTTGAGGAGGCGGCCATCAAAGTGGGAGAGGTGGGGTATCTGGCAAGCCAGCCCTGGCCGTTTCCCAGCTCGTTGATGATCGGCTGTTACGGGCGGGCCGAGACAGATGAGATCACCATAGATCCGAGCGAAATTGAAGATGCCCGCTGGTTCAGCCGCGAGGAGGTTCTGCTTTCTTTTTCGGGCGACCATCCGACCCTGAAGGCTGCCCGAAAAGGCGCAATTGCGCATTTTTTGCTGTCAAACTGGCTTGCGGATCGCTTGAGATAGCTCCAAGCTGACGGCGGGTATGAGTAAGAGAGCAGGTAACAAATGCAGTTTTCCGCCAAGCAAGACATCGAGGTGCCGATTGAGTCTGTTTTTGCGGCCGTGACCGACTTTGACGGCTTCACAACGCAAGCGCTCAGGCGGGGGGCCGAAGTTGTGCGGGTTGATACGCTCACGGGGCCTTGCGCGGGAATGACATGGCAGGTCGGGTTTGAGTTTCGCGGCAAGCGGCGTGATATGGAGATCGAGCTTCTGGAGGTTGTCCGGCCCAGTGATCTCAAAATGCGCAGCACGACATCTGGCTTGGACGGGCATATGACGCTTGAGCTTGTTGCGCTGTCCAAACAGCGCACCCGTCTGGGAATAGAGCTTGAGCTTGCTCCGAAAACGCTGTCTGCGCGGCTTTTGATCCAGTCGTTGAAGCTGGCGCGGGGCAGCCTGTCAAAACGTCTGCGCAAGCGGCTCGAGGGCTTTGCGCGCGCCACAGAAGAGCGCTTTCGTCAAAACACCGCTTGAAGCTTCGTGACTTGTGTCAGCAAGGTTGCTCCGATAGGTCTTGAGGAGCGCTGACAGGGGAGAGAACCATGACAAAATTTGACAAAGCGAAGTTGCCGAGCCGCCATGTGACGGAGGGGCCGTCAAGGGCACCGCACCGGTCTTTTTATCATGCGATGGGCATGACCGAGGAAGAGATCCACCAGCCTCTCGTTGGCGTGGCGACCTGCTGGAATGAAGCGGCGCCTTGCAACATCTCTCTGAACCGTCAGGCGCAGGCGGCAAAGGCGGGCGTGCGCGAGGCGCATGGCAGCCCGCGGGAATTCACAACCATCACCGTGACCGATGGAATTGCCATGGGGCATGAGGGGATGCGCTCGTCGCTGGCGAGCCGCGAAGCGATTGCCGACACTGTCGAGCTGACCATGCGCGGGCATTGCTATGATGCGCTCGTCGGGCTTGCGGGCTGTGACAAGTCATTGCCGGGAATGATGATGGCGATGGTGCGGCTGAATGTGCCGTCTGTTTTTGTTTATGGCGGCTCGATTTTGCCCGGCAGAGCGCCAACAGATGTTGGTCTTCCCGACGATCTCGCGGGGCGTGATCTGACGGTTCAGGATATGTTTGAGGCTGTGGGACGTCATCAGAACGGAACACTCTCGGATGAGGCGCTGGCTGTGCTTGAGCGTGTTGCCTGCCCGAGCGCCGGGGCCTGTGGCGGGCAGTTTACGGCCAATACGATGGCCTGCGTGAGCGAGGCGATCGGGCTGGCTTTGCTCAATTCCTCAGGGGCGCCCGCACCCTATGAAAGCCGCGATCACTATGCCGCCGCCTCTGGCGAGGCTGTTATGATGCTTTTGGAAAAAAACATCCGCGCGCGGGACGTTGTGACGCGCAAATCGCTTGAGAATGCGGCGCGGGTTGTGGCTTGCACGGGCGGGAGCACCAATGCGGGGCTTCATTTGCCGGCGATTGCCCATGAAGCGGGGATCGAGTTTTATCTTGAGGATGTGTGCGATATTTTCCGCGACACGCCCTATTTTGTCGATCTGAAGCCGGGCGGAAACTATGTGGCAAAAGACCTCTATGAGGCGGGCGGTGTGCCTGTTGTTATGAAGGAGCTGCGCAAGGCCGGCTTGCTGCATGAGGATTGCATGACATCGGCGGGCGTGACGTTGGGCGAGGCGCTTGACAGCATCAAGGGCGAAGCCGATGGCCGGGTGATTTACCCGATCGAGACGCCTCTCACCAAGACAGGCGGTGTTGTGGGGCTTAAGGGCAATATTGCGCCTGAAGGCGCGATTGTGAAAGTGGCCGGGATTGCGCCGGAGCATCAGGTCTTTACAGGCCCCGCGCGTGTCTTTGAATGTGAGGAAGACGCGTTTGAGGCGGTTCAGAACCGCGCCTATGAAGAGGGCGAAGTGCTTGTGATCCGCAATGAAGGCCCCGCTGGCGGGCCGGGTATGCGCGAGATGTTGGCCACGACCGCCGCCTTGAGCGGGCAGGGCATGGGCAAGAAAGTCGCTCTGATCACCGACGGGCGCTTCTCGGGGGCGACACGCGGCTTTTGTGTGGGCCATGTCGGGCCTGAGGCGGCCCATGGCGGGCCGATCGCTTTGCTGGCAACGGGAGACATCATTACGATTGATGCGATCAAGGGGGAGCTGTCTGTTGATTTGAGCGACGCCGAACTTGCCAAGCGCAAAGACGCCTGGGCCGGCCCGCGAGAAACGATTTATGCGTCGGGTGCGGTTTGGAAGTTTGCCCAGCTTGTTGGCGCAACCTACAAGGGCGCGGTGACGCATCCCGGCGCTCAGGCGGAGAAACATGTCTATATGGACCTTTAGACACAGGGTTCTGAGCGCGTGTTTTGGCGTTGCCCTGGTTTTAACCTTGAGCGGATGTCTGGCGGCTGACACCGGCAGCGAGCGCGGCTTGGCCAAGCCTAAAGTGGCCTTGGCCAGCGCGACGATTGTGCCTGACAAGCTTGTCGTGAAGGGGCCGAAAGGCTTTTGCATTGACCGGCGGTCGCTCAAGTCGGGGCGGTCGGGGGGATTTGCGCTTTTGGTGTCTTGTGCGGCTCTGGATGAGGAGGCGCGCGGCATCGGCCTTGAGACCGCGATTTTGACATTGCAGGCACAACCGCAAAGCAAGGAGGCCGCGCGGGCCGAGGCGGGCAGTCTGGCGCGCGCCTTTGCTGGAATACAGCCCATCTATCAGGAAAACGGCGACGGGATGAGCCTTGTGCATCTGGCGCAAGGTGGTGATGTGATTATCCCGAACGGAGAGCCAAAGCACTGGCGCGCGGCGCTGAATTTTAACGGCTATCTTGTGGGGCTTGCGCTTTATTCGGAGAAGGGCGGGGTTGCTTCGGGCGGCACGGGAAAAGCGCTGCTGATCGAATTTGCCGAAGCAGTGCTGGCGGCAAATCTCCGAGCAGATGTCGAGTGAGGGCCTTGTTTTGATTGGGGAAATGTAGATTTTCTTAAGGGTTCCAAGCCATGGTTAAATAAGACCTTTCAGTTGAATTTGTTTCCATTAAGGTGACAATAAATGAGTTAACGAGAAAGCTAGCGTTTGAGTTATGGCTTTTATGAAGAGCAATTTTGCGTGGCAGCGCGCTGTTTACCGGATGTCGCTTCGGCGCTGGCGGCGCGCGGCGCTGCGGGCCAAGACCACCAAGCTTGAGGCGCTGCGGCGTGAGCGGGCAGAGGCGCGGAAGCTGAAGCTGCAGCTTGACCGGCTTATTCACACAGCCGATGAGCGTCTGGCTCTGCCGATGATCGGCTCTCAGGCTTTTGACAAGCCGTTTGATTCTGATTGGGCATGGCGGCCAGAGCTGTGGCGCGGGCCTTTGCCCAACCCGGGCTTTAGCTCGGTTGAAACGAAGTCGATGCTGGGCCATGAGGTCACGTTGTTTCATGATTGCCGTCATTCGGAGCTGACATTGCGCCAAGTGCGCAACCGCCGCGAGGCCGATCTTGCGCCCTATGGGTTGAGGCTTGATGTGTTCAAGTTTGACGGCTCGTTTTTGTCGGTTGTTGTGGACCTGCCGGAAGAGGCGGCGCGGGGGCTGCTGCGCAAGCATTTGCTGCGGATCCATACGATTGTCGAATGTGAAAAGCCGCTTGAAATCTTTGCCCGCCTGAACATCGAACAT
>JAHBAM020000161.1 GCA_018500125.2 Roseobacter sp. | reverse complement strand
CGTGATCGCTGCTGTCAACGTCGTCTTGCCGTGGTCAACGTGACCAATCGTGCCGATGTTGCAGTGCGGTTTGTTACGGCTAAACTTTTCCTTTGCCATGAGATGGCCTCCTTAATTTTCAATGTGCGGTGCGCAAACCTGCGCACCCTACGAGGTGGGTGTAGGGTGCGCCTTTACGGCGCACCGCTGATTAAGCGTATTTCGCTTGGATTTCTTCCGAGATGTTGCTTGGAACCGGCTCGTAATGGTCAAACTGCATCGTAAACTGCGCGCGGCCCGAAGACATGGAGCGCAGCGTGTTGATGTAGCCGAACATATTGGCCAGCGGCACGAAAGCATCGATCGCAATCGCGTTGCCGCGTGTGTCCTGACCGTTCACCTGACCACGACGTGATGTCAGATCGCCGATGATGCCGCCTGTATATTCTTCAGGCGTGATCACTTCGACTTTCATCACAGGCTCAAGCAGTTTCGCGCCAGCTTTGCGCATACCTTCACGCATACACATACGGGCTGCGATTTCGAAGGCGAGAACCGAGGAGTCAACATCGTGGAACTTACCGTCGATCAGAGCAACTTTGAAGTCGATCACAGGGAAGCCCGCCAGAGGGCCGCTGTCTGTAACCGAGTTGATGCCCTTTTCCACGCCGGGGATATATTCTTTTGGAATAGACCCGCCAACGATACGGCTTTCAAACGAGTAGCCTTCGCCTGGCTCTGTTGGAGAGATGATCATCTTCACCTCGCCGAACTGGCCTGAACCACCCGACTGTTTCTTGTGCGTGTAAGTGTGCTCGACCTCGTGAGAGATCGTCTCACGATAAGCCACCTGTGGCGCACCGATGTTGGCTTCGACTTTGAATTCGCGCTTCAAACGGTCCACGAGAATATCAAGGTGAAGTTCGCCCATACCCTTCATGATCGTCTGGCCTGACTCAAGGTCGGTTTCCACACGGAAGGAGGGGTCTTCGGCCGCAAGACGCTGCAGACCTTGAGACATTTTCTCTTGGTCGTTCTTGGTCTTAGGCTCAATGGCAATCTCGATCACGGGATCGGGGAATGTCATTGTTTCCAGAACCACAGGCTCTTTCACGTCGCAAAGCGTATCACCCGTTGTGGTGTCTTTGAGGCCCGCCAGAGCGATAATATCGCCAGCCCAGGCTTCTTCGATCTCTTCACGGTTGATCGAGTGCATCATCATCATACGACCGATGCGCTCTTTCTTGCCCTTGGTCGAGTTCAGAACAGTGTCGCCCTTGTCGAGCTTGCCTGAATAGATCCGTGTGAATGTCAGCGAGCCGACAAACGGGTCGTTCATGATTTTGAAGGCAAGGCCGGAGAACGCCATGTTGTCGTCCGCGCGGCGCGGGATGTCACGTGTTTCTGTCTCGTCCCCTGGCTTAAAGCCCATGTAATCCACAACATCGAGCGGGCTCGGGAGGTAGTCGATTACGGCGTTAAGAAGTGGCTGAACACCTTTGTTTTTAAAGGCCGAACCACCCAGAACAGGAACAAATTTCAGCGCCAGACAGCCCTTGCGAAGCAGCACACGCAGCGTTGCAACGTCAGGCTCGGTGCCTTCCATGAGATAGGCTTCCATGGCGTCGTCGTCCATTTCGACGGCCGCTTCAACCAGCTTGCCGCGCCATTCGGTCGCTTGGGCTTGCAGGCTGTCACGGATCGGAGCTTTGATCCATGATGCGCCAAGGTCATCACCCTGCCACAGCCACTCTTCCATGGTCACAAGATCAATCAGACCTTCCAGCTCTGTTTCCGCCCCGATCGGAATACCGACAGGGATAGCTGTCGCGCCTGTGCGGTCTTCGATCATGCGAACACAGTTGAAGAAGTCTGCGCCGATCTTGTCCATTTTGTTGACAAAAACAATCCGCGGAACTTTGTAGCGGTCGGCTTGACGCCATACTGTTTCTGTCTGTGGCTCCACACCTGCGTTGCCGTCAAGAACAGTCACCGCACCATCGAGAACCGCCAGCGAACGCTCAACTTCAATGGTGAAGTCGACGTGGCCGGGCGTGTCGATGATGTTCATGCGGTGCTTCAGAGAGTCGGCTTCTGTGCCGTTCTCTGTGCGCTCCCAGAACGTGGTTGTCGCAGCCGAGGTGATCGTGATGCCACGCTCCTGCTCTTGCTCCATCCAGTCCATAGTGGCGGCGCCGTCGTGCACTTCGCCGATGTTGTGTGATTTGCCTGTATAAAACAGGATACGCTCCGAACAGGTGGTCTTACCGGCGTCGATGTGCGCGATAATACCGAAGTTGCGGTAGCGTTCGAGGGGATAGTCGCGTGCCATATCAGGTGCTTCCTATTACCAGCGGTAGTGGCTGAATGCTTTGTTCGCATCGGCCATTTTGTGAGTGTCTTCGCGCTTTTTCACGGCAGACCCGCGAGATTGCACAGCATCCATAAGCTCGCCGGCAAGGCGCTCTTCCATGGTGTTTTCGTTGCGAGCACGGCTCGCATTGATCAACCAGCGGATGGCAAGGGCTTCGCGACGCTCAGGGCGCACTTCAACAGGCACCTGGTATGTCGCACCACCGACGCGGCGCGAGCGCACTTCGACAGATGGTTTGATGTTTTCGAGCGCTTCGTGGAAGACTTCCACAGGGGCGCGCTTGATTTTGCTCTCAACGCGGTCAAACGCGTTGTAGACGATACGCTCGGCAACAGCTTTTTTGCCGTCGATCATCAGGTTGTTCATGAATTTTGTCAGAACCCGGTCACCAAACTTGGCGTCAGGAAGGACTTCGCGTTTTTCAGCGGCGTGACGACGTGACATATAATCTCTTCCTTACTTAGGACGCTTAGCGCCATATTTCGAACGGCGCTGCTTACGGTCTTTAACGCCTTGCGTATCAAGAACACCGCGCAGGATGTGGTAGCGAACACCGGGAAGGTCTTTTACACGACCGCCGCGGATCAGGACAACAGAGTGCTCCTGAAGGTTGTGGCTTTCACCTGGGATGTAGCTGATGACTTCAAAGCCATTTGTAAGACGGACTTTAGCAACTTTACGCATCGCCGAGTTCGGCTTTTTAGGCGTGGTTGTATAGACGCGTGTGCAAACGCCGCGCTTTTGAGGGTTGCCCTCAAGGTGAAGCGACTTGGAGCGTTTGACTTTCGGCTTCCGGGGCTTCCGGATGAGCTGTTGGATCGTTGGCATAGGGCTCTTTTCCCGTTTCTCAACATATGTGTGCAAGGGTGTCCCCCCGCGGTTTCAATTCGCGTGCATCATGCGTCCACAACACACAAAAGCCGCATCGTTCCCATTCCGAGGTAAACGGCGCGGCGGGTTTACAGAGGATCGTCGCAGCATTAGCTCGGATCTTGACCACTCAAGTTATGCAAACGGCATTAGGGCGTGCCCATAGCCGGATGAGGGGCTTTTAGGGGGAGTCGCCCGCCTTGTCAACACAGCCGGCCCAATCCCTTTTCGGCTTGATCCCTCACGCGCAAACCTTGGCCCAAGCCACCTCAAAAGCCTCAAGATCAATCCCGAATTCCGCCGCCATAACCGCGGGCAATTTTTCAAGCTGATAGCGAAAGCTATCGACCTTGCGCTCCTTGATGGCACTGTCATTGCCGTCGTGCCCGCCCCGCACAAACATCGGCCTCTTGTTGAGGCTCAGAACAGGCATAGTCCGCCACGTGCGCATATGCGGATAGTTCAGAAGGCTGCGCGGATGATCTGGCGGCAAATACAGCGCCAGTGCGGGCGTCCAGAGCCGTGCCTCGACAGGCAGATAGCTCACCCCTCCGTCCGCCTCACAGCGAAACAGGAAACCCCGGCAAAAATCAACGGCGACCCGCTTGTTGGCCTTATAGATCGGCCTCAGTTGGCGGTATAGCCCGCGCAGCTGGGCGACAAAATCACACGCCACCGCGTCGTCGTCATCCAGTCGAAACTCCACAACAACATCCGCGCTCAAGTCGCGATGGTCGCGCATCAACGCGGTGCAGGCCTCCATATGGTTTTGTCCTTCTGGCAAAAACACAGGTTTCACTTGCGCCACATCTTGCACAAGCTCAAGCACCCGCGAGCGCCATGGCTCGGGCAGCCTCTCCCCCAGCATCAATACAAGCGTAAAGTCAGGGTCGCTCTGCGCCCGCAGGCTTGGCAAAACGAGATGCTCCAGAAAAAACAGCCGCACGGCCATACGCGCCTCGGCATATAGCTCGCGCTGCAAGGCTTCAAGGCTCTCGCCCTTGTTGTTAAAGGCCCCCGTCTGGCTCGGATAAGACCAGCGGCAGAGGCCCAGAACCTGAAGCTTCGCCTGCCTCATACCCCGGCCCCCGCAGCGGGACGGGCTGCTGCGGCTTTGGCCACGCGGCGGTTGATCTGGCGTTCACGCAACAGCATGAACACACCAGAACCGATCACAATCGCCGCACCCACCAGCGTGACAGGCTTGGGCCAATCCCCAAACACCAGCCAGCCAAGCAGCAATGCCCAGACAAGCGAGGTGTAACGGAAGGTCGCCACAAAGCTGATTTCCCCGATCCGCATCACCATGATCGAGCAGATATATCCGCCGATCACCATAACAGCCGCACCCGCAATCATCATCGCGCCATATCCATCAACCGGCACCCAGCCCTGCGACGGTGCCGCCAAGGCAAAAAAGACCGTCACCCCAAGCGAAGAATAAAACGTCACCGCCATAGAAGGCGTCTGCGCGCTCAACCGGCGTGTCGCCAGATCGCGGATTGTGACCACAACGACCGCCGCCACGGTGTAAAGCGAGTAGATCGTGAAGTCATCCGCACCGGGCCGGATGATGAGCATCACACCAAGAAAACCGACAAAAATCGCGGCCAACCGCCGCCAGCCCACAGGCTCCCGAAAGAAGACAGCCGCCGCCAGCGTGATCGCCAAGGGCAAGGCCTGCATAATCGCGCTCACATTGGCAATCGGCATATTGAACAGCGCAGTCAGGAAAAAATAGGCCGAAGCCGCCTCTGCCACCACCCGGATCAGCACAAGGCCACGGTCCCCGCGCGGCACAGCAAAGCGCATCCGCCCCATCGCCAGCATCACAAGAGCGATCAGACAGGTGGTCAAGATGCCCCGCAATGTCAAAATCTGAAACAGCGGAAATTGATCCGAAATCATCTTCATAAAGGCGTCGTTAAAGGTAAATGCCGCCATCGAGGCCATCATCAGGACAGCCCCACGCAAATTGTCTTGTGCCAAAATCATTCCAGCGCTCCAAGCATATCAATATCCAGTCCAAAATATCTCTGCACATCGTTTGCAACCGCCTCGGGCCGCATCTTGCCCACAATCCCGAGTTTCGCAGGGTGCGAATGATTGTCGCCATGTATCGTGCGCAAAAAGCAAGGCGCGCTGATGTCGGAGTAAACAGTATAATGTTGGGCCAAAGCGCGGTGATTGTAGCGGTAAGGGTTGCGCGTATAGCTCGCAGGCGCGAGCAGCGCGGTTCCGCAAGACAAAGGCGCGCGCTCCACAGTGTCAAACACCCGCGCGCGGCCCTTTGGTTCGGTCATATCCACATAAAACCCGCGGTTAAACGCAATCACCTGCGGCCTGTCCCCGCCGAGCGGCAACAGCCCCCGCGCCAAGGCTTTGAGCCGTGCCACATAATCCAGCGCCAGCGCATCATCGTCATCCAGCCGAAAGGCGAGGCGATACCGCGCCGCGTCATCATTGCCCAAAGCATAGGCCTTCTTGATCATCTGGTAGTGTTGCTCAGGAGGGGGCGCATAAATCGTGATGTTGTCATGCGGTGCCACCAGCGCCTCAAGCCTTGCCCGAATGTCGCGCGGAAGCGCCTGCGCGGTCAGCACAACAAGGCGAAAGCCCTGATCGCTCTGGCGCACCAGCGAGGGCAAGCACAGCTTTTCAAAAAGCCTGAGCCTGAGCGCCATCCGCGCAGGCGCAAACAGCTTCTCGGCCAAAGCCTCATGGCTGTCATGCGCGTGAAGCGAAAAATCAGTGGTCAAAACGGAAAACCGCACCACGCCGATCACTTGAAAATCTTCACTCATCTCAGTCATGACCCGTCTCCTGCGCGCAGGAAACACCTGATTTGGCGAAAAGAAAAGCCTCAAAGACGCCCCTGCGCACCCCCACCCCCCAAAAGCAAAAAACCCCGCTCAAAAAGCGGGGTTTTTCAATTTGTCTGCGAAAGCGCTTATTCGTCGCGGCTCTCCGGGATCTCGCTTGTGATGTCCTCAGCGGGTGGCGCTGCGGCAAAGACATCGTCCTGAACAGGGGCCGCCAATGCAGCTGCCGCTTCCGCTTCTTCGCGGCGCGCTTCCAGCACAACATTATCACGGTCCTGAGCCACACGGCGCATTTGCTTCGTCGCACCACCTGTCCCCGCAGGGATCAAGCGGCCCACGATGACGTTTTCCTTGAGGCCAACCAGCTTGTCTTTCTTACCTTGCACAGAGGCTTCGGTCAGAACGCGGGTTGTCTCCTGGAACGATGCCGCCGAGATGAAGGAGCGTGTCTGCAAGCTCGCCTTGGTGATCCCGAGAAGGATCGGCTCGCCTTGTGCAGGGCGTCCGCCGCGGGCTTCCGCCTTGGCATTGGCCTCGTCAAACTCGACTTTGTCGACATTCTCGCCCTTGAGCAGAGTGGTGTCGCCGCTGTCCAGAATTTCCCACTTCTGGAGCATCTGACGCACAATCACTTCGATGTGCTTGTCGTTGATCTTCACGCCTTGCAGGCGGTAAACATCTTGCACCTCGTCGATCATGTAATCCGCCAGAGCTTCAACACCCATAATGGAGAGGATGTCATGCGGCGCGGGGTTGCCATCCATGATGTAGTCGCCCTTCTGGACAAAGTCGCCTTCCATGACAGGAATGTGCTTGCCCTTGGGGACCATGTATTCAACGGCTTCCAAGCTCTCGTCTGATGGCTCAATCGAGATACGACGCTTGTTCTTGTAGTCGCGGCCATAGCGGACATACCCGTCGATCTCTGCGATGATCGCGTGGTCTTTGGGGCGACGGGCCTCAAAGAGTTCCGCAACACGTGGCAGACCACCGGTGATGTCTTTTGTTTTCGCGCCTTCGCGTGGAATACGCGCAACAACATCACCCGCTTTGATCTCTTGACCGTCTTCAATCGACAGGATCGCATCCACAGACATCGGATAGGTCACAGGGTTGCCCGCATCATTGCGCACAGGCTCGCCGTCTTTGTCCGAGAGGATAATCTCGGGCTTAAGCTCGTTGCCTTTCGGAGCGGCGCGCCAGTCAATCACGATCTTCTGTGTCATGCCTGTTGCGTCATCTGTCTCGTCGCGCACGGCAATACCGCTCACAAGATCGACAAATTTGGCCGTGCCCGCTTTTTCCGCAATGATTGGAAGCGTATAGGGGTCCCACTCAAAGAGCTTGTCGCCGCGCTTCACCTTGCCGCCTTCTTTGACAAAAAGCTTGGTGCCGTAGCTCAGCTTGTGGCTCGCGCGTTCCTCGCCATCGTCACCGACAATCGCGATTTTCATGTTACGGCCAACAACAAGCGCTTCGCCAGCTTCGTTCTCCAGAAGCGACGCGTTTTCGAAGGTGATTTTACCCTCCTGGCTCGCCTCAAGGAACGACTGCTGACCACCCTGCGCAACACCACCAATGTGGAATGTCCGCATGGTGAGCTGTGTGCCTGGCTCCCCGATCGACTGCGCGGCGATGATGCCAACAGCCTCACCTTGGTTGACCATCGTGCCGCGCGCGAGGTCACGCCCGTAACACATGGCGCAAACGCCGTCTTCCGCTTCACAGGTCAACGGGCTGCGGATGCGTGTGCTTTGAACACCGGCTTCCTCAATCGCGTCGGCCATACGCTCGTCAATCATTGTGCCTTGCGCAATGAGAACTTCGTCTGTGCCCGGCTTGAGGATGTCGTCTGCTGCAACACGGCCCAAGAGACGCTCTGCCAGTGAAGACACAACTTCGCCGTCGTTCACAGCCGCTTCCGCCGTGATTGCGCGCTCTGTGCCACAGTCGTGCTCGCGCACGATGCAGTCTTGCGCCACGTCCACAAGACGGCGTGTGAGGTAACCGGAGTTCGCTGTTTTCAGAGCGGTATCCGAAAGACCTTTCCGCGCGCCGTGCGTTGAGTTGAAATACTCAAGAACGTTCAGACCTTCTTTAAAGTTCGAGATGATCGGTGTCTCGATGATGTCGCCGTTCGGCTTGGCCATCAGGCCGCGCATCCCGCCGAGCTGTTTCATCTGGGTGACCGAGCCACGCGCGCCGGAGTGAGCCATCATGTAAACCGAGTTCGGCTCCATAACTGCGCCATTCTCGTCGCGTTTGTCTGCCGAGATGGTGTTCATCATGGCTTCGGTGACTTTGTCGTTACACTTTGACCATGCGTCGACCACTTTGTTGTATTTCTCGCCCTGTGTGATCAGACCGTCGAGATATTGTTGCTCGAAGTCCTTCACAAAGTCGCGTGTCTCGTCAACGATGCTCCATTTGGTGTCCGGGATGACCATGTCATCCTTCCCAAAGGAAATCCCCGCTTTGAACGCTTCGCGGAAGCCCATTGTCATGATCTGGTCACAGAAAATAACCGACTCTTTCTGACCGCAATAGCGGTAGACCGTGTCAATCACCTGCTGAACTTCGCGCTTGCGCAGCAAACGGTTTACAAGATCAAACGGCGCTTTGTTGTTTTGTGGCAGAAGCGCCCCCAGACGAACCCGGCCCGGCGTTGTTTCAAACCGCTTCATCACAGTGTTGCCCTCGTCGTCCACCTGCGGAATCCGCGCGATGATCTTGGAGTGCAGATGCACAGCGCCCGCGTCCAGCGCGTGTTGGACTTCCTCGATGGAGCCAAAGGCCATACCTTCGCCAACCATGCCTTCACGCTCGATGGTCGTGTAGTAAAGACCCAGAATCATATCCTGTGACGGAACAATGATGGGCGCGCCGTTGGCGGGCGACAGAACGTTGTTCGTTGACATCATCAGAACACGCGCTTCCAGCTGGGCTTCCAGCGAGAGCGGCACGTGCACAGCCATTTGGTCACCGTCAAAGTCAGCGTTAAACGCCGAGCACACGAGCGGGTGAAGCTGAATCGCCTTACCTTCGATCAAGACAGGCTCAAACGCCTGAATGCCAAGGCGGTGAAGCGTCGGAGCACGGTTGAGCATAACGGGGTGCTCGCGGATAACTTCATCCAAGATATCCCAGACTTCGGGGCGCTCTTTTTCCACAAGCTTCTTGGCCTGTTTCACAGTCGCAGACAGGCCCTTGGCCTCAAGCCGTGAGTAAATAAACGGCTTGAACAGCTCGAGCGCCATCTTCTTGGGCAGGCCGCACTGGTGCAGCTTCAGCTCAGGGCCGGTCACAATGACAGACCGGCCGGAGAAGTCGACGCGTTTGCCCAAAAGGTTCTGACGGAAGCGGCCTTGCTTGCCTTTCAGCATATCCGACAGTGATTTGAGCGGGCGCTTGTTGGCGCCGGTGATCACACGGCCACGACGGCCGTTGTCAAACAGCGCATCGACAGATTCCTGCAACATCCGCTTTTCGTTGCGCACGATGATGTCGGGCGCGCGCAGCTCGATGAGCCGCTTGAGACGGTTGTTGCGGTTGATCACGCGGCGGTAAAGATCGTTGAGATCAGAGGTCGCAAAGCGGCCCCCGTCCAGCGGCACCAGCGGGCGCAGCTCTGGCGGGATCACAGGGATCACCGTCATAACCATCCACTCGGGGCGGTTGCCACTCTCAAGGAAGCTTTCAACAACCTTGAGACGCTTGATGATTTTCTTCGGCTTCAGCTCGCCGGTCGCTTCCTTGAGGTCGGCGCGCAGGGTTTCTGCTTCAGACTCAAGGTCGATCTGCGCCAGCATCTCGCGGATCGCTTCCGCACCGATGTTGGCTGTGAAAGCGTCCATACCGTAGTGGTCTTGGGCGTCCATAAACTCTTCTTCGGTGAGCATCTGGCCGTAGGTCAGGTCTGTGAGGCCCGGCTCGATCACGACGTAGTTTTCAAAGTAAAGCACGCGCTCAAGATCACGCAGGGTCATGTCCAGCATCAGGCCGATCCGCGACGGGAGCGACTTGAGGAACCAGATATGTGCCACAGGCGAGGCCAGCTCGATGTGGCCCATACGCTCGCGGCGCACTTTCTGGAGTGTCACTTCGACGCCGCATTTCTCGCAGACAACGCCGCGATACTTCATGCGCTTATATTTGCCGCAAAGGCATTCATAGTCCTTTACCGGCCCGAAGATACGCGCGCAGAAAAGGCCGTCACGCTCGGGCTTGAACGTGCGGTAGTTGATGGTTTCGGGCTTTTTGATTTCCCCGAATGACCACGAGAGAATGCGCTCTGGCGAGGCCAGAGAAACCTTGATCTCGTCAAAGACTTTCGTCGGAGCAAGTGGGTTAAACGGGTTGTTTGTCAGTTCCTGGTTCATTTTGATGTCCTCAAATCTGGGCGGGAGGGAGACGGTGCGCGCAAAGCGCACACCCTACGGGGCGCGGTAGGGTGCGCATTCACTGCGCACCTTTGGCTGCCTCTTATTCCTCATCCTCCGCATCCAGGAGTTCCATGTTCAGGCCAAGGCCGCGGACTTCTTTGACGAGAACGTTAAAGCTCTCCGGCACACCGGCCTCAAAGTTGTCTTCACCCTTCACGATGCTCTCATAGACTTTGGTCCGGCCCGCAACATCATCCGACTTCACAGTCAGCATCTCTTGCAGGGTATAGGCCGCGCCGTAAGCTTCGAGCGCCCAGACTTCCATCTCACCAAAGCGCTGGCCACCGAACTGGGCCTTACCGCCCAGAGGTTGCTGCGTGACAAGGCTGTATGGCCCTGTCGAGCGCGCGTGGATCTTGTCGTCCACAAGGTGGTGCAGCTTGAGCAGATACTTGATGCCAACCGTGACAGGGCGGGCAAACTGCTCGCCTGTGCGGCCGTCAAACAAGATCGACTGACCCGAGGTGTCAAAGCCCGCGCGTGTCAGCGCATCGTTCACATCGGCCTCTTTCGCACCGTCAAAGACAGGCGTCGCAATCGGCACACCGCGTGTGACATTGCCCGCCGCCTCGATCAGCTGCGCTTCTTCCATGCCCGCGATGCCTTCGTCATACACATCGTCACCGTAAGCGTGCTTCATCGCGTCCCGAACAGGCGTCAGATCGCCCGAGCGGCGATATTCGCCAAGAGCGTCATCAATCTTGAGGCCAAGACCGCGTGCCGCCCAACCCATGTGGGTTTCAAGGATCTGACCGACGTTCATCCGCGAGGGAACACCGAGCGGGTTGAGACAGAAGTCAACTGGCGTGCCATCGGCAAGGAATGGCATATCTTCCATAGGCACAACCTTGGAAATAACACCTTTGTTCCCGTGACGACCGGCCATTTTGTCACCTGGCTGAAGCTTGCGCTTCACAGCCACAAAGACTTTGACCATCTTCATCACACCGGGCGGCAAGTCATCACCCCTGCGGACTTTCTCGACCTTGTCTTCAAAACGGGCGTCCAGCGTGCGCTTCTGCGCCTCGTATTGCTCGTTCAAAGCTTCCACGATCTGGGCGTTTTTCTCGTCCTTCAGGGCGATCATCCACCAAGCCGAGCGTGGGTAGGTTTCCAGCATTTCCGCATCGACTTTTGAGCCGGCTTTCACGCCTTTCGGACCTTTGGCCACTTCTTTGCCAAGCAGCATATCGCCCAGACGCGCGTAGATGTTGCGATCCAGAATCGCCAGCTCATCGTCGCGGTCACGTGCAAGACGCTCGACTTCTTCGCGCTCGATCTGAAGCGCACGCTCGTCTTTTTCCACACCGTGGCGGTTAAAGACGCGCACTTCCACAACCGTGCCAAAGTCACCCGGCTTTACGCGCAAAGACGTGTCACGCACATCAGAGGCCTTTTCGCCGAAGATCGCGCGCAGAAGCTTTTCTTCCGGCGTCATCGGGCTTTCGCCCTTCGGCGTGATCTTACCCACAAGGATATCACCCGGCTCCACATCCGCGCCGATGTAAACGATGCCCGCCTCATCGAGGTTGCGCAGCGCTTCTTCGCCCACGTTGGGAATATCGCGTGTGATTTCCTCTGGGCCAAGCTTCGTATCGCGCCGCCACTTCGAATTCCTCGATGTGGATCGACGTAAAGACGTCATCTTGCGAAATACGCTCGGAGATCAGAATGGAGTCTTCGTAGTTGTAGCCGTTCCACGGCATAAACGCGACAACCACGTTCTTGCCAAGCGCCAGTTCGCCAATATCCGTTGACGGACCATCGGCAATAATCTCGCCCTTCTGCACCGTGTCACCCACCTTCACCAAGGGGCGCTGGTTGATACAGGTGTTCTGGTTGGAGCGCTGGAATTTGCGCATACGATAAATATCAACGCCCGCATCCCCAAGACCGAGGTCATGGGTGGCGCGAATAACAATACGCTGCGCATCCACTTGGTCGATGATGCCCGCACGCTTGGCCTGAATGGCGGCGCCCGAGTCAATCGCGACCTTGCCCTCAATGCCTGTGCCGATCAGCGGCGCTTCGGCCTGCAAGAGTGGCACAGCCTGACGTTGCATATTCGAGCCCATAAGAGCGCGGTTGGCGTCGTCGTTTTCAAGGAACGGGATGAGCGAGGCCGCCACAGACACAAGCTGCTTTGGCGAAACGTCAATCAGATCGACGTTTTCGTTCGGCGCGAGCGTATATTCGCCCGACTGGCGCGTGCTCACCAGATCGTTCACAAACCGGCCGTTCTCGTCGAGATTGGCGTTCGCCTGTGCCACAACATGGCGCATCTCTTCGGTCGCCGACATATAAGACACATCGTCGGTGACTTTGCCGTCCACAACCTTGCGATAAGGTGTTTCGATAAAGCCGTATTTGTTCACCCGCGCAAAGGTTGCAAGCGAGTTGATCAGGCCGATGTTCGGGCCTTCCGGCGTCTCGATCGGACACATACGGCCATAGTGCGTTGGGTGAACGTCGCGGACTTCAAAGCCCGCACGTTCGCGCGTCAGACCCCCTGGCCCAAGCGCGGAGAGGCGGCGCTTGTGCGTCACTTCCGAGAGCGGGTTGGTTTGGTCCATAAACTGCGACAGCTGGCTTGAGCCGAAGAATTCACGCACAGCCGCCGCGGCAGGCTTGGCGTTGATCAGGTCTTGCGGCATCACAGTGTCGATCTCGACAGATGACATCCGCTCCTTGATCGCGCGCTCCATGCGCAAGAGGCCCACGCGATACTGGTTTTCCATCAGCTCGCCAACAGAGCGCACGCGGCGGTTGCCGAGGTGGTCGATGTCGTCGATGTCGCCTTTGCCGTCGCGCAGCATAACCAGCGCTTTGATGCAGGAGACGATATCTTCGCGGCGCAGGGTGCGCAGCGTGTCCGGCGCATCCAGATCAAGACGCATATTCATTTTCACACGGCCAACAGCCGAGAGATCGTAGCGCTCGCTGTCAAAGAACAGTGTGTCAAAGAGATTTGAAGCCGCTTCCACGGTGGGCGGCTCGCCCGGACGCATCACACGGTAGATATCCATGAGCGCGGTCTCGCGGTTCATGTTCTTATCGGCCGCCATCGTGTTGCGCATATAGGGGCCGACATTGATGTTATCGATGTCAAGCACAGGAATGTCGGTAAAGCCCGCATCCATAAGCTCTTTCAACGCGCCGCCAATGATCTCGCCATCTTTGTCACGCTCAAACGTCAGCTCGTCGCCCGCTTCGACATAGATCGCGCCGGTTTCTTCGTTGATGATATCCTTGGCAACAAATTTGCCTTCGATCTGCTCAAACGGAACCAGAAGCTCGGTCACATTGCCTTCATCAATCAGCTGTTTCACCGCGCGCGGCGTGATTTTCTTGCCCGCTTCGGCAATCACTTCGCCCGTTTTGGCATCAACCAGATCAAAGGTCGGACGCGTGCCACGAACCCGCTCGGGGAAGAACTTGGTGACCCAGCCCTTTTTCTTCTTAAGCTTGTAAGTGACCGTGTCATAATAGGCATCCATGATGCCTTCCTGATCAAGACCCAGCGCATAAAGCAGCGTGGTGACAGGCAGCTTGCGACGACGGTCAATGCGCGAAAAGACGATGTCTTTGGCGTCAAATTCAAAGTCGAGCCACGAGCCGCGATACGGGATAATACGGCACGCAAACAACAGCTTGCCCGAAGCGTGTGTCTTGCCCTTGTCGTGATCAAAGAAAACACCCGGCGAGCGGTGCATCTGGGACACGATCACGCGCTCGGTGCCGTTCACAACAAAGGTGCCGTTCGGCGTCATCAAAGGCATATCGCCCATGAACACGTCTTGCTCTTTGATGTCCTTGACCGAACGTGCGCCTGTATCTTCGTCGATATCAAACACAATGAGGCGCAGCTTTACCTTGAGAGGCGCGCTATAAGTCATATCGCGCTGCTGACACTCTTCGACGTCATATTTTGGCTCTTCAAGCTCATAATCGACAAATTCAAGAACCGAGGTCTCATGGAAGTCCTTGATCGGGAAGACCGACTGGAACACACCTTTGATACCTTCGCCGTCGAGCGGCTGGGGCTGGTCCCCTGAATTCAGGAACAGGTCGTATGAAGATTTCTGAACCTCAATCAGGTTCGGCATCTCCAGAACTTCACGGATTTTACCAAAATATTTACGAAGACGTTTCTGGCCAAGGAAGGTTTGCGCCATGGTCGAGTTCACCTTTTTATTTCTCACCGAATGCAAGCACCGTCGGGTCCCGGCCTTGCCTCCATACGAGACGACACGCTTCAGTCAATTCCCGGCTCCATTCCCATTGGAGCCTCCCGACTATGAACCGCGCCTAAGAAAACGCCTCCTAATGAGGCCCTTGCTAAGACAGGTTCGGCTGGGCACGGATTTCTCCCCGCCCAGCCTGAAGGTGCGCATAAATGCACACCCTACAGTCACCCGTAGGGTGTGCGCTCTGCGCGCACCGCTTACTTGAGTTCGACTTCCGCGCCAGCTGCCTCGAGCTTGGCTTTGATGTCTTCTGCTTCGGCTTTGTCGACGCCTTCTTTGATGGCTTTGCCACCGGCTTCGACGAGGTCTTTGGCTTCTTTCAGACCGAGGCCTGTGATGCCGCGAACTTCTTTGATCACGTTGATCTTTGAAGCGCCTGCAGAAACGAGAATTACGTTGAATTCTGTTTGCTCTTCAGCAGCTGCACCGCCAGCATCGGCAGGGCCGGCCATCATGACTGCGCCACCGGCTGCAGGCTCGATGCCGTATTCGTCTTTAAGGATCGTTTTCAGTTCTTGTGCTTCCAAAAGCGTCAATGCGACGATTTCTTCCGCGAGTTTTTTCAGATCAGCCATTTTACTTGCTTTCCGTTTCTAAATTTGTGTTCCAACGATGAGGTCTTGCCCCACGCCAGCCGATAGGTTGCTTACGCCGCCTTCTCTTCGATAGTCGAAAGGATGGAAGCGATATTTGAAGCAGGTGCGCCAATTGCACCGGCGATGTTGCTTGCAGGTGCACCGATCATGCCCGCGATCGTAGCCAGAAGCTCGTCACGTGAAGGCAGTTTCGACACAGCTGTAACACCAGCACGGTCCAGAATATCACCGCTCATCGCACCGCCGAGGATTTCGAACTTGTCGTTACCCTTGGCAAATTCTTCGGCAACCTTGGCCGCAGCCACAGGATCCTCGGAATAGGTCAGAACGGTCATGCCTGTCAGGAGGTTCCCCATCTCAGCGATAGGTTTTCCTTCTAGGGCAATTTTGGCGAGCCTGTTCTTGGCGACGCGTACGGCCCCACCTGCTTCGCTTGCGCGCGCACGTAGATCCTGCATCTCAGCAACTGTAAGGCCAGCGTAGTGTGCAACCACAACAACGCCAGAGCTTTCAAAGATCTGGCCGAGTTCCTCGACCACTTTCTCTTTCTGGGCTCTATCCACAGTTTCACTCCAATTTTGGGGGTTACCCCCCGGCTCAGTTCGCCAGCCCAAAGGGGGCCAGCACTCATGTCCGATTACGGGGCAATGCCAAAACCACCCGAGGAATACACCT
>JAHBAM020000246.1 GCA_018500125.2 Roseobacter sp. | reverse complement strand
GGGCCATGCCTGGGACAAGAAAGAACAGCGAAAAAACCCCCTGCTCTGGCGTGGGATAAAAAAACCTGGGGCCGGCACGGTGCCTTCCGCCCGCCGTGACGAGCCAGAAATGCGCGATGCGCCCCGGCTGGATGCCTTGCAGGGCGAGGTCTGCAACCAGCCTGGCATAGCCGTCGCGCCCGCGTTCGGGCGACAGGATATAGCCGCCGGCTTCAGCGCGGCCAAAGGCGTCACCGGCGCGCACGCAGGTGACGACATGGCCCGCGGCGCGGAGCTTGTCGGTCAGGGCCGCCCCAAGCCCCGCCTCGTCCAGAAACACAAGCCAGCTTTCGGGCGCCTGCGCCAGATCGCTTGTCACATCTATGTTGCAATCGGCTTCTGTGGGCTTCCATGCCGGCACAAAGCCCCAGTCAGAGAGCGGAGCCAAGCGCGACAGATGGGGCGCGCCGGCGTCGCCATCCGCTTTGAGCGGGGCGATAAAATAGGGTTTGCGCTGAAACTGATAGCCCGGCAAAGGCAGGCGCAGGCGGCGGGCCGCGCCCCAGATTTGGCTCCAGTCAAAAGTGCCGCCCATGGCCCAGATGCGGCCCAATTGGGCGAGAAACCATGTGTCATCGGCGATATCGTCTTCGGGGTGGCGCAGCGCGGAGATGACTTGGTCGCGGCGGATTTTGGGGTTTTGCTGGGCCAGTGCGGAGAGGGCGCGCCCCGGACCCATCTCGATATAAATGCGCTCCTCGCGGGCTGCGAGCGTGTCGATACAGGCCCCAAAGAGCACCGCACCGCGCAAATGCCGGACCCAATACTGCGGGTCTTTGGCCTGATCATCACTCAGTAAAACGCCTGTGTGGTTGGAGACAATCGGGATCTGGGGCGCGTGCAGCGGGATCGAGCCGAGATAGTCGCCAAAGCTTTGCAACACCGGCTCAAGCATCCGCGAATGGGCGGCAATGTCGATTGCGATGCGCTGGTATTCGATATCATCCGCGTCCAGCCGCGCTTGCAGATCTGCCAGCGCCGTTTCGGGGCCGGAGGCGACTGAAAGCATCGGCCCGTTGACCGAGGCCAGATCGAGCCGCGCGCCCAGATAGGGCTTGAGCGCCTCGGCCGACAAGGAGACCGAGAGCATCCCCCCCGCAGGGACAGTGTCAAACAGCCGTCCGCGCAGGTGCACAAGCCCGACACAATCCTCAAAGCTCATCACACCGGCAAGACAGGCAGCCGTGTTTTCGCCCATCGAATGCCCCACCAGCACATCGGGCATGACCCCCCAGCTTTGCCAGAGTTTGGCGAGGGCGTATTCGATGATCATCACCAGCGGGAGCTGCACCGAAGGCTTTTTCAGCCGTTCTTCTGCGGCGGCGCGCGCCTGTGGATCGGGCAGCCAGAGCGCGCGCAGATCATAATCGAGCCGTGGCGTGAGAAGCTCAAGCCCCCGGTCCATCCAGTCTGCAAAGACCGGCTCGGTTTCGTATAGATCCCGCGCCATGCCGGTGTATTGCGCGCCGCCGCCCGGAAACATGAACACGGTCTGGGGCTTGTGCATGGCTTGGTGGGTGAAACAGCGCTGCGGGTCGTTGTCCTGCCAGAGCCGGGCCGCCTCGGCATGGCTTTCGGCGACAATCACCCGGCGGCGCTCAAAGGCGCGGCGACCCTCCTTGAGGGTAAAGGCCACATCGGCAAGCTCTTGCTCGGGATGGGCGCGGATATAATCTGCCAGAGCGGCGGTGTTGTCCTCCAGCGCGCCTTTGGAGCGCGCAGAGACACAGAGGATCTGGGCGGGCCATGCGCTCGCCTCGCCCGCAGCCCGCAGGGGGGCCTCCTCCAGCACGACATGGGCGTTGGTTCCGCCGACGCCCAGCGAGTTGACCCCGGCCCGCCGCGGGCCATTGCGTCTTGGCCAGCGACACAGCCGGTCATTGACCACAAAGGGGGAGTGCTCAAAATCAATCGTCGGATTGGCCGTCTCAAAGCCCAGCGAAGGCGGCATCTCGGCCTCTTTGAGCGCCAGAGCCGTTTTGATCAGGCTCGCCACGCCTGCGGCTGTGTCCAGATGGCCGATGTTTGTTTTGACCGAGCCAATGCGGCAAAACCCCTCCTCATCGGTGGTTTTGCGAAAGGCTTCTGTGAGCGCCGCAACTTCGATCGGGTCGCCCAGATAGGTTCCTGTGCCGTGACATTCGACATAATCGACGGTGTCGGCGGTCACCCCGGCGATGGCCTGGGCTTCCCTGATCGCGGCGGCCTGCCCATCCACCGAGGGGGCCAGATAGCCGGCCTTGGCGGCGCCGTCGTTGTTGACCGCGCTGCCTTTGATGACCGCCCAGATATGATCATTGTCGCGCAGGGCATCTGCCATGCGCTTAAGCACAACCACCCCTGCGCCCGAGCCAAAAACCGTGCCTTTGGCGCGGTGGTCAAAGGCGTGGCATTGGCCGTCGGGAGAGAGAATCTCGCCCTCTTTGTAGAGATAGCCCCGGCCCTGTGGCAGCTCGAGCGTGACACCGCCGGCGAGGGCCAGATCACATTCCCCCGTGAGCAGGGACTGGGCCGCATAATGCGTGGCAACAAGCGATGTCGAACAGGCGGTCTGCAAGCTGAGGCTTGGCCCCGTCAGGTCAAACACATGGCTGGCGCGGGTGGCAAGAAAATCCTTGTCGTTGCCTGTGTGGCGCAGAAGGAACGCGCCCACATCCTCCACAAGATCGGGGTTGGAACAGATGTTGTGATAAAAATAGCTGCCCATGCCACAGCCCGCAAAGACCCCGATCGGGCCTGTGACCGTTTCAGGCGGGTGGCCTGCACTTTCGAAGGCCTCCCAGACAACCTCGAGAAACTGGCGGTGTTGCGGATCAAGGATTGCGCTTTCCTTGGGGGAAAAGCCAAAAAACTCGCCGTCAAAATGCTCAAACCTGTCGAGCGCGGCCGCAAAGGGCACATAATCGGGCTGACGCCGCAGCGCCTCGGGCACCCCGGCTTTGGCAAGCTCCTCCTCCGAGAGCTTGCGGATCGAGCACAGACCGTCGTGCAGATTGGCCCAGAATGTCTCAAGATTTGAGGCCCCCGGGACATGGGCCGCCATCCCGATGATGGCAATATCATTTTCGCCTGCAAAAGGCGTAACACTCGTATGAGACATAAAACGTTATCCCCAAGGCCTTGGCGCGCCTTTGATGTATCACATAAAAATGCGGTCAAATTTGGGCGACCGCCTTGCACACAGCCCAGTTTAGCGGCTTTTTGCGCTGAAAAACATAGTGTTTCCAATCGCAGCCCAATCGCAGCCCAATCGCAGTCCAGTCACCGTCCGGTCACCGTCCAGTCACTGGCCAATCACTGGCCAACCGCGATCAAAGCCTCGAGCGCCTCGCGGTTGAGCGCATAGCAAAGCCCCGCCAGCCCCAGCCCAAGCAGCGCAAGCACGCCATCGTGCAGCGCATCCCATGCGCCGGTGTGTTTGGAGAGCCAGACCACAACAGGATAGGCCAGCAGCATCGCCACGCCCTGCCCGATGATCGCCCCTGACAGCCCGTCGAGCACAAGCCCCCCATAAAGGCAGAGCACCATCAGACCCGCTTTTGCGCCCGCAAGCACAAAGAAGCGTTTGCTGTCGCCCGTCGCAAGCGCCGCCTGATCATAGGTGAGCGCGATCAGCGCGGGGATTTGCATCAGCGCAACCAAGACCGTGATCGCGCCCGCCGCAGCATAGCGTGGATCATAGAGCAGATCGACGATCCAGACCCCGCCAAGACCAAAGACCGCCACAAGAGAGAGCAGCGCCAGCGAGACCATCAGGCGCATTTTGCGCAGGTAAGCAAAATTGGCCGCATTGTCCTTGGGCGGCCATTCCCGATAGATCGGAATCAACATCCGGTTGACCAGAACCATGCCCAGAAGCAGCGGAAAGGAGGCCAGAAAATAACCGATATTATAGACCCCGAATTGATCCAGCGGCAGGTATTTGCCAAGCATCAGCTTGCCCGCCTGCGTGATCACAAACCCTGCCACCGTTGACAGGAAGATCCATTTGCCAAAGCTGATCAGCTCGTTGCTCGCGGCGCGCTCCCAGCGGAACCTGTTGCGCTGGCCCGGCAAGGCCAGCTCAAAGATCAACAGCTCGGCCAGCGCGCTGATGATGCCCGACAGGATCAAGGCCCAAACCGAATGCAACAGATAGGCCAGCACAATCGCCGAGATCACCCCGATCAGCTGGCTCG